>NZ_AP023415.1:1200000-1501009 GCF_018326305.1 Vescimonas fastidiosa
GAAGGTGAAGGTGCCGTTGGCAAAAGCAACGGCCCACTTGTAGTCGCCTTTCTTAATGCCGTTGTTGTTGCCGCCCGAAGGGGCAATGGATGTATTGCTGGCATCGGTAAGGACAACACCGTCTGCACTTACGGTGATGGTCCATATACCCTCGGATGCTGTGGCTGTGTCACCGTTGACCGCAACGGTCGTCTTGGTGACCCAGTTGCCGCTGAGTTCTTTGGGCGAGCAGCCTTTTTCGTCTACCAGCACATACTGGCCGGTGACTAGCTCATCGCCGGATTTGACCTTTTTGAAGGTCTTTGCCGTCGCATCTGCCGCAAGCACCGCCGCGGGCAACAGCGACAGCAGCATGACCAGCGCCAGCAGAACGGACAGAAGCCGTCTGCTATGTCCTCTCATTTTCAAATATGATCCCTCCTTTTCATTTTGCACGGCGGTCTGCCCCCGGCCCGGGCAGGCGGATCCGTTCTTTCATCATAAAGCCACTATGAAAAATCCGAAACCGCTCTTTTGTAAAACCTGCGCGAAGTACGCAGAGACAGAAAAAGCCGCCTGCCCCAACTGCGTGGGGAGACGACCCTGCACAACCGCTGCAAGAAATGCTACTTAGAATTCCGTCGACCAGGACAGCAGGCTGTGAAGGATGCCGGGAAACGAGAGCAAACTTTTCGTGGTAATGAGGATATTTTACCATATTCGGATAGGGATTGCCACCGTTTTTTTTATTTTAGTGAAAAACAGAGGGAAAGCAACGTTTATATTGTGGAAAATATCCAAATTCGTTCGCTGGATTCGGTCTCTGCAATGGAGAGGGACGCCCTTTCCGGGTTTCCCTCCGTACCGTTATCGCAAGTTCTGCCACTTTATCGGCAGCCTCCTTGACATCGGGGGGAGAAATTGCTATGCTGAAAAAAAAGACACGGAGGTCTCCCCTATGAAGAAAGTCAAGGGAAAAAGCACACGACCGGAGGCACGGGACTGGTGGCGCAAAAACCGGCTGAGCTGCCTGATCCTGGCGGCGGCGGTGGTGCTGTTTTTCGCTGTGCGGGCGGCGGCGGTGAGCCGGGAGCCGTCCCAGAGCCGGGGCGAGGATTACGCCGAATATGAGCGGGGCGTGATTACGGATGTTTTGGCCGACAACACCGAAACGGACGAGGTTTCCGACGGGGGATACCGGGGTGAGCAGCTGCTGCTGGCCACGGTGCGCACAGGGCAGTACAAGGGCGAGACCATGCAGGTGTCCAACTTCGTGGGGCCGCTGTACGGCCAGCCGCTGCAGGTGGGACAGTCGGCGGTGCTGCTGATCTCCACCTATGCGGACGGGACCCACACGGCCACGGTATACGAATACAACCGGGCGGTGGGTCTGGCGGTGATCGTGGGGCTATTCCTGCTGGTGACGGTGGCCGTGGGCGGCAAGGTGGGCGCTAAGTCCCTGATTGCCCTGGCGGTGACACTGGCGTGCCTATTCTATGTGCTGATCCCGCTGCTGATGAAGGGGGCCCCTACCCTGGTGACGGTATTTTTGGTATGCGCATACATCACCGTTGTAACGATGGTCATACTGGGCGGCGTGTGCCGGAAAACCGTGTGCGCGGCATTGGGGACTATTGCGGGAACGGCGCTGGCCCTGCTATTCGGCCTGCTGGCACAGGGAATCCTGCACATTGACGGGCTCAGGCTAACGGATGTGGAGCCGCTGCTCCAGCTGCGGCAGACGGGCACCCCCCTGGGCCTGCGGGGCCTGCTGGTGGCGGGGGTGGTCATCAGTGCCCTGGGGGCGGTGATGGATGTGGCCATGAGCATCTCCTCGGCCCTGACGGAGGTACACGCAGTGGCCCCGGGCCGCAGCGGACGCGACCTTTTCCGCTCGGGCATGAACATTGGACGGGACATGGTGGGCACCATGACCAACACGCTGATATTGGCCTTTTTGGGCAGCGGGTTTTCCTTTATCCTCTACCTCTGCTCCCTGGGGCTGAATCTCCGGCAGCTTATCAGCTCCCCGTATGTGGCCACGGAGGTCATCAGCGGCGTGGCCAGCAGCGTCGGCGTTATATTGGCGGTGCCGCTGACGGCGGCGATCACGGCGGCCATCGTAACGCGGGAAAAAGCCGTCCCCTCGGCGGCGGAAAAGGCCGCAGAGGGAAAGTAAATACGCAAAAAGCAGCGTACCGAAGGCTCCATTCGGTACGCTGCTTTTTTGCGGCGGGTGAGGGCGGATTGCCACGGGCGCAGAGCGCCCTCGCAATGACAGGTTAGAAGAAATGCGGTGCAAGCCCGGGCGGCGGGGTGAGGGCACCCCGCCCTACCACTTTATCGGCAGTCTCACGGGCAGGGCAGAGCCCCGCCCCTACGCATAACAGGTTAGGAAGCGGTTTCGTCGTTGCCTATGCAGAAGGCAGGGGGAATGCTTGAGGAGAGATTCTACTCCCGGGGAGGCACTGCGGAATCTCCTGCATTCTTAAGAATACTTTTGAGGTTCAGAAGAATGCAGGTAGGTGCAGCTATACCCAGGGCAATCAGGATAGCTTGCAGCTTGAGCGGCATCTCAGCATCCGTGGCCCAGTAGTACGCGCACACAAGGGCTATTGCATACAGGACAATGCACGCAAGGATGATTTCTTTTCTGCACCAGGGAATGTCGTGTCTTCTCTTTTTCATACAGGCCTCCGCCTCCTTACCGTTATCGTAATTCCTACCACTTTATCGGCAGTCTCACGGGCAGGGCAGAGCCCCGCCCCTACGCACAACAGGTTAGGCAGCGGTTTCGCTATTTTTGCGCTTCTTTCGGAAATAGGCCCGGAGCAGCTTAAAATACTCAATGGCAGCCAGGAGGAGGAAAGTGCCGATAAAAAAGTATTCCATAAAAAACCAGTCATGAAAAGTATCAAGAATGCGGGCGCATTGCAGGGCAGTGTAAATGCCCGCGGCGCAGAGGAGCAGTTTGTCGGCTAAACGCATAAGGGTCTCCTTTCGACGCAAAAGCGCATGGTTTTTCTCCGTTTTGTTTGTTAATTATACAATATGCTTCGCTTTAATGCAATGAAAAATTGGAATTTTTGTTAAATCATTGGGTGAGCGCTTATTGGAAGCTGTTTTCGTAGATGTCCACAAAGCCGGTGACGAAACGCGCCTGCCGCAGTTCTTCTTCGGTGCCCTCCGTAAGCTGCCAGCCGTACATCCCATAGAGATTATAGGTGTAAGGGGTAAGGGGCAACATATACAGTTCTTTTTGGACAGCCCAGATGCCCTCACCGTAATGGGTGCGCAGAGCCCGGAGGGCCCTGGCGGGGTTTTTGAAGACGGCCATGCCGTCCTCGTCCGCGCCGATGGCAAAGGCGTCATCAACGGCCAAAAACCGTGCCGTGTCCACCTGGCCCCGGCAATTGCCGCTGCCGACGATATATTCCTGGGTGGCGGGATTCTTCACAGGCCGCCATGTGGTGAAAATTGCAATGAGCAGCACGATAACAGCGGCCAGGGCGGCCCATTTCCAGTGTTTTTTCAGAGTTTTCATGGCAGTACCTTCTTTCTTCATGGTGTGTTTGAGTGAACGGAGCGCAAGGGCGCTCTGTTTTTCGCTTTTAGGGGTTATATTTGTATCATATCGTTCTTTTGATTACAATACAAGGGTAGGAAATTTACAATTTTGTTAAAAAGCATTTACAAGAATTCAGAAAAGGGGCGGGCGACCGCGAGGGTCGCCCCTACGGAGAAGCGGGAACGGGCGGGGTAGAACCCCGCCCCTACGGAGGGTTACAAGAGGTGCGGTGAGCGGGCCGATGTGGGGAGCGAATCGAGCGCCGCCGGTGGCGGATGAAGCGAGATGAGCGAGTGGCCGCGGTCAAAATTTTAAGCGGCAGCCGTAAGGCAGCGCAGAAATTTTGGGCACCGCAACAGGGTCATCGGCCCCTACGAAAGCGCAGCAAGAAGTTCGGTAAACAGGCCGCCGGGGACGCCGACCCCTACGGAGGGTTACAAGAGGTGCGGTGAGAGCGGTATCCCCCAGTCACGGCTTTGCCGTGACAGCCCCCTTTAGGCAAGGGGGCCGTGGGGACGGGGGACGCGGATTGCCACAGCCAGTGTGCGCACTGGCTTCGCAATGACAGGGTTTTTGCAAGGGGTGCGGTGGGGAATCGACGGGCGGGCAGAGGCGTCCGCCCCTACGGAGGGTTTACCGATAGGATTTCGTAGGGGGCGATGCCCACATCGCCCCGCGTCCGTTACAAGAGGTGCGGAAGAACGGGCGGGGTAGAACCCCGCCCCTACGGAGGGTACAAGAGGTGCGGTGAGCGGGCCGCCGGGGATATGCAGGAGGGGCCTTCCTTTGGATTTTTGGGCAAAAAAATACCCGCTTCAAAAGCGGGATCAATCTTACCATACTACGGCGGCGGTGACAATGCAAGAAAAAATTTTGCCGGAGGGGAAATTTTGTCACATAATATGATCTTTTTTTAACAATGGGGCAAAATATTCGGCACATGGAACATTGACGGATGGGGCCCGGGGCGGTAGAATCGGAACATATTTTTCAGGCGGACGATCGCTTTGAAAACCATACTTCCAAATGCAGAGAACGAGACAAGTAGCGCAGCCACTCGGCCACAGCGAGGAGGGGACGGTGGGAGCCCTCCGCACAGAAGCGGCGCGAATAACACTCGGGAGCAGCGATCTGAACGGCTTCGGCTCAGTAGGAAAGACGCGGCGTGCGGCGTTAATGCACAGGGGCTTGCCTGAGCCCCGCAAAGCGGCTGAAAATTCAGCAAATTAGGTGGCACCACGGATGCGCAGCGATTCGTCCTAAAATTTTTAGGAATCGCTGCCACTATTTCGGAGGTGTTTTTTTATGTGCGCAATCATGGGCTTCACATCCCCCAGCCTGACGGCTCAGACCGTTCGTCCGTTCTTTGACAGGACCCTTTCCCGAGGGCCCGACCAGAGCCGCATCGAGCCTGCGGGCACCGGGCAGCTATGCTTTCACAGGCTGGCCATTATGGGTCTGCAGGAGGAGGGCATGCAGCCGTTCCACCTGGGCGGCGACATGGTGGTATGCAACGGGGAGCTATACGGCTTCCGGCCGCTGAAGCGGGAGCTGGAGAAGCGGGGCTTTACCTTCCGCAGCGAGTCCGACTGCGAGCTGATTCTGCCGCTGTACCAGGAGTACGGGCTGGATATGTTCCGGCGGCTGGACGCAGAATTTGCCATGATCATCTACGACCACAAAACCGACAGCCTCATCGCCGCCCGGGACCCCATCGGCATCCGGCCCCTGTTCTACGGATATCTGGACGACGGGAGCATCATCTTTGCCAGCGAAGCTAAGAACCTGGTGGGCCTGTGCAAGGAGATCTGCCCCTTTCCTCCGGGGCACTACTACGCCTACGGACGCTTCGTGCGCTATGCTGACCTGACCACCGTGACCCAGTACAGCACCGACGACCTGGACACAGTGTGCAAAAACATCCGGGAAAAGCTCATTGCCGCCGTGGAGAAGCGGCTGGACGCCGACGCGCCCCTGGGCTTTCTCCTCTCCGGCGGCCTGGACTCCAGCCTGGTGTGCGCCATCTCCGCCAAGCTCCTGGGGAAGAAGATCCGCACCTTTGCCATCGGCATGGACTTAGACCCCATTGACCTGAAATACGCCCGGGAGGTGGCCGACTTCATCGGCGCGGAGCACACGGAGGTCATTATGTCCCGGCAGCTGGTGCTGGACACCCTGGAGGAGGTCATTTCCCTGCTGGGCACCTACGACATCACCACCATCCGGGCCAGCATGGGTATGTATCTGTGCTGCCGGGCCATCCACAGGCATACGAACCTGCGGGTGCTGATGACCGGGGAAATTTCCGACGAGCTGTTCGGATACAAGTACACCGACTTTGCCCCCTCCCCGGAGGCCTTCCAGCAGGAGGCCAAGAAGCGGGTGGATGAGCTGTATATGTACGATGTGCTCCGGGCGGACCGGTGCATCTCCTCCAACTCTCTGGAGGCCCGGGTACCCTTCGGCGACCTGGACTTTGTGAAATATGTGATGTCCATTGACCCGAAGCTGAAGATGAACTCCTACAACATGGGCAAATTCCTGCTGCGGCGGGCCTTTGAAAAGGATCACATCCTGCCCGACGACATCCTCTGGCGGCAGAAGGCGGCCTTCTCCGATGCGGTGGGGCACTCCATGGTGGACGACCTGAAGGCCTTCGCCGAGGACATGTACACGGATCGGGAGTTTGAGCGCAAGCGCAAAACCTATGACTTTGCCACTCCCTTTACCAAGGAATCCCTGCTGTATCGGGAGATATTTGAGAAGTACTACCCCGGTCAGGCCCGGATGGTCAAGGACTTTTGGATGCCCAACCGGGAATGGAAGGGCTGCGATGTGTCCGATCCGTCGGCTCGGGTGCTGTCCAACTACGGGGAGAGCGGAAAATAAAGCATAAGGCGTTTGGGGAGGTATAGTGGAATGAAGTACATTTTTGTCACCGGAGGCGTGGTTTCGGGCCTGGGCAAGGGCATATGCGCGGCGTCCCTGGGACGGCTGCTGAAGCAGTGCGGGCTGCGGGTGAAGAACCAGAAATTTGACCCGTATCTCAATGTGGATCCGGGGACCATGAGCCCCTATCAGCACGGGGAGGTCTTTGTCACCGACGACGGTGCGGAGACAGACCTGGATCTGGGGCACTACGAGCGGTTCGTGGACGAGGCCCTGGACGCCAACGCCTCCATTTCCTCGGGAAAAATCTACTGGAGCGTGCTGAACCGGGAGCGCCAGGGTGGCTACCTGGGCGGCACGGTGCAGATCATTCCCCATGTGACCGACGAGATCAAAAATCGGGTGTACGCCATGGATGACGGGAACACGGATGTGGTCATCACGGAGATCGGCGGCACCGTGGGCGACATTGAGAGCCAGCCGTTTCTGGAGGCCATTCGCCAGGTGGCCAAGGAAAAGGGCAAGGAAAATGTGCTGTATATCCATGTGCCGCTGGTGGTGTCCATCCCCGGCAGCGGAGAGCTGAAGAGCAAGCCCACCCAGCACTCGGTGAAGGAGCTGCTGAGTCTGGGCATTCAGCCGGACATTCTGGTGTGCCGCACAGACAGCCCCCTGACAGAGGACATTCGGCGAAAAATCGCCCTGTTTTGCAATGTGGAGGAGGACTGCGTCATCGCCAACACCACCGCCTCCACCCTATACCAAGTGCCGCTGCTGCTGGAAAAGGAGGGGCTGTGCGCGGTGGTATGCCGCAAGCTGGGACTGGGCAGCGGCGTGCCGGACATGACAGACTGGCAGGCTATGGTGGAAAAAATCTTAGGGGCACACCGAAGAGTGGAGATCGCTCTGGTGGGCAAATACACCGGGCTGCACGACGCCTACCTCAGTGTGGCGGAATCGCTGTTTCACGCAGGGACGGCCTGCGACGCCAAGGTGGACATCCGCTGGGTGGACTCGGAGACGCTGACGGAGGAGAATGCGGCCCAGATGCTGGCCGGCTGCGGGGGCGTGCTGGTGCCCGGGGGCTTTGGCGACCGGGGCATTGAGGGAATGATCGCCGCTGCCCGGTATGCCCGGGAGAATCGGGTGCCGTATTTGGGTATTTGCCTGGGGATGCAAATTGCCGTCATTGAATTTGCCCGGCATGTGGCCGGATGGGACGACGCGGACAGCACGGAATTCACCACCCGGACGGCCCACCCGGTCATTGACCTGATGCCCGAGCAGGTGGGCGTGACCGCCAAGGGCGGCACCATGCGCTTGGGACGCTATCCCTGTGTACTGGCAGAGGGGAGCCGGGCCCGGGCAGCCTACGGCACGGCGGAGGTCTTTGAGCGGCACCGCCATCGCTACGAGTTCAACAACCAGTTCCGCACGGAGCTGGAGGAGGCGGGGCTCAGGCTCTCGGGTCTGTCCCCGGACCGGCAGCTGGTGGAGATCGTGGAGGAGCCGGGACACCCGTGGTTTGTGGGGTGTCAATTCCACCCGGAGTTTCTCAGCAGGCCGGACAGGCCGCACCCGCTGTTTTGGGGGTTTGTGGCGGCGGCGCTGGAGAAGTAACGGCGTATTAGAATTATGGTACGGCGGGGTGAGGGCCCCGCCGCTTTGTGCGGAAAGAGGTGCGGTACAAAACCGGCGGGCGGGGTAGAACCCCGCCCCTACGGAGGGTTACAAGTAGTGCGGAAGAGGAATCCCCCAGGCACGGCTTCGCCGTGTCTGCCCCCTTTAGGCAAGGGGGCCTGGGGACGGGGGATGCGGATTGCCACAACCAGTGACATCGGTCACTGGTTTCGCAATGACACATTATTGGAAATACGGTACAAAACCGGCGGGCGGACAGAGTCGTCCGCCCCTACATTTTTGTTATAAATTGCAAAAAGCAAGGCTCTCCGGAGGTGGAGGGCCTTGCCTTTCTTTTTTATTCCGTTTATTCCGCCTCGTAGATGGCCTTGCATGCTTTATAGGTCATATAGCAGTCCAGCTTGGCCACGGTCTCGAAGGGAGCGTGCATGCTCAGCACCGGCACGCCTGCGTCCAGGGTGGCAATGTTGCGGTTGGCCATATACATGGCCACGGTGCCGCCGCCGCCGGCATCCACCTTGCCCAGCTCCGAAATGTGCCAGAGGACATCCGCCTCGTCCAGCACCCGGCGGACATAGGCCACCGTCTCCGCCGAAGCATCGGAGGCGCCGGACTTGCCCCGGGCGCCGGTATACTTGCACAAGCCCACGCCGTGGTTGACGAAGGCTGCATTGCGCTTTTCAAAGACCTCGGGGAAGTTGGGGTCGTAAGCCGCCGTCACATCGCAGGAGAGACAGAAGGAGTTTTCAAAGCAGGCCCGCAGGGGGACACCCTGCCCGTCGCACAGGTCGTGAAGGAAGGTGTCAAAGGCGGCGGACTGCATACCCGTGACGCCCATGGAGCCGATCTCCTCCTTGTCGGCCAGCATACACACGGCGGTCTTTTCCGGCTCTGCCAGCTCCAAAATCCCTTGCAGGGCCGCAAAGCCGCAGACACGGTCATCGTGGCCGTAGGCTCCGATGAGGCTGGCGTCCAGGCCGATGTCCGTGGGGGCGGCGGCAGGGACGGCCTCCAGCTCGGCGGAGGTGAAATCGTCCTCGGTGATGCCGTACTTCTCATAGAGCTTTTCCAAAATCTGCATCTTCACCCGGTCCTTCTCGTCCTCCTCGCCGGAGGGGCAGGAGCCCAGAAGAATATTCAGGCTCTCGCCGGGGACGGCCTCGTTGAGAGGCTTTTTCCCCTGCTCACCGCCCAGATGGGGCAGCAGGTCCGTGATGACAAACTTAGGCTCCTTGTCCTCGCCCAGCTTCACCTCCACCACGGTGCCGTCCTTCTTGGCCACCACGCCGTGAAGCTCCAGGGGGATGGTGACCCACTGGTACTTGCGGATGCCGCCGTAGTAATGGGTCTTGAAAAAGGCCAGCTCACTGTCCTCATACAGGGGGTTGGGCTTCAGGTCCAGGCGGGGGGAGTCGATATGGGCGGCCACGATCTGGGCGCCCTTTTCCAGGCTCTGCTTGCCTATGACAGCCAGCATGACGCTCTTGCCCCGGTTTACGCGATAGATACGGTCGCCAGGCTTTAGCTCCATGCCCCGCTCATAGGGCTTGAAGCCCGCCTTTTCCGCCAGCTCCACGGCCACCCGGGCGCACTCGCGCTCGGTTTTGCCCTGGTGCAAAAAGGTTTTATAGAGGCTGCAATAGCGCTCCATGGCCGGAATCTCCTGGGCGGGCACGCGGTCGTAGCCGTTCTTCCTCTGGCTCAGCAGCTTTTCCCGCTGGGTCTTTCTCTCGTCATTCATAGGTAAATACCTCCCGGATCAGATTTTTGAAAAATTTCTCGGCCACCGCCTCAAATTCTGCCGGGGATTCCTGGCAGTTTTCCAAAATATGGCTGCAGTGGGCGGTGTAATATTCGTCTGCGGGCTGGGCGGCCATGCGCAGGCGGGCATAGTCCTCGGTGATGCCGTCCCGGGCCATGATGCGAAGGACCCGGTCCTCCCGGGGGGCGGTGATGCCTACGGTAGCCCGGCACAGGGCGGCCAGGCCGCTTTCAAAGAGGTTAATGGCGTCCAGGCCCACAATGAGACTGCCCTGCATCTCCCGGCGGATCACCGGGAGGAGGTGGAAATAGACGATCTCATTGAGCCTGTCCAAGGCGGCAGAGTCGGAAAAGACCTGGCTGCCCAGCTTTTGCCGGTCCAGCTCGTCTCCGGCGAACACATCCCCGAAGGCGCCGGTGATAGCCCTGCGGAGGGCGGGGTTCTGGCGCAGCTCCCGGTGATAGACCGCGTCACAGTCAATGACCTTGCCCCCCAGGCGCTCTAAGGCGCGAAGGGCGCTGGTCTTGCCGCTGCCGGTGCCGCCGGTGATGCCGATGACGGCCTGGGGCAAACGGTCGGCATCCACGATGTGAAAGCCCGCCGCCTTTTTCAGCCGATTGCCCACAGCCAGGCCCAGGCCTGCATCCCCGGGGCACTGGGTATAGATGGCGGTGACCGGCGTGCTGTCAAACCGCCGGAGAGCGTCAAAGACCCGGTGGGCCTGCTGGGCGGAGTCTCCGGATGCACCCAAGGACTGCACCTGAAAGCCGGAAAACAGGTCCCGATACTCCTCGAAACAGATGACCCCCTCCCCTGCCTGCAGGACGGAGCGGATATAGGCGGCACTGCGGCCAGCCTCGCCGGTAACGGCGGTCACCGGGGCGTGGGGGGCATAGTGGCGATACTTCATGCCCGGAGCCCGGGGCGGCTCGCTGCCCGTGACCTTCTGCGTAACGGCCTTATCCACGGCCACCTCGCCCAGAATACGGCGCAGCTCCTCCAAGGGCAGACCGCCAGGACGCAGGAGCCGGGGCGGGGTAACGGTGAGGTCGATAATGGTGGACTCCACCCCCACCCGGCAGGGCCCGCCGTCCACGATGCCGTCAATTTTCCCGTCCATATCCTCCAGCATATCGGCGGCGCTGGTGGGGCTGGGGCGGCCTGAGGTGTTGCCGCTGGGGGCGGCCACAGGAACCCCCGCTTCCTGGATGATGGCCCGGGTGACGGGGTGATCGGGGCAGCGAACGCCCACGGTGTCCAGGCCCCCGGTGGTGCGCAGGGGGACGATGGGCTTTCTGGGCAGGATCATGGTCAGGGGGCCGGGCCAAAAGGCCTCCGCCAGGCGGTAAGCCGTGTCCGGCACCTGGGCGCAGTAGCGCTCCAGCCAGGTGACATCCGGCACATGGATAATAAGGGGATTATCCTGGGGGCGGCCCTTGGCCTGGAAAATATGCAGCACCGCGTCCTCGTTCAAAGCACTGGCGCCCAGGCCGTAGACCGTTTCCGTGGGGATGCCCAAAAGGCCTCCGGAGCGCAGGATCTGTGCCGCTTCCCTTATTTCATTTTCCCCGTTTTCGGGGTGAAATACCCTTGTTTTCAAATTGAATTCCTCTTTTTAGAAAAAGGTTTTTCCCGTTTTTTAGAAACCGAGGTCTTCGCCCACCAGGACGACTTTGATGCGACCTGCGGGCTTGCACATACGGGTGATGACGATCTGAGCGCAGATGCTGTCGGGTCCCTTGCAGTCGGCGCAGAGGCCGTTTGCAACGCAGGGCGTCTTCAGCGGGAAGCGCTGGGCGTTCATAGGCGCGGCCACCTGCCGGGCCCGGCGCATGGCACCGTCCAGGTCTCCGGCCACCTTATTCATGCCGGCCACCACTATCACCTGGTCCGGGCCGAAGCACAGGGCGGCCACCCGGTTGCCGGTACCGTCGATGTTCACCAGCTGGCCGTCGGCGGAGATGGCGTTGCTGCCCATGAGGAAGGTGTCGCAGGTGAGGGCCTGCTTCAGCATCTGCTGGCGCTCCTGGGCGTCCTTGGCGGTGTCGCGGTCGATGACGGCCTGGCCCCGCTGACGCAGAGCCTCCTTGACGCCCAACTCGTCCACGGTGGCAGTGCCGCCCCAGGAGGCCACATGGTCCTGGGGGATCAGCTCCAGGATCTTCTCCAGTGCCGCGGCCCGGTCCGAGCAATAATACGCCTCAAAATAGCGCTTGTTCAGGGCCTCGGCCACCTTGGCTCCCGCCTTATCATACTGCATCTTTCTCTGTGTCAACATGGTTGTTTCCTCCTTGCTTAGTCATTTGCTTGCTGTAATAATTTCTCGGTCTGCTGTTGGGCGGTAAGGGCGTCTAAAATGCCGTCCAGGTCCCCGTCCAGCACCGGGCCAAGGGGATAACTCTTATGCTCCCCGGTGAGGCGATGGTCTACCACGATCTTTTCCTGGAAGCGGTAGGTGCGGATGCGCTCGGAGCGCTCGGCCCCGCCCACCTGACTCTTGCGCCGGGCGGCCCGGGCGGCTTCGCTCTCCGCCTGCTGCCGGGCATAGAGCCGGGAGCGGAGGATTTTCAGGGCGCGATCCTTATTTTTATACTGGCTGCGCTCATCCTGGCACTCCACCACCAGACCCGTGGGCAGGTGGGTGACGCGGATGGCGGACTCGGTCTTATTCACATGCTGGCCTCCGGCGCCGCCGGAGCGGTAGGTGTCGATGCGCAGGTCCTCCGGGGCGATGTAAAGCTCCGTCTCCTCCGCCTCGGGCAGCACGGCCACGGTAGCGGTGGAGGTATGGATGCGTCCGCCGCTCTCCGTCTCCGGCACGCGCTTGACGCAGTGGGTGCCGCCCTCAAACTTGAGCCGGGCATAGACCCCGGGGCCCTCTACGGTGAGGGTGGCCTCCTTCACGCCGCCCAGCTCCGTGTCGCTGCGGTGGACCACATCCGTCTGCCAGCCGCAGCTATCGGCATAGAGCAGGTACATACGAAGAAGGTCGGCGGCAAACAGAGCCCCCTCTTCCCCGCCCACACCGGCCCGAATCTCCAGGACCGCGCTGCGGTCATCGTCCGGGTCCCGGGGCAGGAGCAGAAGGTGAAGCTCCTCTGTCAGAGCCTCCTGCCGCTCCTTGGCCCGGTGCAGCTCCTCCCGGGCCAGGTCGTGCATCTCCGGGTCGGAGAGCATGGCCTCCGCCTCCTGCCGGGCGCTGCGGGCCCTGAGAAGTGCCTCATACGCCCGAACCACAGGGGTCAGCTCCTTTTGCTCCCGGGTCAGATCCCGCAGGCGAGCGGGGTCTGCGTACACCTCCGGCTGGGACAGGAGCAGCTCCACCTCCTGCAGACGCAGGGCGGCGCGGCTGAGCTTATCTTCCATCATACTCTGTCACAGGCCCAGGGCATTTTTGGTGTCCTGAATGAATTTATCCCGCCAGAATTCATATCCCGCGTCGTCCGGCCGCAGGGAAACATCCGTCAGGCGCATACGCTTTAAGAATGTCGCCATGTGGGCCAGCACATCGTCGCAGCGGTCTGCGCCGCTGCGGGTGACCACGCAGGAAACCAGGGGCAGGGACTCGGCGTTCTGAGCCAAAAAGCTCTTGACGGGACTGGCGCACCGGCCCGCCCAGGCGGGAGTGCCGATGATGACCAGGCGGTAGTCCTGGAGAGGGCGCTCCGTCTGCAGGGGGGCAATGGGGCAGAGCTTCTTGCTCATGGCCTCCATCCCCGAGCGCAGATAGCCCCGGAGCTTGCTGCGGTCCTGGCCGTCCTCGATTTTCACCAGCTCCGCGTCCAAAGCCCGGGCGATCTCGCCCATGGCCTTCTCCGTTCTCCCGGTGCGGGAATAATATACACACAAAATGTCGCTCACTGCTGTGCGCTCCTTTCTGTCATCCTTCGATCTCTTATTTACTCCTCCAGCTGCAGGCTCAGCTCCTCCCAGCGGGCCATCTGCTCCTGCAGGGTGTTCTCCGTTTCCAGTTTTTTGGCATAGACCTCCGCCAGCTTATCCGGATCCCGGCCCACCTGCTGCATTTGCCCGTCCAGGTCGGCAATCTCCGACTCCAGCTTAGCTATGGTATTCTCGCAGATGGTCAGCTGCCGACGGGCGGCCTGCTGGGAGCGGTTTCCCTTGGCAGGGCGGGTATCGGCCTTTTTCTCCCGGGGGGCCGGGGGCTCCTGCTTTTCCTGGGCTTTTACAGATTGGTATTGGGTGAAGCCCATGGGATAGTCGGTGACGGTGCCCCCGGAGAGCTCCCAGATGCGGGTGGCGAAGCGATTTATAAAGTAGCGGTCGTGGCTGACAAAGAGCAAGGTGCCGTCAAAGGCCTCCACCGCCTCCTCCACCCACTCCCGGGCGGCAATGTCCAGGTGGTTGGTGGGCTCGTCCAAAATCAGGAAGCTGGTCTGCTCGTCCATGAGCATACACAGGCGCAGGCGGGAAAGCTCGCCGCCGGAGAGGGACGACACGCTCTTAAACACATCCTCCCCCTGAAACTGGTACTGGGCCAGGCGATTGCGGGCGCTCTGGGCGGTCATGCCCTTTTTCTCGTAGAGCATGGTGTCAAGGAGGCTCCGCTCCGGGTGGGCAAAGCGGATGATCTGAGGCAGATACGCCGTGACCACCGAAGGGCCCAGGCGGATGGAGCCGCTGTCCGGCCGCTCAGAGCCTACGATCATATTCAGCAGCGTGGTTTTCCCGGTGCCGTTTTCCCCCAGGAGGGCAATGCGCTCCCCGGGCTCCACCCGAAGATAAATATCCGAGAACAGGGTCCGCTCTCCAAAGGATTTCGTAAGGCCCCGAAGCTGCAGCACCTCGTCGCCCCGAAACTCCCGGCTGGCAAACTGGGCATTCATCTTCCTGGCCTTGGTGGGCTTTTCCGTGGTGCGCATACGCTGGATGCGCTTTTCCATGGAGAATGCCCGCTTATGAAGGGCATCGTTACCCATAAAGGCCCACAGGTGCATCTGATCGGCGGCCTTTTCCAGCTGCCGGATCTTGGCCTGCTCCTTGAGATACTGCTTCATGCGCTCCTGATAGCGCCGCTCCTTTTCCACGGCGTAGAAGCTGTAATTTCCGCTGTAAAACGCCGCCTTGCCGTCGGCAATTTCGATGATACGGGTAACGGTGCGGTCTAAAAAATAGCGGTCGTGGGAGATGGTGAGGACGGTGCCCCGGAACTTGGAAATATACTCCTCCAGCCAGACGGTGGCCTGGAGGTCCAAGTGGTTGGTGGGCTCATCCAGCAGGAGGATGTCCGTGTCCTCCAGTATCAGGCGGCCCAGGTTCACCCGGGTCTTTTCGCCGCCGGAGAGCTCGGAGAAAAGGCGGCCGCGCATGGACTGGTCAATGGTGAGGCCGTTTGCCACCTTGCTCACGGCGGTGTCGGTATCCCAGCCCCCTAAGCCCTCGAACCGGGCGGAGAGGTCGCCGTAGCGCTTTAAGGTGGCGGCGCTACTGTCCCCGGCGGCCATCTTCTCCGCCAGGGCATCCATCTCCTCCTTCAGCCTCTCCATCCGGGAAAAGGCCGTGCGCAGCACATCCTCCACGGTGTACTCCGGCGGGTAGACGGGAATCTGGGAGATGAGGCCCAGACGCTTGCCCGGGGCCACGAAAACCTCGCCGCTGTCGTAGTCCAGCTCGCCGGTGAGAATTTTAAAAAAGGTGGTCTTCCCTGCCCCGTTGCGGCCCAAAATGCCCACCCGCTCGCCGGTGTCGATCTGAAGGGTGAGACCGTCCAGTATTTTCTTTTCCAGGTCGAAGGACTTTACAAGTCCCGTGACGCCAATATCGATCATACTTTTTCCAGTTCCTCAACGATTTTTTCAAAATGCATAGAGTGGGAAGCCTTCACCAGGGCCACAGTGCCGGGGGTAAACTCCCGGCGGAGGGTGTCATAGGACTGCTCCAGGGTGTCGAAATGATAGACATTGCCCTGGGCGGCACGGGCCAAATGGGTCATCCAATGGCCCACGGCCACCACGCAGTCCAGCTTTAATTCATTAAGCAGCAGGCCGATGTCGGTGTGGGCCTTGGGGGAAAGGTCGCCCAAATCGCCCATATCCCCCAGCACGGCCATGCGGCGGGGGCAGTCCGTGGCGGCCAGCAGGCGCAGGGCCGCGGCCATGGCCTGGGGATTGGCGTTATAACAGTCGTCGATGATGAGACGGTCACCGGGCCGGTGGATCAGGCGCATCCGGGAGCCGGTGGGGGTATAGGCCGCCACGCCCCGGATAATTTCGTCCTTGGTAAGGCCCAGATATTCGCCGATGGCCACGCCCATGGAGGCGGAATAAATCATAAACCGGCCCGGAGAGGGGATGGTCAGGGGGTAGGTGTCCTTTTCCGTGGTCACGGTACAGGTGAGGCCCTGAATGCCGCGCTCGCAGATGTCTGTAACATGGACATTGCAGCCCTCACTCTCGCCGCAGCGGAGGGTCTTAAAGGGCAGCTTCAGGGTATTGAGCAGAGGGTCATCGCCGTTGAGAACAGCCAGGCCGCCGGGCTGCAAATTTTCGAAAATTTCGCTCTTGGCCCGGAGGACGCCCCCACGGGTGCCGTCCAGGTTGCCGATGTGGGCGTCGCCGATATTCGTAATGACGGCAACGGTGGGGCGCACCATGGCACCCATGCGGCGAATCTCCCCGAAGTGGTCCATACCCGTCTCGATGACCGCCGCCTGATGCGCCTGCTCCAGGCGCAGGAGGGTCTGAGGCGTGCCCACAAAATTATTGAAATTGGCCAAGGTCTTGAGGGTGCGGAAGTGCTGGGAAAGCACCGCCGCCAGCATCTCCTTGGTGGTGGTTTTGCCCGCGGAGCCGGTGACCTGCACCACGGGGATGTCGAATTTTCCCCGATACCAGCCTGCCAGGCGGCCCAGGGCGGCCTCGGTATCGTCCACGGCAATATAGAACTTGCCGGGCTGCAAATTTTCGGGAATTTTGGCGCACAGGCACCCGGCGGCCCCCTTCTGCAGGGCCATGTCTATATAGGCGTGGCCGTCGAAGCGCTCACCCACCAGGGGCACAAAGAGGTCGCCGGGGAGAATATCCCGGCTGTCGGTGCTGACCCGGGTGACGGCGGCGCCCTCTTGCAGGAGGCGTCCGTCTGTGGCGGCGGCGATCTCCCGGGCCGTGCAGGGAATCATCATAGCCGCTCCGCCTTTCTCACGCGCAGAGACTCCTCTGCGATCTTCTCACACAGGGCATCATAGTCCATGCCCACGGCGGCAGCCTCCTGGGGCACCAGGCTGGTGGGGGTCATGCCCGGGAGGGTATTTACCTCCAGGCACCAGGCCCGGCCCTCCTCATCCAGGATGAAGTCCGTGCGGGAATAGACGGACAGGCCCAGGGCCCGGTGGAGCTTCA
Source organism: Vescimonas fastidiosa (assembly GCF_018326305.1). Lineage (NCBI taxonomy): Bacteria > Bacillati > Bacillota > Clostridia > Eubacteriales > Oscillospiraceae > Vescimonas > Vescimonas fastidiosa. The sequence continues at coordinate 1,217,198 of NZ_AP023415.1, forward strand.
GGGCCATCCGGCCCACCTGATGCCACTCCTCCTCGGTGATGGGGGCGGGACAAATCTCCACAGCGCCGCCCTTCTGATACTTGGATTCGTAGTCGAAATAGGCGTTTTTGGGAATAATTTCCACGGCGGGGAGATAGGTGTCGCCCAGGACGGCGATCTGAATTTCCCGGCCCTTGATCTTCTTTTCCACCACCACATGGTCGCCGTAGCGGAGCATATGGTGCAGGGCGGCCTCCAGCTCCTCCTTGGTATCCGGCAGCTCCACGCCGATGGAGCTGCCGCCGTTGACGATCTTCACGGCGCAGGGCACCTCCAGCTTCTCTACCAAAGCGGGAATGTCGGCTTCGGTATAGTGTACATCGTGCCAAGGGGCGGTGCGGATGCCCTCGGCATCCATAAAGCGCTTGGTGATGGCCTTGTCCATGGCCATACCGCTGGAGACATAGTTGCTGCCGGTGTAGGGCACGCCCAAAAGGTCCAGAGTGGCCTGGATGCGGCCATCCTCGCCGCAGGAGCCGTGAAGGGCCAGGAACACCAGGTCCGCCAGGGCGCACACCTGCAAAACGCCCTGACCCAGCATGGAGGGGCTTTGATCCCTCCGGGAGCGGCGCACCGCCTCCAGGTCCGGAGCAGCGGAGGAGACGCTGTGGTCGGCACACAGGCCGTCGGGCGCGTCGAAAATATTCTCTATTTCTCCGGAATAGTTTTCCAGGCCCAGGAACATATCCACCAGCACCGCCCGGTGGCCCCGGCGGCGCAGGGCCCGGCATATACCGGCACCGCTGGTCAGGGCCACATTGCGCTCGGTGCTGAGACCGCCGGACAAAACAACGATTTTCATAAAGCATCCCTCGATTCAGGCAGGATATTATTTTTAGATAGTATAGTATAGCATATCCGGCGGAGGATTACAACGGATATGTAGGAGATTTATGACAGTACGGATTGCCACGACCAGTTTGCGAACTGGTCTCGCAATGACAGGAAGTTTTGCAAGGGGTGCGGTGCAAGTCCGGCAGTCCTTGGTGTGCGTAGGGGCGGGACGATGTAGGCATCGTCCCCTACGGATGGTATGCGGGGTGCGAAAACCGGGCGCGGTCTTGCTCCGTGCCCGGTGAAGTCTCTCTTTTCTGTTTTTATCGCAGCCACTCGGGGCGGGCCCGCTTTTGGATGCCGGAGACCATGCCCATGGCGGCAAACAAGGTCACGATGGAGGTGCCGCCGTAGCTGATAAAGGGCAGGGTCAGACCGATGACGGGCATGACGAACAGGCACATGCCGATGTTGGACATCACCTGGAAAATCAGCATGGCCGCAACGCCTACGCAGATATACATATCGATTCTCTGCTGGGCGTGACGGGCAATGAGGACGCAGCGCAGGATGATGGCGGCCAGGAGGGCGATGGTAAACAGGCACCCCAGCATCCCCAGCTCCTCGCCGATGACGGAGAAGATGAAGTCCGTGTGCCGGGCCGGAAGGCTCCAGGCGCTCTTGGACTGGGTCTGGGTGCCGTGAAACAGGCCCTGGCCCGTGAGCTTGCCGCCCCCCAGAGCCAGGAGGCTGCGGGTCTGCTGCCAGCCAATGTCCATGGGGTCCAGGTCGTGGTCAAAGAGGGTCAGGAAGCGGTCCTTCATATAGGGGTTGATCTTATCCTCCTCCCAGAGCACATAAAAGGCGAAGCTGCCGCCCAGGATGCCGATGACGAACCAGCGCTTGGCCACCCCCGCCACAAAGCACATGCAGGCGAAGATGAACATAAGCACCAGGGCACTGCCCATGTCGCCGGAGACTGCGGCATAGGCCCCCACGATCAGGACCAGATGGCCGCCCAGCAGGGCGATGGAGGGGATGGATTTCAGGTCACGGTTCTCCTGCAGGTAGACAAGCTGCCGGGCCAGCAGAGCAATGAAAATCAGCTTCACGATCTCCACCGGCTGCAGATTTACAGGGAGGCCCGAAACGCCCAGCCAGGCCCGGTTGCCGGTGCCGCCGTCCATGCCCAGGGGGGTTTTCAGCAGGAAAATAAGCACCAGGCTCGCCCCCAGGAGCCACTTCCAGCGCTTGCTGACCTCCGCCAGGTCCAGCATACTCATGAGCACATAGGCCACGATGCCCAGGCACAGGGCCGCCAGCTGGACAATGACATTTTTATAAGAGCCTGTATAGTGGGTGGCACTGGCGATCATCAGGCAGCCAAAGAGGGTGGCGCCGGTACACAGGGCCAGCAGCACCAGGTCCACCTGGCGGATACAGCCGAGGAAGAAATCTGAAATTTTACGCAGCATTCTGCCGGCCTCCTTTCGAGAAAGATGAAAGCGGGGAGTTTTTGTAGGGGTACGGATTGCCACTGGCGGCGCATGCACCGGCTTCGCAATGACAGGGTTTTTTACAAGGGGTGCGGGAAAAGAATCCCCCAGTCACGGCTTTGCCGTGCCAGCCCCCTTTAGGCAAGGGGGCCTTGGGGACGGGGGATGCGGATTGCCACGACCGGTGTGCGCACCGGCTTCGCAATGACACATTACAAAGAGTGCAGTGAGGCGGGCCGATGTAGGCATCGGCCCCTACGCACCGTTTACCGATAGGATTTTGTAGGGGCGGAGGACTCTGGCCGCCGGGTGCGGTTTTGTACGCAGGAAACACCGCGACAGTATATAGTTTACCACAAGAAGTTTTTTCTGTAAACGCCTCCTTCACTCTTTTCTTTTGTTTTTTGCCGTGCTATAATAGATTGATTTTAGAGAAAAGCGGGTGAGAGCATGGTCTATCGGACGGAGAGCGCGGCGCAGACGGAGGCTTTGGGCCGGGAGCTGGGCGCGAAGCTGCGTCCGGGCAGCGTGGTGGCCTTTCGGGGCGGTCTGGGCATGGGCAAGACCGCTTTTACCCGGGGACTGGCTCAGGGCCTGGGCTGCACAGGCCGGGTCACAAGCCCTACCTTTACCATTGTCAACGAATACAGGGGGAATATTCCCCTGTTTCATTTCGATATGTACCGGCTGGACAGCTCCGACGCCCTCTTTGACATCGGCTGGGAGGATTATCTGGATCGGGGCGGCGTGTGCGCCGTGGAGTGGAGCGAGAATGTGGCGGACGCCATGCCCGATGGCACGGTGTATGTGACCATCCAGCGCGCTCCGGAGGGCGAAAACGCCCGGAAAATCACCATTACGGGAGGCGAAGCACTGTGAAAACTCTGGCTTTGGAGACCTCGGCCAAGAGCGTATCCGTGGCCGTGACGGAGGACGGAAAGGTGCTGGCCTCCTCTTACCAAAATATCGGCCTGACACACAGCGTGACCCTGATGCCGCTGCTGGACGGAATGCTGCAAAACGCAGGGCTGACCCTAAAGGATATGGATCTTCTGGCCGTGGCGGCGGGGCCGGGCAGCTTCACAGGGCTGCGCATCGGCGTTTCGGCCCTGAAGGGCCTTGCCTGGGCGGAGGACAAGCCCTGCTGCGGTGTGTCCACCCTGGAGGCTATGGCCCAGAACGGGCGGCTGTTTACAGGCACGGTGGTCTGCGCCATGGACGCCCGGCGCAGTCAGGTGTATAACGCCCTGTTCCGCTGCGAAAACGGGCAGCTGACCCGGCTATGTCCGGACCGGGCCATCGGCCTGGAGGAGCTGGCGGAGGAGCTGCGGAAGGACGAAGGCCCCAAGCTGGCCCTGGGGGATGGCGGGCGGCTGTGCTGCGATTACCTGAACAGCCACGGTATCGCCTGCCGACTGGCGCCGGAGAATGGGCTGTATCAGTCCGCCGTGGGGGTTGCCCTGGCGGCGGAGGACATGGCCCGGCGGGGAGAGACCGTCAGCGGGCGGGACCTGGTGCCCACCTATCTGCGGCTTTCGCAGGCGGAGCGGGAGAGGCTTGCCAAGGGGCTGAAAATTACGGTGGAGTAACGGATCGGACGGGTTTCGTTTACATCGGCGCGGGGAGGAATCCCCCAGCGGGCTTCGCTGCCCTTTAGGCAAGGGGCCAAGGAGAACGGATTGCCACGACCAGTTTACGAACTGGTCTCGCAATGACACATTTACAAGAAATGCGGTGTAAGTCCGGTTCGGGCCGATGTAGGCATCGGCCCCTACGGAGGGTTACAAGGGATGCGGTAAGGCGGGCGACCGCAAGGGTCGCCCCTACGGAAAGGGTATAAACTTACCGCGCAAGGCGGCAGGCTGAGGGGAGCGAACTGAGCGCTGCCGGTGGCAGAGGAAGCGAAGTGAGCGAGTGGCCGCGGTCAAAATTTTAAGCGACAGCCGTAAGGCAGCGCAAAAATTTTGGGCACCGCAACAGGACCAGCCCACCCTACGGACGGTTCTATCCTCGCTTCCCTCCCCTTTCATCATTTTGTTATAAATTTTTTTATATACGGAGGACACTTCTATGAGCACAAAATTTCCCACCTTGCACATTGTGGACCACCCCCTGGTGCAGCACAAGCTGTCGGTAATGCGCGACAAGAACACCAGCGTAAAGGACTTCCGTACCCTGGTGGGGGAGGTCGCCATGCTGCTGACCTATGAGGCAACCCGGAACCTGCCCATGACCACCAGGACCATCGAGACCCCCCTGTGTACCTACGAGGCCCCGGTGCTGGCGGGCAAGAAGATGGCTATTGTGCCCATTCTGCGGGCGGGCCTGGGCTTTGAAGACGGCATCCTGGCCCTGATCCCCTCTGCCCGGGTGGCCCATATCGGTATGTACCGGGATGAGGAGACCCTGGAGCCCCACTTCTACTTCCTGAAGTATCCCAAGGACATCGCAGACCGGGAGGTGCTCATTGTAGACCCCATGTTGGCTACCGGCGGCAGCGCCGACATGGCCATCACCAAGATGAAGGAGCTGGGCTGCAAAAACATCAAGCTGATGATCCTGGTGGCGGCTCCCGAGGGTGTGCAGTTCATCTACGACCGGCACCCGGATGTGGAGATCTACTGCGCCGCTCTGGATGACCACCTGAATGAGAACGGCTACATCGTTCCCGGCCTGGGCGATGCAGGGGACCGGATTTTCGGAACAAAGTAAATAATACGATGCGTAAGGGCGGGGGGTTCCCCGCCCTTTTTTGCAGGTGTCGAGGGTCCGACAACGGACACACTCCCGGTCTGTGCGCAGGGGAAATCCCCGGGCGGGCGGACAGGGACGTCCGCCCCTACGGAGGGTTGCAAGAAGTGCCTGTGTGCGGGCCGATGTGGGCATCGGCCCCTACGAAAGCGTTACAAGGGGTGCAGGAGAGAGCGGAATCCCCCAGTCACGGCTTTGCCGTGACAGCCCCCTTTAGGCAAGGGGGCCTTGGGGACGGGGGTTACGGATTGCCACAGCCAGTGTGCGCACTGGCTTCGCAATGACAGGGTGGTTTTACAAGGGGGGCGGTGGGGCGGGCCGATGTGGGGAGCGAACTGAGCGCTGCCAGTGGCAGAGGAAGCGAGGTGAGCGAGTGGCCGCGGTCAAAATTTCCAGCGCCCGCCGTAAGGCAGCGCAGAAATTTTGGGCACCGCAACAGGATCATCGGCCCCTACGGAGTTGGTTGTAGGGGCGGGTGACTCTGCTCGTCCGGGCGGTGTGCGGGGCATCCGGCGGGAATCATAGGGATGGCTGCGGATTTTTTTGGTATTTATAGATAAATTCGCAGAATTTCCTGTTGCGTTTTGGGGCGTTTTCGTGTAAAATAGGGATACAATCAAGATTGGTAGCTGTAAGGAAGTGCTTTGCGCACGGGCTGCAACTATCACTCGGCGCTGTGCTTGAGTGTTTCAGATCCTCTCAGGAGGGTTTGGAACATTTTTCGTTATAGGCGGCAGTGTCGAATATAGGGAGAAAGGTCTTGACTCAAATCCGTAACAGCGAGAAAACAGCAAGGAGGAAAAAAGAATGTATTTAGTCACCAACGGCAGACTCATCACCCGTGACCCCGACGGCAAGGGGTACTATGAGCACGGCGCTGTGGCCTACGAGGGCAGCCAAATCGTAGAGGTAGGCGAGGAAAGTGCCCTGCGGGCCAAGTACGCGGATGCGGAGATCATCGACGCCAAGGGCGGCGTCATCATGCCCGCCCTCATCAACGCCCACACCCACATCTACTCCGCTTTGGCCAGGGGCCTGTCCATTGTGGGCAACAACCCCACCAATTTCTACGAGGTGCTGGACGGAACCTGGTGGGCCATCGACCGCCACCTGATGATGGACGGTACCCGCGCCAGCGCCACCGCCCTCTACATGGACTCCATCAAGCAGGGCGTCACCACCATCTTTGACCACCACGCTTCTTACGGCGAGATCCCCGGCACCCTGCACACCATTGCCGAAGAGAGCAAGCGTCTGGGCCTGCGCTCCTGCCTGTGCTATGAGGTCTCCGACCGGGACGGCGAGGAGAAGTGCCTCCAGGCCATTCAGGAGAATGCCGACTTCATCAGCGAGTGCGAGAAGAACAAGGACCCCATGCTGGCCGCCATGTTCGGCGGGCACGCCCTGTTCACCATCTCCGACAAGACCTTTGACCGCATGGTGGAGGCCAACAATGGCCGCACCGGCTACCACATCCATGTGTCCGAGGGCATGAACGATGTGTATGACTCCCTGCAGAACTATGGCCGCCGCCCCGTGCAGCGCCTGCAAGACCATGGCATTCTGGGGGAAAAGACCATCCTGGGCCACTGCATCCATGTGAACACCGCCGAAATGGAGATCATCAAGGAGACCGGCACCATGGTGGTGAACAATCCCGAGAGCAATATGGGCAACGCCATCGGCATCTGCCCGGTACTCCAGCTGCACAAGCGGGGCATTCTCCTGGGCATGGGCACCGACGCCTATACCAACGACATGCTGGAGTCCCTGAAGGTGGCCCTGTGCTCCCAGCGCAGCCAGAACTGCCTGCCCAATGTGGGCTGGTGCGAGGTCACGGATATGCTGTTCAAGAACAACGCCAAGATCGGCGAGAAGTACTTCCCCGCCACCCTGGGCGTGCTGAAGGCCGGCGCCGCCGCCGACATCATCGTGATGGATTACAAGCCCTTCACCCCCTTCTCCGATGAGAACATCGACGGCCACATGATCTTCGGCATGACCGGCCGCCAGTGCCAGACCACCATCGCAAACGGCAAGGTCCTTATGCAGGATCGCGTGCTGGTGGGTATCGATGAGGAGGCCGAGAATGCTCACATCCTGGAGGCCGCCAAGAAGCTTTGGGGAGATCTGAATCACCGGGTGTATTGATGTTGCCGAAGCGCAAGAGCCCGCGATTGCCTAACCACGATTACGCCTGTGGTTGGTATTTTGTGACCATATGTACAAAAGATAAGCGGTACAGTCTTGGTACTGTCGTAGGGGGCGATGCCCACATCGCCCCGCATGTGGAACTTTCAAATATAGGCTCTGTCGCAGAGATGTACCTCAAACGCATCCCCGGCATAGACACATATGTTGTTATGCCGAATCATGTGCATTTCATCGTATCCATTGCCACGGAGGGCGGGCCGATGTGGGCATCGGCCCCTACGCAAACATTGGGATGCTTGGTGCGTTCTTTCAAAACCCTTTCAACGAAAGCTGCCGGGCAAAAACTCTGGCAGCGAGGCTACTACGACCATATCGTTCGGTGTGAGGCGGATTATCTCCGCATTTGGCAATATATGGATGAAAACCCCGTCCGGTGGACGGAGGACGAGTATTATTTTGAATAAGTATAGGAGGAAGCCCTATGTCTGAAAAAATGTATCCCATTCCTTTTAAGTCTCTTATGAACTGGGTGGTCACCGAGTACGCCATGAGCGGTGAGATCTTCGGCGTACACAAGGCCTACAAGGCCAGCGGCAAGAGCCTGCCCATTTTCGGTGAGCGCATCGAGACCCCCTTCGGGCCCGCCGCCGGTCCCAACAGCCAGCTGGCGCAGAACATCATCGCCGCCTACTTCGCCGGGGCCCGCTTCTTTGAGGTCAAGACCGTGCAGAAGATGGACGGCGCCGACCTGGCCGCCTGTGTGCCCAGACCCTGCATCCTGGCAAACGACGAGGGCTACAACCAGGAGTGGTCCACGGAGCTGACCGTGCCCCAGGCCATGGACGAATACATCAAGGCCTGGTGCACGCTGAAGGTCCTTTCCAAGGTCTACGGCCTGGGCGACCCCAACGGGTTCGTATTCAATATGTCCGTGGGCTATGACCTGGAGGGCATCAAGGGCGAGAAGGTGGACACCTACCTCAACGGCATGATGGACGCCACCAAGACCGCCATTTTCGGTGAGTGCAAGGCAGTGCTCAAGGAGCTGTTCCCCCAGGAGAGCGACTACATTGACGCCATCTCCCCCTGCGTTTCCCGCAGCGTCACCGTGTCCACCCTCCACGGCTGCCCCCCGGATGAGATCGAGCGCATTGCCTCCTACCTCATTTCCGAAAAGCACCTGCACACCTTCGTGAAGTGCAACCCCACCATCCTGGGCTATGAGACCGCCCGGACCATTCTGGACGGCATGGGCTATGACTATATCGTGTTTGACGACCACCACTTCCGGGAGGACCTCCAGTGGGCGGACGCCGTGCCTATGTTTGAGCGCCTGCAGGATCTGGCCGACAAGTGCGGCCTGGAATTCGGACTGAAGCTCTCCAACACCTTCCCCGTGGACACCACCCGGGGTGAGCTGCCCAACGACGAAATGTATATGTCCGGCCGGTCCCTCTTCCCCCTGACCATTGAGATGTGCCACCGGATCTCCCGCCAGTTCAAGGGTAAGATGCGCATTTCCTTCGCAGGCGGCGCGGAATACTTCAACTGCGACAAGCTCTTTGCCGCCGGTATCTGGCCCATCACCGTAGCCACCACCATCCTCAAGCCCGGCGGATACAACCGCCTGCTGCAGATGGTGGAAAAGGTGGAGTCCATGCCCTACAAGGCCTTTGACGGCACCTGCACCGAGGCCATCTGCGCCCTGTCCGCCGCTTCTCACACGGACTATCACCATGTCAAGCCCATCAAGCCCCTGCCCAAGCGCAAGAGCGAGAAGAATGTGCCCTGGATCGACTGCTTCACTGCCCCCTGTAAGGGCGGCTGCCCCATCGAGCAGGACATTCCCGAGTATGTGGAGCTGTGCCGCAAGGAGCTGTACGGCCCGGCCCTGAAGCTTATCACCGAGAAGAATCCCCTGCCCTTCCTCACGGGCACCATCTGCGCGCACCGCTGCCAGAACAAGTGTACCCGCAACTTCTACGAGGAGTCCGTGCAGATCCGCGACACCAAGCTGGTGGCGGCCTACCACGGCTATGAGGCCCTCATGGCCTCCATCCGGAAGCCCGCTAAGGTTTCCGGCAAGAAGGCCGCCATCATCGGCGGCGGCCCCACCGGCATCGCCGCGGCCTATTTCCTGGGCCGGGCCGGTATCGAGACCACCATCTTTGAGCGCGAGCGGTGCCTCGGCGGCGTGCCCCGGCATGTGATCCCCTCCTTCCGCATTGCCAACGAGACCATCGAGAAGGACATTGCCCTGATGCAGAAGTACGATGTGGAGGTCAAGTGCGGCGCCCCCGCTCCCTCTGTGGAGGAGCTGAAGAAACTGGGCTACACCCACATTCTCTTCGCCGTAGGCGCCTGGAAGCCCGGCAAGCTGGACATCCCCGGCGATGTGGCCGGTGCCATCCAGTGGATGAAGGGCGTGAAGGCCGGAAACATCGCCGTAGGCGGCAATGTGGTGGTGGTAGGCGGCGGCAACACCGCCATGGACGCAGCCCGTCTTGCCAAGCGCAGCGGCGCTAAGAATGTGACCCTGGTGTATCGCCGCACCAAGAAGTATATGCCCGCCGACGAGCATGAGCTGGCTCTGGCCCTTCAGGACGGCGTGGCCTTTGCCGAGCTGGCCGCCCCCGTGGCCCAGGCGGACGGCGTGCTCAAGTGTGAGCAGATGAAGCTGGGCGAGGCCGACGCCTCCGGCCGCCGCAGCCCCGTGGGCACCGGCGAGTTCTTCACCGTGCCCTGCGACCTGGTCATCTCCGCCGTGGGTGAGCAGGTGGACGACGCTCTCATGAGCGCCAACGGCATCGAGCTGGACAAGAAGGGCCGTCCCGCCTTCAAGACCAATGTGGAGGGCGTGTACGCCGCCGGCGACGCCACCCGGGGTCCCGCCACCGTGGTGGAGGGCATTGCCGACGCCGCCCGGTTCGCAGAGGAAGTTATCGGCGCGGCTCACACCTATGAGATCCCCGCTGCGGCCTATATCACCAAGGCCGACGCCATCGCTAAGAAGGGCACCCTGCTCATGAGCAAGGACGCCTGCTGCGAGGGCAAGCGCTGCCTGCAGTGCAGCACCGTCTGCGAAAACTGCGTGGACTCCTGCCCCAACCGGGCTAATGTGGCCATTGCCATGGCCGACGGCAGCCACCAGATCGTCCATGTGGACAAGATGTGCAACGAGTGCGGCAACTGCACCCAGTTCTGCCCCTATGCCTCCGAGCCCTGCCACGACAAGTTCACCCTGTTCCAGACCGCGGAGGACATGGTGGACTCCAAGAACGCCGGTGTGCTGTTCCTGGGCGGCGATATGGTTCGTGTGCGCACCTTCGGTGAGCCCAAGGACTACGATTTGAGCCGCGACAATGACCTGCCCGCCGACCTGGAGAAGCTGATCGTCACCATTCGTGACAAATACAGCTACCTGTTTGGCTGAGCCAAAGCGCTTTTCCCTCAAAACTTATAAAGAACCGCCCTGTCCCTTATTTCGGGGACAGGGCGGTTTTGCTATGGGTTATCGGCCCTTGCGGGCGGCATTATCAGCCGTTCTCGCGCTTTTTGCGGCGGACTGCCACCAGGGCGCCCAGGCCGCACAGGGCTGCCAGGGAAACCCACAGGGTCAGGCTGGCGGTGTCACCGGTGGGCACCACGGCGGGTGCAGCGGTAACGGTGAACACAGTCTCAGCTGTGCCGGAGGCGGAGGTCACACCCAGGGTGTGCTGCCCCACGGACAGGGTGCTCAGGTAATCGGCCTTCAGCGTCACCAGAATACTTCCCTCCCGGAGGGTGTACTGGGTAGCATCCAGCACTTTGCCGTCCACGCTGACGGAGAGGAAGTCCTCGAAGGAGGCATCGGATCGGAAGGTCAGATCGGTATTGCCGCCGGACTGGTGCTTGCCGTTGGCGCCCTCCACGATGGTGGGAGCCAGCTTCGCCACAGGCTCGGTGCGCAGCACCAAGCCACAGACGGTGCAGGTGAAGGTCTTTTCACCCTCCACAGCAGCGGTGGGTTCCTTGGTGATCTTGCCCTCGTCGGAGATGTGCTTCTCAACGGTGGAGGTCACATCGCAGTCATCGCGCTTGCAGGTCTGCCAGTGGCCGGTTTCATCGTGCAGATAGGGCTGGCCTGCAAAGTCGTGGCCCAGGGCGGTGCCTGCGGCGGTGAAGGTCTCGCTGCCGTTTTCGGCGCAGCGCTCACAGCTCTTATAGTACACAGCGTCCTCGGTGCAGGTGGCGGCGCTCTTCAGGTGGGCGGCGCCGGTGTCCTCCCGGGTGTAGCTGTGGCCCAGAGCGGTATCCGCAGCGATGAAGGTCTCGGTGCCGTTCTTGCCGCAGCGCTCGCAGCTCTTATAGTACACAGCGTCCTCGGTGCAGGTGGCGGGGGTCTTCAGGTGCTCGGCACCGGTGTCTTCCTTGGTATAGCTGTGGCCCAGGGGGTTGCCGTCGGTGAAGGTCTTGTCCGTGCTGTGGGTATCACAGCGGGAGCAGTCGTAATAGTACACGGCGGCCTCGGTGCAGGTGGCACCGCTCTTCAGGTGCGCATCATCCACCAGCTTCTCGGTGAAGTTGTGGCCCAGGGGATCACCATAGGAATAGGTATCCGCGGTACTGTGCTCATTGCAGCGGGAGCAGTCGTAGTAGTACACGGCAGACTCGGTGCAGGTGGCGGCACTCTTCAGGTGGGCGGCATCTGTCACTTTCTCGGTGAAGTTGTGGCCCAGGGGATCACCATAGGAATAGGTATCCGCGGTGCTGTGGGTATCGCAGCGGGAGCAGTCGTAGTAGTACACGGCAGACTCGGTGCAGGTAGCGGCACTCTTCAGGTGGGCGGCATCTGTCACTTTCTCGGTGAAGTCGTGGCCCAGGGGATCACCATAGGAATAGGTATCCGCGGTGCTGTGGGTATCGCAGCGGGAGCAGTCGTAGTAGTACACGGCGGCCTCGGTGCAGGTGGCACCACTCTTCAGGTGAGCGGCATCTGTCACTTTCTCGGTGAAGTCGTGGCCCAGGGCGGACTTCAGGAAGCGATCGTTGGTGTCGTAAGCCTTAGAGGTATCCATGTCGCCGTTCTTGTCGGCAAAATACTTGCCGCAGTCGGCGCAGTGCCAGTAGGCATCGTTGCCGGGCTGGGTGCAGGTGGGTGCCTTGGCTTCCGTCTTTTGGGCCAGAAGATGGTTATTGGGGTCCTTATCCGCCAGCTTGTAGCCGCAAACCTGGCACTTGGACTCGGCTACGCAGGTGGCTTCATTGGCGGAATGGGCCTGGTGGGCTGTCTCCTGGGTGCAGCTGTCGTGCTTGCAGATCTGCCAGTGCTCGGTGGTGCTGGTCTTATAGGGCTGGCCGGAGAAGTCGTGGCCCAGAGCGTTCAGCAGGAAGCTGGCATTACTGTTGTAAGCGACGGTGGAATCCAGCTTGCCGTCCTTGTCGGCATAGTAGTTGCCGCAGTCGGCGCAGTACCAATAGGCATCGTTGCCGCCCACTTCGCAGGTGGGAGCCACGGCCTTCGTCTGTTTAGCGTTCTTATGGGTCAGAGCCGCGATGTCAAAGGCGCTGGCGTCGTCATACAGAGTCTTGTCGCCGTCCTTGAAATACTTGTGGCAGTCGGCGCAGTAGTTATAAGCCTCGTTGCCCGCAGCGCCGCAGGTGGGAGCCTTGTAAGCGGTGGAAGTGACCTTGCCCTCGGTGTGGTTGTGGGCATTGAACTCGCCATACTGGGCATGGCAGGTGGTACACACAGCCTTGGTGACGCAGGTGGCGGGGGTGTCGGTCATGTGGTTTCCACGCTCCTCGGCGGAGCAGCCGGGCACGGTGCAGTTGCGCCAGTGCTGGGTGTCGTCATGCTGCCAACTGCCCCAAACATGATCGGTGGGGTGCTGGATGGTAAAGGTCCAGGTGGCTGCCGTGAGGCCATCGGTGGGAGCGAAGTTACCGTCGCCGGTGATGACCAGATACACCTGGTAGGTGCCGGGATCGGTGGGATTCTCTACCACCTTGTCGCCCTGCTTATACACCAGAGAGGTCTTGCAGCCGCCCAGGGTCAGAGGAGCCTTCAGGCTAATGGTGGCGGCCTTGGCATTGCCGTCCCAAATCAGGTTTTCGGGGGCAGCAAAGGTGAAGTCCTGCGCCTGGGCCGCTCTCTTGGAGATGATCCAGGTGAGGGTGTTGCTCTCGGGGGTGGCGCTCCACTGGTATCTATCCTCTTCCAGCTTCACAGTCACGGTGTAGGAGCCCGCGTTGGTGGCCTTGGTGATGCCCTCCACGGTGTAGCCCTCGTCGCCGATGGGCAGGGTGTGCTCTTTACCGGTATAGGTGTAGCTGAGGCTGGGTGCGGGGAAGCTGATCGCCTTGAGATACTTAGGTACGGTCACGGCGGCAGCATCGGAGGTGTAGGAAATATCCGTTGCCTTGACGCGGACATAGTAGGTGCCCTGGCCGCCTACGGTGGTAGTGCCCTCGGCGCAGGGGGTCCAGGTCTCGCTGTCGGGAGAGGTGGCCCACTCCATAGTGGCCTTGGTGCCGCTGATCTTGCCGTCCACGGCCTCCCAGGTGCTGGGAGCCACGCCCTGAAGGCCGCCGGGAGCGGCGGGGGTGGTCTTAGCGGTGGCGGCGGGGAGGATCAGGGTCACTTCCTCCGCCGTGGGGGTGCCGGAGACGGTGATCTGGGTGAGGCTGTCACGGGTGACGGTGATGCCGTCCTTGGACAGATTGGCCGCGTAGTCCTCGGGGAAGTAGCAGCCTTCTTCGGCGGTGATGGTCACATTCGCAATGGGATGCTTCTTCAAAACCGTCTGCTTCAGGTCGCCGGAGGCGGTCATGTTCTTGCCCGGGGTGACGGTGACGGTGCTGGACTCGGCGATGATGTAAAGCTGATTCTTGTCGGCATCCAGCTTCACCTCATAGCCCTCATCGCTGGTGAAATAGCCCTTGCTGGTCGCATCGCCGGTGATATAGACGGGTGCGATGGTGCCGCCGTCCTTCAGGGGCTTTATCTCGGTGGTGACACCGATGGTGGAGCCTGCGGTGAGGCCGGTGACAGCGGGGAGCATTGTTCCAGCAGTCACTTCAGGGAAATAGAGGTTGTTGACCACTCCCTCGGCGTTATTGCCGGTAATATTCATCTTGCCGGACAGCTCAAAGACCCAGCCGTTGCCGTGGCTGCTTTTGGGAATGATACGGGCATTCACACCGCCGCCGCCCCATTTTTCGAGCTTGGTGGCCGTATTGCCGGTGATGGTGGTGTCGCTGATCTTCACGGGGCCGGAGGTGCTGATGCCGCCGCCGCATTTAGCGGTGTTATTTTGAATGGTGGCATTCTGGATGACAGCGGGGATATAGGGGTCACTTGCGGTTCCATTGCCCTTGGCTTCGGAAATATAAATACCGCCGCCCAGGCTCTCCCCGCCGTTATTGCCGGTGACGGTGGCGCCGTCAATGGTGAGGGCGCTGTCCCACACGCATACCCCGCCGCCGCCTTTCGCCGCGGTGTTGTCGGTGATGTTGGCTTTGCCAATGGTGAGGGTAGCCTTCTTCGCGTAGATGCCGCCGCCCTCAGCCGCAGAGCTGCCGGTGATGGTGCCGCCGTTGATGATGACGGTAGCGCCATCGTTGTACACAGCGCCGCCGTGGCCGGCCCACCCGCGGGAACCATTATCTTTTTCGGTTTCAGAGGCCTTGCCGGTGACGGTGCCGCCGTTCATGACGAATCTGCCGCCAGAGACATACACGGCGCCGCCGCTGCCGTTGAGGGCCTTGCCGCTGAGGGAGCCGTCGTTCATGATGAATTTGCCGCTTCCGACATATACGGCACCGCCGTTGCCGCTGGCGGTCCAGGCGGAGATAGAGCCGCCGTTCATGATGAAGGTGCCGCCATTGACCCACACGCCGCCGCCGTTAGGCGTGCTGCTGGAGTAGCTGGGCCATTGCGCCCAAAGGTCGGTGAGCTGGCCGTTCCACAGGGTGAAGGTGGAGCCGGAGTTCACTTTCACGCCGCGGGAGTAGCCGGTAGAATTATAGATGCAGCTGATCCTGCCGGAATTATCCACAGAGCAGTCGGTAATGGCAACGGAATTCTTATTTTTGATATTAATGATAGCGTCGTCTGAGCGGGAGCTGTCCCCGATCCAACCGCCGTTGAGACAGATGTTATAGTCCCCGGTGGGGGTCCATTGATTATAAGTGTAAGACCGCAGCAGGTAGTAGTTGCCCGCAGGCAGGTCCTTCAGCTCGGTAACGCCGATCCAGTTGAGCTTTTCGTGGGTGTGGGTGCTGTCGGCGGTGTTTTCCCCGGTGCCGCAGACACAGTGGGTGTGGCCCTTACCGTTGTGCCACAGCTCCAGGCCGGTATTGCCCGAGGTCAGCAGGGGGCCGGACTTGTCGGTGGTAGGCCGCAGGACAAAGCTGCTGTCGTCTGCGTGGAAGCCCTTTCCGCTGGTGTTGCCCGAAACCACCAGGGAGGGAATATCCCAGGCGCTGAGGCCGATGGAGCTGGTGGTCTTGAAGCCGCTGTCCGTGGTGATGGCGCAGCCGGAGCCTATCATAACATTGCAGTCAACAACGGTCGTCGTGTCCTGATAGTAGGCATTATAGGAAATCCGGGACTTGTTGTTCTTCACCACGACCTTGCCGGTGAAAACGGGGGCGTTGGTGCTGTCCACAGCGATGCCGCCGCCGCGCCTTTCGGATTTGTTATCCTCAACGGTGGTGTTCTTGATGGTGGCCGTACCCTTGCCGTAGAGGTAGATGCCGCCGCCGTCGCCGTGAGAGAGGTTTTGGGTGACGGTGCAGTCTTCAATGAGGGTAGTGCCCGGGCAGCCGCTGTTGATGGCGCAGCCCCGGCTGTTTTCGTAATTTGCATTTTGGGTGTTATTGGCATTGCCCGTGAAGGTGCAGTTCTTCACCGTGAAGCTGCCCGTGGTTGCGCCCTTGTCCGTGAACCAGAGGGTGGGGGCACCCATGGCGTTATTCTTAAAGGTGCTGTCCGTCACCGTGACCTCGCTGCCGGTGGAGGCCACCAGGAAGCCGCTCTTGTTATTAGAGTATTCGCAGCCGCTGATGTTGACGGTGGCGCCGGTAGCCGAGATAAAGGTGCTGCCGGTTTTCTCCTTCACGGTCACATTGGTCAGGTTGAGAGTACTGCCGGAGGTAGTTTCGATGTTGTTGCTGCCGGAGCTGTAGGAATAGCCGGTGATGTAGCCGGGGGTCGCGGTGCCATGCTTGCAGTCGGTGATGTTCAGAGTGCCGCTGTTTTTGAAGTAGATGGGCTCGCTCTTGTGGCCGTTGAGGCAGACATTTACGGTGTTATTCGCGCCCACGGTCACACTACTGGACATCTTGGAATCCTGCAGCAGGTAATAATTGCCGGTGGCATTGCTGGGGATCTCGGCCAGCGAATAGACGGGGGTGTAGGTAATGCCATCGTGGGTGTGGGCCGGTATCCTGGCCAGCACATCTTCGCCGTCGCCGTCACGGACCAGGGTGATCTTTTCCGCCTCGAAGGCGAAGCGGCTGTCGCCGTCACGAATATCCTTGCCGGTGTTGGTGATTACCGCGGTACCCTCTGCCTTCTGAATGCGCGCCAGGGGCAGGGAGAGGGTGATGCTGCTGCCGTCCGCCGGAGCCACCGGAGCTATGAGCTTCTTCGCGCCGGGGAGATAGAGGTTGTGCCCGGTGGTTTTTTCGGAGGTGTTATTCCGGACGATGATGGTGCCGGTGCCCAGGTTCACGGTACCCTTGGTGTCCACATAGAGGCCGCCGCCCTCGTAGAAGGCGGTATTGTCCTCGATGGTGCCGCCATTGAGGCTCATGGTGCCGCCTACGAACACGCCGCCGCCGTAGAGGTTTTTCGCATCGCTCTGATACTGGCTCGTCATGGTGTTGGACTTGAGGGAGGATTTTTCACTCATGGTGAAGGTGCCGCCCTCACTGACATAGACGCCTGCACCCTGGGCAACACTGTCGCTATAGCCGTTGCGGACGAGGTTCCCCTCCACACCGGCGTTTCCACTCATGGTGAAGGTGCCGCTGGCGCCCACAAAGACGCCGCCGCCCTTGTGCTCGTAGTGCCTATAGTCCATCTGGGCTTTGTTGCCGCTGATCTTGGCATCGCCGGTCATTTCGAAGGTGCCTTTGACCACGGCCACGCCGCCGCCGTTGCGGGAGGCAGTGTTGCCGGAAATTTCGCCGCCGGTCATGGTGAATTTGCCGCCAGCGCCGATATACACAGCGCCGCCGTCACCCTGGACATTGCCCCCACCGGCCCGGTTGTTCTTGATAACGCCGCCGGTCATGGTGAATTTGCCGCCGTTCACATAAACGGCACCGCCGTTAAAGGTGCCGCTGGCCCGTTCATCGTGGGCAGAACGGTTGCCGGAGAGCTCGCCGTCATAGAGGTTAAATTTGCCGGTGGAGTTTACCAGCACGCCGCCGATATAGTTGCTATCGGCGCCGATCCAGCCGGTGCCCTGGTTATTCTTGATGGAGCCGCCATACATATTAAATATACCGTTGACCTCCACAGCACCCGCCTTGAGCCCGGTCTGATAGGAGTAGAGGGTATTGTCGCAGATGCTGCCGTTATAGAGGTTGAAGGTGGCTCTGGCGCCGATGATAACGCCGCTGGCCCCGTCGACATTGCCGTTGCTATCGACGATGCCAGTGACCTTGCCGTCGGTGCCGCAGTCGGTGAGGTTAAAGGTGATATAGGTGTCTTTCAATTCGATGGCCGCCGTTTTCCACGCCGCATGGATGGCGTGGCCGTTGAGACACAGGGTAACCCCGAAATTGGGCTTCCAGGTTTTGGTGAGGGTCACATCGTTCAGCAGGTAGTAGCTGCCGCTATCCTTGATCAGGTCCAGGCTGCTGACGCCCTTGCAGGTGATCTTCTGATGGCCGGTGCCGGTCTCTTGGCAGTCGGTACGGCCACAGATGCAGTGGGTGTGGTCATCCTTGCCCACCAGCTCAAGATCGCCGCCGGTGGTGGCCTTGAGCTTGGTTTCGGTGCGGTCGGCGGTGAAATAGCCGGTTTCGCTGTCGTTGGCATAGCCGGTGACCAGGGTGGAGGGGATGTTCGCGCCGGAAATGCCGACCTGGCTGCCCTCTTGCAGGCCGGAGCCGCTGACGGTCTTACCGGCGGCCAGGTACACATTGTTGGAGCTGCCCTTGCCGGTGTTGCCGGTGATGTTGGTGACACCGCTGACGGTGAAGGTGGTGCCGGCAAAGTACACGCCGCCGCCCAGCTGCTGGGAGGTGTTGCCGGTGATGGTGGTGCCGCTGAGGTTCAGGACAATATCGCCGGAGTTATTGGTGGACGCGCCATAGATGGCGCCGCCGTTACCGTTGGCGGTGGTGTTCTCGATGATGCTGTCCTGAATGTCCATGGTCACTCGACCGCTGGTGAAGATGGCGCCGCCCTGCGCGTAGTTAGCAGAGCCGGTGGTGGAGCAGCCGGAGATGGTGGCGCTCTTCATGGTGAAGGTGATGGCGCCGGTAGAGTAGTTGCTCCAGGGTTCATAGATCATGGCAATGGCGCCGCCCCGGTAGCTGGTGGTGCAGTCCTTGATGGCGCTGCCCTCTTCCATGACCACCTTACCCGTGGACACATAGACGGCGGCACCGTAGCTGGTGGTAGCGCAGTTCTGGATGATAGCGCCCTGACCCAAGGTCAGCTGCGTGTCATTGGAGCCGGACACAAAAACGAATGTGTTTTTGGCCGTTACAGCGTCCTTGTTGCCGTCCAGGATGATGTTTTTGAAGGTCAGCTTACCAGCTTTCAGCCGGAACGCATACTCACTTTTATAGTCGTCTGCGCTGGCCTGGAAGGAAGCGGAGCGAAGCAGCTTATAGGTGCTGCCCTCCTGGCTTCGTATGGTGATGTCCTTCTTTGAGCTGGAGATAGTCAGTTCCTGCGTCAGCTCAATGTCGTTCGTCACGACGATGTCGATGGTGTCGGCATCGCTGGCAATTGCTGCTTGCAATTCCTCAAAGGTGCCGACTTCCGTCGTGCCGTCCGCTGCCCACACCGTGGCCGGGACCAGGCTGAGAGCCAGGACCAGGGCCATGAGCAGGCTTCCTATGCGTTTTTTCATCTTTTTTCCTCCTTGGGATGGGTTTCACCCAATTTATTTTCTTGCAAATTTTGACATTTCATTTATAATGGAGTATAGACCGTACACCGGTGTACGATGCAAGTCTTTTTTTGAAAAAAGCTGTAAAATTATTGAAAGCGAACGGAGAAACCATGAGAAACAACAATCCGCATTTACTGTCGATAGGCGAGGTGGCAAAATCTCTGCACATCACCCGCCGCATCCTGCTCAACTACGAGGACAAGGGGCTGGTACACCCCGATGTGAAGGAGGGCAAGGGCGGCAACCGCTACTATACCACCGACACCGTGACCCGTATCCGGGCCATCCGCCGCCTGCAGTCCCTGGGCATCTCCCTGGACGAAATAAAGCTCTACTTTGAGGACAAGGCCGACCTGCGGGAATTTATCGGGCGGCTGGAGAATATGCGGGACGAGCTGGACCTGTGCATTGAAAAGCTCCGCCTGCGGGTCAGCGAAAATGAGGAGGATGTCATTGAGGTGCGGGAGATCCCGGCCCAGACGGTGTATATCCGCCGCTGCAGCACCCCTACGGTGGCCCATCGAATGGAGATTTTCCGGCAGGTGATCCCGGAGGCTATGCGCCTGTATGGAAGCGACAGCTCCAAGCGGATGTTCCTGCTGGCCTATCCCCTGGAGGACACCGACGACACCCGCTTCTGCGTGGCGGTGCCCCAGGGCAGCCGCGGAGACGGCGTGGAGCAGTGGGAAAAGGAACGGGCGGTGAGCGTGTTTTTCCATGGGGATTACACTGATATCCCCCGAATACGGGAAAAGCTGCTGGACTATGCCCGGCAGCACGGGCTGCGGCCTAAGGGGACCTGCCGCCATATCTATCTGGAGGGCCCGGCCCACCACTCGGATGCGAATAAATTTATCACGCAGGTGGCCATACCTATTGAGTAACGGTGAGAAGTGTGGTATAGTATTTTGAATTGGTTTTACGCAAGGAGGATATTGTATGATCCAGTGCTTTGATAAGGGCGTTTTCCTGGAAAACGGCCAACTGACGGAAACAGCCCCCGTGCCCGCCGCCCGGGCCCGGGAGAACACCATGGCCTGGCAAATTCTGCAGGCCCACAATGTAAGCGGCGATCCGGAGCGGCTGCAGGTGCGCTTTGACGCCATGGTGTCCCACGACATCACCTATGTGGGCATCATCCAGCAGGCGAGAGCCTCCGGCATGAAGGAATTTCCCCTCCCCTACGCCCTGACCAACTGCCACAACAGTCTGTGTGCCGTGGGCGGCACCATCAACGAGGACGACCATATGTTCGGCCTGTCCGCCGCCAAGAAGTACGGCGGCATCTATGTGCCCGCCAATCAGAGCGTCATCCACTCCTACGCCCGGGAGGAGCTGGCCGGGTGCGGCAAGATGATCCTGGGCTCCGACTCCCACACCCGCTACGGTGCCCTGGGCACCATGGCCGTGGGCGAGGGCGGCCCGGAGCTTGCCAAGCAGCTGCTGAAAAACACCTGGGATGTGCCCATGCCCAAGGTGGTGCTGGTGTATCTCACCGGAACGCCCAAAAAGGGCGTGGGCCCCCACGATGTGGCCATCGCCCTGGTGAAGGCCACCTTTGAGACGGGGTTTGTAAATAACTGCGTGCTGGAGTTCTGCGGCCCGGGCATCCGGGACCTGCCCATTGACTACCGCAACGGCATTGATGTGATGACCACCGAGACCACCTGCCTCTCCTCCATCTGGGAGACGGACCAGGTGACGGAGGGCTTCTTCCGTACCCATGGCCGCCCCGAGGACTATAAGCCCCTGCACCCGGGCGAGGTTGCCTGGTATGACAAGTACATTACCATTGAGCTGGACAAGGTGGGGCCTATGATCGCCCTGCCCTTCCACCCCTCCAATGCCTATACTATCAAAGAATTTTTGGCAAACGCCGAGGAGATCCTCAAGGGCGTGGAGGCCGACGCCCGGCGGCGCTTCCCCAAGGCGAACCCCCACCTGACGGACAAAATTCACGACGGCGGCGTGTGGGCCGACCAGGGCGTCATCGCCGGGTGTGCCGGGGGCCTGTTTGACAATATCGCAGAGGCGGCGGACATCCTCCGGGGCAAATTTACCGGGTCCGGAGCCTTCAGCTTCGATGTGTACCCCACCTCGGTGCCGGTTTCCCTGGAGCTGATGAAGCTGGGTGCCACGGCGGATCTGCTGGAGTCCGGGGCCATTATCAAGCCCAGCTTCTGCGGCCCCTGCTTCGGCGCGGGAGATGTACCCGCCAACAACGGCCTTAGTCTGCGCCACACCACCCGGAACTTCCCCAACCGGGAGGGCAGCAAGCCCGGCGAGGGACAGTTTGCGGGTGTGTGCCTGATGGATGCCCGGTCTATTGCCGCCACCGCCGCAAACGGCGGACGCATCACCCCGGCCACGGACCTGGACTACACCCCCGTACACCACGAATATCATTTTGATGATACCGTGTATAAAAACCGCGTATACTACGGCTTCGGCAAGGCGGACCCCTCTGTGGAGCTGCAGATGGGCCCCAATATCACCGACTGGCCCAAGATGTACGCACTGAGCGAGAACCTGCTGGTGGAGCTGGCGGCGGTGATCCACGACCCGGTGACCACCACCGACGAGCTGATCCCCTCCGGAGAGACCTCGTCTTACCGCAGCAATCCCCTGCGCCTGGCTGAGTTCACCCTCAGCCGCCGGGTGCCGGAGTATGTGGATAGGTCCAAGGCTGTGGCCCGGCAGGAAACGGCCCGGCGAGAGGGGACCTTGAGCGAGCATCTGCGCCAGGTGCTTTCTCAGGTAGGCGATGCCGACCGGCTGGCGGAGAGCACCCAGTTCGGCTCCTGCGTCTTTGCCAATAAGCCCGGCGACGGCTCTGCCCGGGAGCAGGCCGCCTCCTGCCAGAAGGTGCTGGGGGGCTTTGCCAATATCTGCTATCAGTTCGCCACCAAGCGCTACCGCAGCAACTGCATCAACTGGGGCATCCTGCCCTTCACGCTGGACGAGGGCACGCCCTTCGACTACGAGAGCGGCGACTGCGTGTTCGTGCCCCACATCCGTCAGGCGGTGGAGCAGGGCCGGGAGGACATTCCCGCCAAGGTCATCTGCCGGGACGGCAGCGTCCACGACCTGCTGCTGCACATCAAGGGTCTGACGGCGGATGAAAAAGAGATCATTTTGGACGGCTGCCTCATGAACTACTACGCCGCCCGGAATAAGGAGTGAGACCATGGAGAAAATCAAAATGACCACCCCCCTGGTGGAGATGGACGGCGACGAGATGACCCGCATCCTCTGGGCCATGATAAAGGAGCAGCTGATTTTGCCCTTTGTGGACCTGAAAACGGAATACTATGACCTGGGGCTGCTGCACCGGAACGAGACGGAGGACCGGGTGACGGTGGAGGCCGCCAATGCCACCCGGCGCCTGGGTGTGGCCGTAAAATGCGCTACCATCACCCCCAACAAGCAGCGCATGGAGGAGTATCCGCAGCTGACCCAGATGTGGAAGAGCCCCAACGGCACCATCCGCTCCATTCTGGACGGCACGGTGTTTCGCGCCCCCATTCTCATCGACTCCATTCACCCTGTGGTGAAGAACTGGAAAAAGCCCATCACCATCGCCCGGCACGCCTACGGAGATGTGTATAAGAGCGTGGATCTATACACCACCGAGCCCGGCGAATGCCTCCTCACCTTCCGGGGCCGGAGCGGCGCAGAGCAGACCGTTTCTGTCCAAAAGGTAGACGGCCCCGCCGTCTGGCAGGGCCAGCACAACAAGGAGTCGAGCATCCGTTCCTTTGCCCGCTCCTGCTTCCAGTATGCCATCGACACCCGGCAGGACCTGTGGTTTTCCACCAAGGACACCATCGCCAAGGTCTATGACGGCGAGTTCAAGCGGGTGTTTGAGGAGGAATTCGAAAACTACAAGGCGGCGTTTGAAAAGCTGGGCATCACCTATTTTTACACCCTTATCGACGACGCCGTAGCCCGGGTCATCCGCTCGGAGGGCGGGTTCATTTGGGCCTGCAAAAACTACGACGGCGATGTGATGAGCGACATGGTCTCCACCGCCTTTGGAAGCCTCGCTATGATGACCTCCGTGCTGGTGGCCCCGGACGGCACCACCGAATATGAGGCCGCCCACGGCACCGTGACCAAGCATTATTACAAGCACCTGAAGGGGGAAAAGACCTCCACCAACCCCATGGCCACCATCTTTGCCTGGACCGGCGCCCTGCGCAAGCGCGGCCAGCTGGACGGGCTTACTGACCTGGAGAATTTCGCCGGGCAGCTGGAGGGAGCCTGCTTTGACACCCTGAACCAGGGTACCATGACCAAGGATCTGGTGGGCCTGGTGGATGAGGGCGTGTCTGCCCGCGCCGTCACCAGCGAGGCGTTTATTGCCGCCATCCGGGAGAATCTGGAAAAGCGCCTGTAAAACAGAAAGGGCTTGCCATCTTTTACTTGAGAGATGGCAAGCCTTTTGACCCGGCCGGAAAAGCGCGCCTTTCCCGGCAGATTTATTCACTTCACATTGGGTACCACGCCCAGAATGACCAGGGGCTCGGTGCCGGTGTTCACTACACTGTGGCTGTGGCCCGGAGGGCAGTAGTGGGTCATGCCGGGGCGGATGTCCACGGTCCGGCCGTCATCGGTGCAGACACCGGTGCCGGAGAGGAAGTGCATCACCTCATAGCTGCCCTCATGGACATGCAGGCCGATGGTGCTGCCGGCGGGCAGAGTCAGAATCAGAATTTTCCCCTGCTCGTCCTCGAATTTGCGCACCAGCGCCTGTCCCTCACCGCCCTTAAAATGGGGCACGGCTACCTCCTGCATGGAAGAAAAATCCAAAAACATAGCCATTTCTCCTTTGCGTTATTTTGCTGCCGGCAATCCGGCGCATCCTTATAGCCGAGTATAGCAGAAGCCTGCGCTTTTTTCAAGAAAGGAGCCACGATGAAAGACAAAAATACCGAGATCCGCGAGGCCATCGACGCCGGAAACCGCGCCTTGAAGGCCCTGGAGGAAGCCGCCCGGCATTTGCAGGCCGCCCGGGGCCTGGGCCTGTGGGATATGCTGGGCGGCGGCTTTCTCAGCAGCCTCCTCAAGCACTCCAAAATGGACGATGCCCAGCGGGCCATGGACCGGGCGGAGCAGGAGCTGCGGGCCTTTGGCCGGGAGCTGGCGGATGTGCAGATGTATGCGGATATTCAGCTGCGCTTTGACAGCTTCACCCGTTTTTTTGACACCTTCTGCGACAATTTCTTTGTAGATTGGATGGTCCAGTCTCAGATCCTCCAGGCCCAGGACCGGGTGGAGGAGGCCAGGCAACGGGTCTGGGAAGCCGTGCAGCAGCTGCAATTTTTGCAGGGCGCGTGAGCTTGCCCCTATCCTGCACTTTACTACCCGCAGGGAGGCTCCCGCCCCAGGAGCCGTCCGTCCCTGCAAATCCCCAACCACCGCCAAGCCCCCATTCCCCGGAAGCAGGGAATGGGGGCTTGAGACTGTCGAAAAACCCTCCGGGTTTTTCCGACAAAAGGCTTGCGGTCTGCTGCGCGCATAATTTGTCCGTCCGTGACGGACAAATTCCACACTGGCAGCCCGAGCTGTATTTTCTCTCACGCACATGTCGCGAGAGAAAATGATTTAATTTCTTTGCCGCCTGCGGGCGGCAAACTCTGCGAGGCTTTTTTGACACGCTGAAGCCCCCATTCCCCGGAAGCAGGGAATGGGGGCTTATTTCGGTGGTAAGGGTCACCCTTCTTTACCGTTATCGCAAATTCTGCCGTTTTATCGGGCAGTATATTGCTTTTCTCAAATCAAATCCGCCACGGCCTCATAAAAGCCCTGCAGCCGTGCCGGGTCGGCGCCGCCGGTCTGCCCCAGGGAAACCGCCTTGTTGGTGCCGTGGTAGTCGCTGCCTGCCGTCACCAGCAGGCGGCAGCGCTCTGCCAGGGCCAGCATAGTCTCCCGCTGCCGAGGCGTAAAGGCGGAATAATAGCACTCCAGGCCCCGAAGCCCCGCCGCCTTCAGCCGCACCACCCGGCCTGCGATTTCCTCCTCTGATAGTTTTTTCGACCCATCCGCCAAAATGCCGTGGGCCAGCACAGGAATCCCGTTCGCTTGGATAATAGCGTCTATAGCCTCCTCCGGCGACAAGGTCGGCTCTGTGTCCGGGCAGCCGGAAAAGGCCTCGAATCCCTCCATTTTTGTTTTGACATAGCCTTTTTTCAGCATCATGTCCACAAAATGGGGCTTACCGGGGTTTTTCAGGGCCAGCAGCTGCGAGCGCTCCTCCTCCGTAAAGGTGAAGCCGAAGCGACGGGCTAAATAGCCAAAGCGGTTTTGCATCTTCAAAATACGGGTGTGGTGGGCAAAGTCCGCCGCTGCCCGGATGGAGGGCTTTTCCGCATCAAAGCCGTAGCCCAGCACATGGTACTTTCCCTCTCCGTCCTGACAGGAGAACTCGATGCCCTCTACAAAGGTCGCATCCCCGGGTTCCAGCAGGGCCCGCACGGCGGCGCAGCCCTGGGCGGTATCGTGGTCTGTCAGGGCGAAAATGTCCAGCCCGGCCGCCCGAACTCTCTGCAAAAGAGCCCGGGGCGTATCTGTACCGTCGGAATACACGCTATGCATATGCAGGTCCGGGCTGTGAAAGGCTGCCTGCTTCATCGGGCCGCCTCCCGCTCCTTTTTCCCGCGCCGCTCCCGGACCAGAAACGGCAGGTGAAACACCGTCACTATAGCCGCACCCAGGGCAATCAGCCGCAGGAAATAGGCATACCAGCCGCTCTCCAGATTCAAATACGGCAGTCCCTCCAGGGGTGGCCGCACCAGGTACATAAAGTTCGTCCCGTAGACCGACAGCGCCCCGTTCACATAGATCATTCCGAAAGCCAGCCCCGTCAGAATCGTCAAATTCCGCACCAGCGCCCGCCGCCCCAGCTTGGCCCGGCCCGAAAGCAGCAAATACAGGCTGAACCACAGAAGTCCCCCATGGTATACAAAGCACTGGTAGGCGCCGATACGGGTAAAATCGGTACCGTTGGTGGGGATCATAATGGCGCAAAAGCTGCCCAGAGTCCCCATGACGGCCACGAAATCTATCACCGCCTGCTTGCCCCGGCCCTCCCGGCCAAAGGTGATATACAAAACGGCAAAGATCATCATGCTGCACAGATGAAAGGGCAGGGACTGGGGCGCCAGGGTCATGCCCCCGTAGGGGCTGGCCTGCATATCGCTCATGATCTTGCTGACCTCACTGCAGACGCAGATGACCGTCATAACGCCTCCGGCCCGGCGGAGCGTCCAGCTATTCCGGCGGCTCAGCACCGTCATGGCGGCGATAAACGCCGCGCACAGACCTATCCAAATCAGGTGTTCTCCTGTAAACATAGTCCTTTCCTCCCCTGCGGTGCCCCGGCCCTCGCGCCGACTTTCCGTGGTGCGGGACACCCTTCCTTATCGTAATTCCTGCCACCTTATCGGCAGTCTCATTCTCATGCACCGGCTATACCCTCGGCAAAGGCCGACGCCCGCTGGGCGATCCCCGGCAGACGCACCAGGCTCCCCCGCTCATTGGCCGTTTCCAGCAGGCAAAAGTAGGGCGGCAGGAAAAAGGATTTGTTCATATTCAGGGCCGAAATCAGCTGCCGGGCCAGCAGGTCGCCGCCGGAGTAGCCGGAGACCACCAGGCCAAACAGGCGCTTTTCGTAAAACCGCTGCTGGCGGAACAGGGCCGTCAGACGGTTGACGCAGGCGGTGAGGTTGGCAGAGAGGGCATCGTTATAGTTGGCGCAGAGCATCACCAGCGCATCACACCGGCGCACCGCCGGGTACACCTCCTCCACCATGGGTCCGCTGCCGTAAAAGCAGCTTCCCTGCTCGCCGAAGTGGAGACAGGCGGTGTAGCTGCACCCGTTGCAGTCGGGCACGGTGCCGTTGCGCAGGCCGATCTCCTCCACCGCTATCTCCGATGGCAGATTCGTGCGCACCAGCTCCCAAAAGGCCAGGGTATTGGAGGTGCTGCGCTGAGAGGCGTGGAGGGCCAGGACGCGGCGGATGGGTCCGGGCTTTTCCCAGGTCAGCAGCCGGTCTATCAGCTCCGCCACCGCGGCCCGAAAGGCCGTTTTCTCGTCTACGCCGCCGATCTGCGCCTGGACCCGGAAATTGCGCATAGACCCGGTGGCCTCCACCAGAGGGCGGCCCAAAAAGGCGCACCCGGCCTGGTTGGCGGCAAATACCATGTCCCGGGCCACATCCTTGGTGTAAAGCTCTCCTACCCCGGTGACCACCACCCCCCCTATGCAGCCGGAAAGCAGGTCCGCATTCCGCCGCAAGCGGGAGAGCATACGGTAGTAGGCCTCGTTGCACCCGCCCCGGTCCAGTGCCACGGCAAACAGGAGCCGGCGGCCTCTCAGGGTGTCCAAATCCTTTTCCGGGTCGGCAAAAACGCTCCCCGCAGGAAGCAGGGGTGCAAGCATCTCCTGCAGAGCGGGGCTGCATTCATTTTTCGGCAAAAGAACGGTCAGCGGCATTTTTACCCCTTCTTTCATACTTCGTATCAAAAAAGCCTCGCAGAGTTCGCGTCCGCAGACGCGAAAAATTGGGATCATTTTTCACCGCGACATGCGCGTGGGGAAAAATTCCTCTCAGGCTGCCAGTGTGGAATTTTGAGCTAATGGCTCAAAATTATGCGCGCAGCAGACTGTAAGCCTTTTGGCAGAAAATTCCACGGGAATTTTCTCCAGTTTATAGAATTGCCTTGAGTTTTTCTTCCGTCTCTTTCAGGCGCGAAATGAGCGCCCCGGGCAAAGGCAGGCGCTCGAATTCCACCCCTCGGTCCGTCAGGCGGTTGCGCCCGCCCATGAACACGCCGCCCAAAAAAGCCGACGAGTAGTGCCACTGTCCCCGCAGGCAGGAAAGCAGGCTCAGGGCTCCGGAGGAAAAGGCCGGAGCCACATAGGGCTTAAATCCCATCCGGCGCATCTCCAGGTTGGCGTGGGCCACCTTCTCCGTCAGCTCCCGGGAGAGGGCGTCATCGTAGTCGGAAATCGAATTGGCCAGCACCAAGTCCTCCCCATGGGGGCCGAAGCTGCGGCCATCGGTGAGAAAATCGGTAAACCGCGGGTCTTTTTTGGCGTAGTAGA
The DNA here is from genome assembly GCF_018326305.1 of Vescimonas fastidiosa. Classification (NCBI taxonomy): domain Bacteria; kingdom Bacillati; phylum Bacillota; class Clostridia; order Eubacteriales; family Oscillospiraceae; genus Vescimonas; species Vescimonas fastidiosa. The sequence goes on from NZ_AP023415.1 coordinate 1,245,643, forward strand.
CCGCCCGAGCGTTCATGACCCCCAGGCCGAAGCCCCGGACCTGGTGGGGAAACAGCCCCAGGCCGTCCAGATTTCCCTCTTCATCCCGGTTGCTCTCCAGCAAGGCCGCCCGGCACAAGGGGTCCACCGGATCGCTGACCACGCAGAAAAGCCCCTTGTACCGGGCCTGCCGTGCCTTTTTCGCATACAGGGCCACCAGCTCCCGGTTGAGCTGATACTGGGCCATACGCACATCTCCGTCCTTCACCGCCGTATCCGGCACGAATCGGGACGCGCAGAACAGGAATACATCCCCCCGGAACAGCTCCTCCGGGCCGATGATCTCCACCGGAGGCAGAGTATCGTAAGGGCCGGGGAGGTTAATCTGATTCAGCTCAAATTCCCACCGCTGGGGAACATTTTCCCGCAGGTCGCAGATGCCGATGGAGGAGATCACATCGCCCCCCAGCAGCCGCAGCCCCATAAGCAGCGTCGCCCCTACATCCCCCAGGCCCAGGAGGTTCACCCGCACCTTTTTCTTTCGCGGCAGCGGGGAGAGCAGCTCCTGCCACCGGGGATGCAGTCGGTTCACCGCCCGGACTCTGCCCTCTCGGACAGCGTCTCTCAGCTCCGGCGGAAGGTCCGGTCCGGCGGCGGCGCACAGGGTCTGCACCCCCTCCTCCGCCGTCAGCAAGGCCGCGTCCGTCACAGGGAAGGTCTCCCGGCCTGTGAGCATTTCTCTTGCAAACAGGAACAGGATCTCTCCCGACCGGGGCAGAGCCGTTATTTCCTCATAGGACAGGGCCTCCCAGGCGCAGAGGCTATGGGCCCCCAGGCGATAATACTTCATACCGTTGTCTCCTTCCGTCCAAAGCGCATCCGCTTTAATAGCTCAATGTCGTCATCCAGATAGGTGGAGGCGCCCCGGCTCAGGTCATAGGCCATGCTGCCGCCCTTATCCGGGCACAGGGGCAGGATCACCGCCTCGCTGAGACGGCTGAGGGTCAGGTTTCGTGCAAAGGCCCGGCGGTACTCCGTCTCCAGAGCCAGGAGGATATTCCGGGCGTTCTCCACGCAGCACAGGCTCAGGGCCCAGGCGGTTTCCGGGTCCAGGGGAGAAAACTCCGGGGACGCATAGGGCAGCACCCGGTTTACCGATGGCTGCAGTCCCCCCTCGGGCCGCTGGCTGCGGCGGATGGTGTCGCCGCCGATAAAGGGATACAGGGTGGACTCCACAAAGCGCATTCGCAGATTGGGCAGATAGTAGACCCCCTCCGCGTCATAGCCCAGGCTCTCCATCAGATCCCGGCCCGTGCCGGTGAGGTAGCCCACCAGGACCTTTTTTACCTCCGTCCCGGTCCTGCGCAGCAGCGGGTCAAGCCGCCGGATGCGCTTGCCGTCGTGAAGCACATCGTCCACCAAAATAGCGGGCCGGTCAAAGGCGCGGATGGTACGCACCTGATCCTCCAGGGGGGAATAATCGGGGTAGGCTTCAATGGAATAGGAGGACAGATCCGGCTCGTACACCTTATCCGTGCGCAGGGTCTTGGTGACGGTGTTGGGCACGATAACCCCGCGCAGGAGCTTGCCGTAGGGCACGCAGATGTCAGGCCCCAGCTTGCGGGGAACGGTCTGCACCTCCGGCACACCGTTGCACTCCGTAATGCGCTGCAGCAGCCTGTGGTAAATAACCCCGGCGGACAGACTCAAAACCAGGCTTCCCGGCTGCAAATGGGTGAGCATTTCCTGCAGCCGCCTATGGGCCGCCGCCACCGCCGCCACCACGGACGGAGCCGTGGACAGGGGAGGCTTGATGGTGGTATCTACATTGTTGCTGAGGATGATGGGCTGACGCATATCCACCGCCAGCGCGCTGCGGGATACCCCCTCCGGGACAGGCAAAAAGCCCTGCAAATGCAGCTCCTGGCGTATCCAGGCGTCGGCAAAGCCCTCCAGGGGCTCATAGATTGCGTAGGTATACTCCCGCCCCAGGGCCAAGGTCAGCACCTCTGTTAGCAGAAGCTGGCCCAGCTCCTCCTGCTGGGGGGAGGAGGGCACGAACAGGCCGCTGAGCAGTAGCGTCCGCCCTCCGGCGTTCTGCCGCACAAAGGCCGCCAGCTCCGCGCTGCCCAGCCGGGAGAACAGGTGCTGAGAGTCCATACAGCAGTAGGTCGCCGCCCCCAGCACGGTCTTTTCCTTTCCGTGGCACAGCAGCAGCACATCGTCTCCGGTGTGCCCCAAGGCCCGCAGCAGGCCCTGGGCCCCGGCGGGGGCGCTCCGGTGCAGCAGCGCCTCCAGCTGCCCGTCCTCCGGGCCGCAGGGAATAAACTCCAGATCCTCTGTGCGCAGAACGGGCTTATCCTGGGGCTCCCGCAGATACAGGCTGTGGCGATAGATGAATTCCTGGGCCACCGGGTCGATCAGATGGGAGATGTCCCGGTTGGCGTCCACCGCCTCCCGGATGCGGGTGGAGCTGATCTCCTCCAGCTCCTCCGGCAGCGTCAGCTCCAGCACATGGCCGCTTATGCACCCATAATCCGCCGCCACAGCCCCCGCCCGACGGAAGATCACATGGTCAAAGCCGTGGATGGAGTCCGCCTGCGCGGGCTTTTGATAAGAGGAGGCATGGGCCACCACATCGCTGCCCACTACAATAGATACCTCCCGCCCCGGGAAGGCCTCCCGCAGACGGCGCAGGTTCTCGGGGTTGGCGATATTCACCGGAAAGTCCTCCGGGAAAATATGCACATAGAATTCATCCGCCACCGACATGGCGGCAATCTCCCGCCGGATGCGGTAGGGCTGGGTGCGCTTAGACCAGGAGAATTCGTCAATGGCCAGCAGCACCTCAAACCCCTCGTCCCGGATGGCCCGGACAATGCCCTTGTGAGACAGGGTAAAGGGATCGAAGGTCCCCGGGAAGAAGGCCAAGGGCCGGGAAGGCTCAAAGGGTACCTCCCCGCACAGCAGCTCCTGCTCCACCAGGAAGCGGTAGAGCTTGCCCAGCATGGCCGCCCGGTAGTAGAAGGTCAGTCCGTTTTCGTCCGCCGCCTGACACAGGGCCAGAATACGCCGCACGGTGAGCTGCAGGGCCCGGCATTTTTCCTTCCGTCCCAGTCCCGTGGAGCCGAACACCCGCCGTCCCAGCAGATACATGGCCTCCTGGCGGGTGCCGGTGTCGATGCCCGCAGTGCCCTTCATCAGCATTCCCAGCAGCCGCCGGGCCCGGCCCCGGTACACGCTCTCGCTCTCCGGGAAACGATCCCGGTAGGCGGTATAGTCCTCTAAAAGCACGGCGGCGGTGTCCAAGGCCGAGGCCACGATGTGCCCCTCTGAGGATGAGAGCGTCCCCTCCAGGCTCCGAAGCAGCTCGTCCAGCTGCTCCGGCGGCAGCCACAGGGCAAAGCGTCCCAGGTAGTCGGGGATATATTTCGTAAACTCCTGCTGTCCCAGCTCCAGCCCCCGGCAAAGCTCCACGGCGATCTCGTTGCGCTGGTCCACGCTCAGAAGCGGCGCCAGCTCCAGCAGGGCCAGGCCGGCGCTGTGGCGCACCGTCACCCGGTCGCTCACCTTAATAAGATTCGAATAATGCGCCGCAATGTGCAGCATCTGCGCCCCGCCTGCGTGGGCGTGCTCCGTTAAAAGCAGGATGTTCACCCGCTTCACGATCCACGGCGTGGCGGTTTTCAGGTTGTCCAGGAAAATTTCCGATATCGTCTCGTCGGGCAGGCGCAGGGCCCGTCCCTCCAGCAGTCGGCTCCGCAGCAGCGTCAGGGAGGGGCTGTCCTCGCTGTTCATCTTCTTCAGTGCCGCCCGGGCCCGCTCCCCCAGGGCTAAAATCGGCAGGAGCCTGCGCAGCAGCAGGGCCGCCGCGGTGCGCACCGTCAGCTCCCGGGAACGGGCCGCTCCCTCGGCAAAGTGCAGCAGCGTCTCCGTCTGGGCCGGGGTGCAGCGGTCCAGGGGCAGAGCCGCAAAGGTGTCCAGCAGCAAAAATACCACCGACGACTCCATGCGCCCGCCGGGCTTGCAGTAAGCCAGCAGGCAGTCTAAAAACCGCTCCTCCCGGCCGTGGCAGTGCTGCAGGAGGGAATTGACCATGAATTTCAGCGTGTAGCCGATCCAGCTCCGGTGCTGGGGCATCAGCTTGTGGTCCGGGAAAATGCTCTGCTCCAGGCAGGCCTTCCACTGGCTCAGATCCGTCAGCGTGCCGGTGCTCTTGCAGTCCGCCGGACGCTCCTTCACATATCCCGCGTGGAAATCCGCGATAATGGCCCCCATCAGGGCCGCCGCCTGACGCCGAATGTCACCCTCCCGGTGCATCAGCAGCTCATAGAGAAACGACAGCGTCTCCACCTTCTGCGGCAGGCGCAGATAGAGGGAATAGGACTCGATGACCCCCAGATACGCCCGCAGCCGCCGCCAGTCCGTCTCGCCCCGGGCCTGCTCCAAAAGCCGGGCAAAGCTCCGGGACTCCGTGAGCCGATCCATCAGGCGAATGTTGTGCTCCACGCACACCAGGCGCAGCACGCCCAGGGCCTCCTCGTCGGTCATCAGGGCCGCCGCCTTTTCCCGCCGGGGCGGTTGGGCACGGCCTTGCAGGGAAGTATCCACTCCCCGCTCCTCCATGAATCGCTCAAAGTCCTGCAGCCGGGTGTAGACCCGGCGATAGCGCTGCTTTTTTGCCTCGTCCACCCCGTCCAGCTTATTCAGAATCACCGCAAAGGCATCCGAAAGGGTGGAGATATGCGTAATCTCCTCTCCCCCGGGGCCCAGGGTCTGCTTCACCCGGAAATCCGCGTAAATCAGCAGCAGCGACTCCACGGACAGATAGTCCGGCTCCAGATCCCATACGGAGTGGTTCGCCGCCACATGGCCGATCTCCGTGAGCCGCCGGCGGCGGAACCACAGATCGGTATAATAGTAATGGAGATACGGCACCCGCTCCCCGGGTCGGCAGCCGAACTTGCCGATGTCGTGCCCGGCGGCGCTGCCGGATACCAGAGCCAGGTCCACGGGCACCCCGGCCTCCTTCAGCTCCCGACCCATGGTTATGGCAATGTGATGTACCCCCGCGATATGCTCCAAAGCCCGGAAGGGTGTCACCTCCAGCCCCAGGCGCATCATTTCATAGATATATTCCCGCTTCCACAGCCGCAGCATCTGCTCGTAGAGCGCGGCGCCGGGACTTTGCTCCAGCTCCTCTCCGCTGATGAACGCGAAATCGTACATGGGGTCAAAGGGCAGTATCTCCCGCTGCACAGTAAAAAGCACCTGCAAAACCGACAGGAAAAACACCGCGCCCGCACCGCCGTCAGAGGACGGCACCTGCTCGGGGAAAAGCTGCCTGCGGGCAAAGTCAAAGGCGCAGCGCAGCCAGCCCTCCTGGGGCTGGCTGGGGCACAGCTGCGCCAGCTCCTCCCGGCACAGCTCCAAAACAGCTCCGCACCGAATACGCTCCCCGCTCACAAGGCCGGCAAAGCGCTGCATATAGTTCTCCCGCTCCAGGCTCAGCAAAAAATCCTTTCGCTCCTCGAAATAGGCAGCCGCCGGGCGCTTTTGCAGCCGCCGAAGCAAAAGCGTGTTCATCTGCCGGATCCGCTTTCTGTTCATGACAATGCCCCCTGTATCGGTGGATTTTTCTTGTCTACTATGCTACCACAGCCCGCCGCGGATGTAAACTATAAATCCCCCGGCGCACCACCAATAACCTGTCTGCCTCCCTTGCCTAAAGGGGGCCGAGGGGACGGGATTACGGATTGCCACACCAGTGACATCTGTCACTGGTTCGCAATGACACATTGCAAGGAATGCGGTGGGGCGGGCCGATGTGAGCATCGGCCCGTCCCACCGCGCCCCATGCCACGCACCATCCCCCAATCCTCCTCCCATCTTTCCTCTTTCCGCTTTTCTCTCTTCAAAGCCTACCGTTTCCCTTATTCCGCCCCTTTTTGGGCCCCGGGGCAGCATATTTTTTCGCTCCCCTTCGGGTGCCTAAAAATTTTTATTATAATGCTAAAACTTTGTAAGATTTTTTTACACTCAAAAAAAGTAAGGTTCCCTAACGGTTTTTCAGACTTTCCTTTAGCGGTGCAAATTAACAAAGTTTACTACTTCATTAACGGTTTTTTAATCTATTTCTTTTTTTATTGTCAACAAATTAACGGGAAATGGTGCTATAGTTTGAGCATCGGTTTTTGACGATCCGGATGTCGAAAAAAGAAAAAAGAAAACAGAGAAATCGCTTTTACAAAGGAGTGTGTTTTTGTGGCTACATTCATTATTGGCTTGGTCATCTTGATCGGCGGTGCCGCACTATACGGTCGCTTCTGTGAAAAGGTGTTCGGTCCTGATGATCGCAAGACCCCCGCCTACACCAAGGAAGACGGCGTGGACTTTGTTCCTATGAAAGGCTGGAAGAACAGCCTGATTAACCTGCTGAACATTGCCGGTACCGGCCCCATCATCGGGCCCATCCAGGGCATTTTGTTCGGGCCCATCGCATTTTTGACTATCCCCATCGGCAATATCATCGGCGGCGCCATGCACGACTACTTCTCCGGCATGATCTGCCTGCGTGACGGCGGCACCCAGATGCCTGAGATGATCCGCCGCTATTCCCCCAAGGGTATCTATAAGTTCTATAATATTTTTGTGTGCGTCATGCTTCTGCTGGTGGGCGCGGTGTTCATCTACACCCCCGGCGACATTGCCGCCACCCAGGTCTTTGGCTTCACCGGCAAGGCCAGTGATCCCACCACCTGGATCATCTACGGTGTGATCTTCCTGTATTACCTCATTGCAACCGTCTTTCCCATCGATGCCATCATCGGCAAGGTCTACCCCATCTTCGGCGGCATCCTGCTGTTCTCCGCCATCGGCGTGTTCATCGGCATCTTTGTCAATGGCTATCCCCTGCTGAACATCTGGGACGACTGGTCTTCCCCCATCCTGACCATCGCCAGCTCCGGCAAGCCCTTTACCTATGCTGATTACTTCGCAAACGGCCACTTCCTGCCCATCTTCTTCGTAACGGTGGCCTGCGGCATCCTCTCCGGCTTCCATTCCACCCAAACGGCCATCATCTCCCGCACTATGAAGAGCGAGAAGCAGGGCCGCAACACCTTCTATAACATGATGGTGCTGGAAGGCTTCATCGCCATGGTTTGGGCTGCCGGTGCTATGGGCGTTTACAACCTGGCTCTCCAGAGCCCCGAGGCCACTCTGGCCACCGGCACTGTGGGCGTGGTCTGCAAGCAACTGCTGGGCCACATCGGCGGTATCATCGCCCTGATCGGCGTTATCGTTCTGCCCATCACCTCCGGCGATACGGCACTGCGCGCTCTGCGTCTGAGCCTGTCCGAGACCATGCACATCGACCAGTCCACCAACGGCAAGCGCATCAAGCTGGCTCTGCCCATCTTCGCTCTGGTCATCGCCATCCTGGTCTTTGCCAAGGTCAATAACAACGGCTTCATGATCCTGTGGCGCTACTTCGCCTGGGCCAACCAGACCCTGGCTCTGTTCGCCCTGATGTGCATTGCCGTGTGGATGTTTGAAAACGGCAAGGCTAAGTGGGCCTGGATGCCCATGATCCCCGGCTGTTTCTACGCATTCATCTGCGTGACCTACATCGCCAACGCGAAGATCGGCTTCAACATTCCCTGGACCATTGCCTACATCATCGGTGTTGTCTGCGCCGTGGCGTATGTCATTGCCTGCTGCATGTACGGCAAGAAGCGGGCGGCTAAGAAGCTGTCTTTGGATAACTAATCAGTTTCTCTCCTCAAATATTTTTCCTAACAGGGTAAAGCCCCTCGGCATCCGCCGAGGGGCTTTACTCAGTGTGTCAAAAAAGCCTCGCAGAGTTTGCCGCCCGCAGGCGGCAAAGAGATGAAATTATTTTCTCTCGCGACATGTGCGTGCGTGAGAGAAAATACCTCTCAGGCTGCCAGTGTGGAATTTGTGCGTCTACGGCGCACAAATTATGCGCGCAGCAGACTGTGAGCCTTTTGTCGGAAAAACCCGGAGGGTTTTTCGACAGTCTCGGTAAAGCCCCTCGGCATCCGCCGGGGGGCTTTACCTCGTAGTGATAGGTTTTATATCCGATCCTAAAATGGCACAGGGCCTGTACTATCTCAGCTCTATTGCCGCCTCATTCTTCACTGCTTATGCGTTTTTTCCTTTTGACGGAGGTAAAAGACGGCGCAGGACACCAGCATAATGGCCAGATGGATGCCCGCCGACAGGAGAAACTGCGGTGAGCGCACATCCGCAAGGCTCCCGCCCATGATGGGAAACAGCACACACATAGACGCAAGCCCCAGCAGCGAAGCCGGGAGATAGGCCCGATACTTCACCCCCACCGCGCCCATATAGGCACTGACCATATCCAGGGAAAACACATTCAGCAGCCGGATAAGAAGCACAAAGAAAAAGTCACTGTCACAGCGCAGGTCGTGGAGAGCCGCCGCCTTGGGCCAGCGGCTCAGGATGTACTCCACCGCCCGGCCGCCCAGCTTCTGCCCCAGCAGGTACGGCAGCGTGACCATCACCGCCGTACCCGCCAAATTCACCGCAATGGCTGCCGGAAGCGGAAAAAGCACCCCGGCAGCCATGTACAAAAATCCGCTGTATAGAAACACACTCAGGCTCTTCACCGCGAAAAGCGCCACCAGCACCAGGGCCGCCAAAAGGGGCTTGTCCGGGGTATAGGTGAGGATTCCCTCCAGGGTGAAGCTGTCCTTATGCACCAGGCACAGGGCAATGATGGCCAGCCAAACCAGGCCCACTAACACCTTGGCCAGCCGCAGGTGCTGCCGGTCGGCTGCGGTCTTACTCACTCTGGGCATGGGCTGCCTCCCGTACCGGGTGACGGCAAGGGGCGGGGAGGGCGATAAAGGCCGGGTGCCGACCCTTATCCAGGGCATAGGCCACGGCGTAGGCCACCGCGCCTACGGTCTCGATCATCATGTCGCCCATGGTGTCAATGAGGCCGATGTCCAGGTATCCCTCCAGCGCCTGGCCGTTTACGGTGACGCTGTTAATGCTTTCAATGCTGCCGATGACCCCGGCGGCGCCGCCCAGGTCATAGGAGTGCAGGGATGTAACGATGGTGTCCCGCTGCATATCCATGCCGAAAAGCCTGTCCATGCCAAACTCGTAAAACTCCCACAGGGCCGCCACGGAGATGGACACCAAAATGGCAAAGAGGATGCGCAGAGTCCGGTCATCCTTATACTTTTTGTCCAGCAGTACCGGGATGTAGCAGCCCACCAAGGCGAAGGCCACGCCGCCGCACAGGTGCAGCATCTTGTCCCAATGGGCCACCAGGTAATACAGCTTATAAATGCGCCCGGACATAGACGCCAGCAGGTAAAACAGGGTGAACACGAACAGCGGCCCGCTCATACGGTAGCCCAGCCGCTCCAGCACCCAGGGCACAGTCGCCCCTGCGCCTACCAGCAGGCACACCAGCGCATCGCCCACAGACTCCAGACGCATACACCGCAGCAGAGAGAACAGCACGAACCCCTCGCACGCGGCCCACAGCCACAGCCGCCAGGGCCCTGTCTCCGCCGAAATCGACGACTTTCTGTTTTTCATTTCTATCACCTTTCCCGTCGAATATACCTATTTAATCTTACTATAGTATTTTTCCCCTAAAAATACCATGGCGGAAACACGCAAACTCTGCAAATTTGCGCGAATGGGCCCCATTTGCGCAAAAAATTTTCCGCCGCCCATGTCCCCACCCTTGCTTTTCCCTCTCCTTAACGCTATAATAGCAGGACAGCCAGCGTACAGGGCGGAGCAGAGTATATCTGCGCCGATCCTGCTGCCACAGAACAGATCCGTCCCCCACCGGGACAGAGGAGAGAGGATAATCATGAACGGACAACTGAGCCACAGACACGCCCACAAATTCAGACTCGGCGGCTCCATAGATATGCTCACGGGCCCGCTGCTGAAAAAGATTCTGCTTTTCGGCCTGCCGCTGATGGCCTCCAGCATCCTGCAGCTGCTGTTCAATGCGGCGGATGTGGTGGTTCTGGGCCGCTATGCCAGCTACGCAAGCCTGGCCGCCGTGGGCAGCACCACCGCCATTGTGAACCTGATGATCAACCTGCTCATCGGTATCTCCATTGGCGTAAATGTGCTGGTGGCCCGCTACCTGGGCGAGGGAGATAAGCAAAAGGAGCTTTCCGAGGCCGTTCACACAGCGGTGGCGGTTGCTCTGATCGGCGGTGTGATCCTGGGCGGCATCGGCTGCGCCACGGCCTCCTGGATACTGGAGCTTATCTCCACGCCGGAGGACATTTTCGACCTGGCCCGGATCTATCTCAACATCTATTTCCTCGGCACCCCCGCCATTGCAGTCTATAACTACGGTGCCGCCATCCTCCGGGCCCGGGGCGACACCCAGCGCCCGCTGCTCTTTCTCACCATCAGCGGTGTAACGAATGTGGCGCTGAACCTCCTGTTTGTTATCTCCTTTCAGATGGATGTGGCAGGCGTGGCTCTGGCCACCGTCATCAGTGAGGTCCTCAGCGCCGTGCTGGTGCTGGTAAGCCTTATGCGCTCCCAGGACGAGCTGGCCTTCTCCTGGCGCAAGCTGCGCATCCACCGCCGCAGCCTGTCCCTCATGTCCAAGGTGGGCATCCCGGCGGGAATCCAGGGCTGCCTCTTCAGCCTCGCTAATCTGGCCATTCAGGGAGCCATCAATGCCTACGGCAGCGTGGTCGTGGCCGGCAGCAGTGCCGCCGGCAGCATCGACGGCTTCATTTATGTGTCCATGAACACCTTCCACCAGACGGCCCAGACCTTCCTCAGCCAGAATATCGGCGCCGGAAAATATGACCGGGTGAAGGACATCCTGAAAAAGTGCCTGCTGTGTACCGTGGTCACGGGGGCGATTCTGTGTACCGTCGCCTGTGTGTTCAGCCAGCCCCTTCTGCGCATTTATAACCAAGACCCCGCCGTGGTGGCCGCCGGTACGGTGCGGCTTTACATCGCGGTCGCCCCCTACATAATCTTCGGCCTGGCGGATGTGCTCACCGGCGCCATACGCGGCTGCGGCAGCCCGGTGCGCCCGGTGGTCATCAATCTGCTGTGTACCTGCGTCTTCCGTCTACTCTGGATCGCGGCGATAAATACGGATACCATGCCCGTCACCTGGGTCTATGCCTCCTACCCCGCCTCCTGGCTGGTGCTGCTTATCGCCCTGACGGTCTGCTGGCTGCGCCTGTACCGCAGAAAAATCCGTCCCCATCTCATGCCGGACTAAAGGCCCCTCTACCCACCGCGCAAAAACTGTGCTATACTGTCTGCAAAAGCATAAGGAGGACTGTCCCATGCAAATCCATTGGTTCCAAAATGAGGACCATTTGGTCTACATCAACGGCGCCACCCAGCTGGCCGACCTGGAGCGCACCCTGCACTTCCCCGGCCTGGAGGAGGCCGCCAACGCCCTGCGCCGCCACCCCACCCCCGAGGGGCTGACCATCAAGGGGCCCAAGCGCACCAGCGGCCGCCTGTTCGTGCCGGACCTGACCTTCGGCCAGCACATCCAGATGGGAGAGAATATCTTCTTCTATATGGGTGAAATGCAGGAGTGCTATGTGATCTACTGGCCCGATGCACCCGTAGCCAAGTAAAGGAAGCGATACCATGACCCTTTTTCCCAAGCGCCGGGGCCAGATGTCCGACTCCATGGTCACGGCCCTGTTCATCATCCTCTCCGGCGGCCTCCAGGACGCCTATACCTATGTCTGCCGGGGCAAGGTCTTTGCCAACGCCCAAACGGGTAACATCGTTCTTCTGAGCACCACGCTTTTTGAGGGTGACTGGTCTCACACCCTGCACTATCTGGCGCCTGTGCTGTCGTTCCTGCTGGGTATCTTCATTGCCGAGTGCGTTCACCGCCGCTTCAAGCACATGGAGCGGGTCCATTGGCGGCAGATGATCCTTTTGGCGGAGATCATTCTGCTCATTGCCGTGGGCTTTCTGCCCCAAAGCCTCAACACCACGGCTAATGCGGTGGTGTCCTTTGTCTGCGCCATGCAGGTGCAGACCTTCCGCAAGATCCGGGGCCATGCCTACGCCAGCACCATGTGCATCGGCAATATGCGCAGCGGAACCGAGGCCCTCTGCGCCTATTTTCACACCCGGGATAAGGAAATTCTTCGCAGCGCCCTGACCTATTTCGGCGTGGTACTGCTGTTCGCCCTGGGCGCTGGCCTGGGGAGTGTGGTCACCCTCCGCTGGGGCGAAAAAACCATTTGGCTCTCCAGCGCCCTGCTTACGGTGAGCTTTTTGGTCATGTTTCTCCGGGAGGAGGAGGCACGCCTGCACCGGGAATAAGGCGGAAAAATTTAAGGCAATACCGCATAATTGGACAAGAGCGATTTGTGAGTAAATTTTGCGACCTGATAAGGCGCGGTTTTGAAGCAATACTTGATGTATTGCAAGAAATCGCAACGAAATCAGGGCGCAAAATTTCCGCAAAGCGCCGCAGCTTTAATTGTGCGGTGTTGCCTTAAGACGGACGGATGCACTTCCGCCCGTCTTTTTTTGTTTGAATCGCGGTCAGGAGGCGGCTTTTTCCTCCTGCGCCGGCCACTGCCGCCCGGCATGGTCAATGGTGTAGTTCTCCGTGTAAATGAGCTGTCCGATAGGCACCACCGTGTACCCGTTTTGCTGCATAAACTCTAAAATAGACGGCAAAGCCTCCGGCGTGTGCAGCGCCGCATTGTGAAACAGTACAATGCTCCCCGGCTGCAAATTCTCCGTCACCCGCTTAAAAATCGTCTTGGCGTCGTAGTCCTTCCAGTCCAGACTGTCCACATCCCACTGAATCGGCTCCATCCCCATAGACCGGATGGCGGAGATCACATGGTCGTCATACTCCCCGTAGGGGCAGCGGATCAGCGTGGGGGCGATGCCTGTAATGGCCTTCACCTTGTCGTTGCACGCCGTCACATCCGCCACGATCTCATCAGCGGTGAGCCGGTTAAAGTGGTCGTGGTGATTGGAGTGATTCATCACCTCCATTCCCGCATCCCCCAGGGCCTTCACGGATTCCGGGTATTTATCCACCCAGTCCCCCACCAAAAAGAAGGTGGCCTTCACATCGTACCTGGTCAGAATGTCCAGGAGCATCTGGGTGTCCTCGTTTCCCCAGGCGGCGTCAAAGGAAATAGCGCAGAATTTCTCCCCCTCCTCCGACGGCCTTTCCACGCTGTATATCGGCAGCTGCCGGGCTGTCCCCGCTGCGGAAACGGCCGCCGGAATGTGTACCGCCCCGAAAATAGCCGCTGCCGCCAGCACCGCCCCCACCGCCAGTGCCACCCTCCTGGATAGCAAAAACACCCGCACGGTCTTCTTCGCCATAAAACCCCCACCTTTCTTCTCCTACCCTATGCGCCGTCCCTTGTCCGTATGTGTCCCCCGGGCTCCAAAAAAACGCGCCGCCCCCTACCGCAGCCGGTGAAAATCCATTCTCATTTCATGGAAAAACTTTACTCTTTTTTGGCTTTGCATCAACAAAAAATCTCTCTGCCTTTCTATGGTCTCCCCGGGCCTCCACCATAATCTGCAACAGAATATCACGAAAAACGTCGTTAATTTTGCCAATTATATGGCAATACTCACAAATTCCATTGCAAAACTTTGACAATTATACCCGATAGGAACCCCTTTTCATTTTCTTCCCCTTCCTGTATAATAAGGGCATGACCCCGCAGAAGACGACCACATATCAGGAAAAAGGAGAAAGGACATGAAGAAGATTCTATCCCTGTTTCTGACGCTTGCGATCGTTATAGGCCTCTTTGTGCCTGCGGCAAGTGCAGAACCCACCACGGGAGCGACGACCACGGAGTTTGCGTTCCTCGTCACCTCTGACCTGCACGGCCAGATCTATTCCACAGATTACTCCGCCGGCTATGAAGCCAGCGGGACAGGCACCACCGGCCTGACCCGCATCGCCACCTACATCAAGCAAATGCGCGCGAAATACGGCGAAAACCTCTATCTCGCGGACCTTGGCGACACCATTCAGGGTGCGCCGCTGACCTACTACTACGCCTTCAACAAGCCCGAGGCGGACGACCCCGCCATGAAGGCCTTCCGTACCCTGGGCTACGACCTCTGGGTTCCGGGCAACCATGAGTTCAACTACGGTCTGGGCATTCTCAACCGCCAGATGGACTACCTGACCTCCGCCGCCAGCGGCAAGGAGACCCCCGCTGCCATTATGGCCGCCAATTACCTGGATGCCCAGGCTCGGGCGGCTGATCCCAACAGCTGGAAAACCTGGAAAAACTACAAGCCCTATGAGATCCGGGAATTTGACGGCGTGAAGGTGGCCATCATCGGCCTGGCCAACCCCAACATCCCCAAGTGGGACATCCCTGCCAACTGGGAGGGCATCCACTTTGCGGGCATTTACGAGACCTATAAGCACTATGAGGCGGAGATGAAGGCCCAGGCCGACATGATCGCCGTTATGACCCACTGCGGCATGGCCTACACCTCCGAGGCCGGCGACCTGGCCATGGACTCGGTGAAGTACCTGGTGGAAAAGACCAATTCTATCGACTTTGTGTTCTCCGGCCACGAGCACGGCACCAAGGTCCTTAGCGCTACCAATACCGACGGCAAGAGCATCCCCATCGTGCAGCCTAACACCAAGGCCAAGGCCATCGGCCAGGTCATCGTGACCTATGACAAGGCCACAAAGACGGCGACCTTGGTGGATGCCGAGAATATCGCCATGACCCAGAGGGTCAGCGGTAAGACGGTGCCCTGCTACGACATCGACCCGGAGCTCGGCCAGATTCTCAAGCCCTATGAGGAGGCCACCTGGAAGGACTATATGCTCCAGGTCATCGGCCAGTCCAACGGCGATTATTCCGCCGCCGGGCTGGGCACCGCTCCCTCCGCCTTTATGGACCTGGTCAACCGCGTGCAGATTCTGGGCGCCTATGACCGCACCGGCAAGAACACCCCCAATAACCCCGACGACGACACCCCCGCCCAGCTCTCCATTTCCGCGCCCCTGACCTCGGGCAGCAAGGAAAACCTCATCCCCAAGGGGGATATTTGCCTGGGCGATATGTTCAGCCTCTACCGCTTTGAAAACTGGTTCTATCAGATCAGAATGAACGGCAAGGAGGTTCGCACCTGGCTGGAATACTCCGCCAGCAAGATCTATGAGAACAACGGCAAGCTCGATATTAAGGGCGGCCTGACCTATTACGATGTCATCTACGGCGATGGCTTCTCCTACACCATCGACGCCGCCCAGCCTGCCGGCTCCCGGGTGGTCAAGATGACCTACAACGCCAAGCCCGTCACCGACGATCAGGAGTTCACCGTTGTCCTCAATAACTACCGCTTTAACGGCGGCGGCGACTATGTCAATTACCTCAACAGCCACGGCTGCAACTTCAAAGCCAATGACCCCGACCGCATCATCTATTCCTCCCAGTTTGACATGATCAACGGCGAGGACGAGGGCCAGGCCCGCAGTCTCCTGGTTAACTACATCAAGGAGCAGACCGCCGGGCAGAGCAAGGGCATTACCCCCAACATCACCTCCAATTGGAAGATCATCAACAGCAGCAGCGCAAAGTCCGATGACATCGTCGTTCTCTACACCAACGATGTCCACACCTATATCGACAATAAGACGGGTAAGGGCCTGCGCTACTCCGATGTAGCCGGCTACCGCGACGATCTGCTGGACACCCACAAAAATGTCCTCCTGGTGGACGCCGGCGACCATGTTCAGGGCACAGCCTACGGCGGCATGGACAGCGGCGCAACCATTCTCAAACTCATGCAGACCGCCGGCTATGACCTGGCCACTCTGGGCAACCACGAGTTTGACTACGGCATGGAGCGGGCCCTGGCTATCGCCAAGAACGGCATCGTCCCCTACATCTCCTGCAACTTCTACCATGAAAAGGACGGCGTCAAGGGCGCCAATGTCCTGGATTCCTACAAGATTTTCGACCTGGACGGCAAGAAGGTGGCCTTCGTGGGTATCACCACGCCGGAGTCCTTCACCAAGTCCACCCCCAAGTATTTCCAGGATAGCAACGGCAACTACATCTACGGCATCGCCGGCGGCGTAGACGGCCAGGCCCTGTACGACTCCGTTCAGGCCGCCATCGACGCAGTGAAGGCCGCCGGAGCCGACTATGTCATCGGCCTGGCTCACCTGGGCGTAGACGAGTCCAGCCGCCCCTGGACCTCCAAGGATGTCATCGCCCATGTCACCGGTCTGGATGCCCTCCTGGACGGCCACTCCCACTCCGTAGTGGAGCAGGAGCTGGTCAAGGATAAGGCGGGCCACGATGTGGTCCTGTCTCAGACCGGCAGCTACCTGAAGAACCTGGGCCAGCTGACCATCACCGCCAACGGCCAGATCACCACCAAGCTCCTCTCCTCTGTCTCCACCGTGCAGAACTGGGCGGTCAAGGAGCTGGAGGATGCCTGGATCGCGCAGATCGACGGCGAGCTGGGCCAGAAGATCGGCTCCATCGACAGCGTCCTGGGCAACCACAACAAGGATGGCAAGCGCCTGGTGCGCAGCCGTGAGACCAATACCGGCGACTTCGCCGCCGATGCCCTGTATCACCTCTTCCTGGATCAGGGCGTGGATGTGGCCATTATGAACGGCGGCGGCGTCCGCAATAATGAGATCACCGGCGAGCTCACCTACAAGAAGATGAAGGAGATCCACACCTTCGGCAATGTGGCCTGCCTGCAGCGGGTCACCGGCCAGATGCTCCTGGATGCCCTGGAGTGGGGTGCCCGGAACGCTGATGCGGACATCGCCAAGGAAAACGGCGGCTTCCTCCAGGTCTCCGGCCTGAAATACGAGATCCACACCTATATCGCCTCCACCGTCCAGAAGGATGAAAAGGGCGTTTGGACCGGCGGCCCCACCGGGGAATACCGGGTCAAGAATGTCCAGATCTTTAACCGTGCCACCAACACCTGGGAGGCTCTGGACCTGACCAAGGAGTATAAGCTGGCCGGGTATAACTACACCCTCCGTGACCTGGGCGACGGCTTCGCAATGTTCAAGGGTGCCGTTAATGAGCTGGATTATGTCATGCAGGATTATATGGTCCTGGCCAACTATGTCCAGAGCTTTGAAAACGGCCATGTGACCGGGTATAAGAATATCGACGGCGGCGACGGCCGCATCACCTTCGTGTTCCAGAAGGCTCCGGCCGCCGACTCCGGCCCCCAGACCGGCGACGAAACCGCTATCGGCTCCTATGTCGTCACCAGCACCGTTACCCTCCTGGCTCTGGGTGCCTGCCTGGCTCTGCGCCGCAGAAAGACCCAGAAGTAACCCATAGCTCCCATAGCTAAACGCATTCCCCAGCCGGGCGGTGGCATTCCCACCGCCCGGCTTGCAGCTGTCGAAAATCCATAGGTTTTTTTCGGCAAAGGGCTCAAAGTCTGCTGCGCGCATATTTTGTCCGCCTGTGACGGGCAAATTTCCCACTGCCACTCTGCTCATTTCCGGTGTTCGCCAGCAAATCGCTGCCTGCCGGGGATAAATAACAGAAACAGATTCGAAAGGAGATTTCTATGAAAGTCTTGATGATCAACGGCAGCCCCCGGCCCCAGGGCAACACCGCCCTGGCCCTTGGGGAGCTGGAGCGTACCTTCGCCGACCTGGGCATCGAGTCCGAAACCGTTCAGGTGGGTCAGCAGGCCGTTCGCGGCTGCATTGCCTGTGGTCGCTGCGGGGAGCTGGGCCGCTGCGTTTTCGATGACGCCGTCAATGTCCTGGCCCCCAAATTTGAGGCGGCGGACGGCCTGGTGGTGGCCAGTCCCGTGTACTATGCCTCCGCCAATGCCACCCTCATTGCCGTTCTGGACCGCCTGTTTTACAGCACCCCCTTCGACAAGACCATGAAGGTGGGGGCCAGTGTGGTCTGCGCCCGCCGGGGTGGCTGCTCGGCCACCTTTGACGAGCTGAATAAGTATTTCACCATCAGCAATATGCCCATCGCCTCCAGCCAGTATTGGAACAGCATCCACGGCCGTGCCCCCGGCGAAGCGGCGGCGGATGAGGAGGGCAGGCAGACCATGCGTGTCCTGGCCCGGAATATGGCCTTCCTTATGCGCAGCATCGCCCTGGGCAAGGAGCGCTACGGTCTCCCCGAGACCGAGCCCCACGCCTGGACCCACTTCATCCGCTAAAGGCTGAGGATAAACAAAAGTAAAGGCGCAGGATACCCGAGAAAGGGTGTCCTGCGCCTTTGTCTCTATTTTTTTTACCTGCCCCGGCAGCGCCGCCGTCATCCGGCCTTCTCCGCCGCCTCAAACAGCAAATTCCGGTCCACCGCTCCGGAGATACCCGGCACGGTGCCCCCGTGGTCGTACTGCCACAGCTGCGTCTCGTAGTAAAAGGTAGGGTGCTGCCCCGGCTCACCGAGCCACCAGACCCAGTCCCGGACCTGCTCCAGGCCGTAGGTATGATAGCCCATTTGCAGGTTGAAGTAGACCCCGGCCCGGTAGCCGCCGTCCTGAATGGCCCGGCAAAAGGCTGCCGCGCAGGCGGTGACCGTCTCGCCGTCCAGTCCGTTGGCCCGGCCCTCCTCGGCCTCGACGGTCTCCCAGTCGTAAAATACCGGCAGCTCCAGAGGGCGACCGTTCAGCATTTCCAGCACATAGGCGGCCTCAGCCCGGGCCTCCTCCGGGGTTATGGCCTGGGAGAAGAAGTACACCCCTCGGCGCAGCCCCGCCTCGCCTGCCCCGGCATAGTTGGCCTCAAAGGAGGCGTCCTGCTCCAGATTTCCGCTGACATAGCGGCGAAAACCGCAGCGCAGCACGGCGAAATCGATGCCTCCTGCCGCCACCTCCTGCCACTGAATTTCCTTCTGCCACTCGGACACATCCACCCCCTGGCTGGCGGTGTAGGCCCCGCCGGTATAGGCCGTTCCGGCGTCGTCCTGTACAAAGTCGCTCTGGGCGAAGGAATTCACCGGAAGATCCGCAATGGGCGTAATCCAAATCGTCCCGGTGCCGTCATCCACAGCCACCCGTCTGTCCTGCCGGTCTCCGGACAGCAGCAGAAGGACCGTCAGTGCGGCCAAAAGCAGCCCCACAGCGATCCAAAGCCGCCCCTTATTCTTGCTGGCTGTTCCCGGCAACGCCCTGCACCTCCCCACCGTTTTTGTACTTCTCCGCCAGAGCCTTGATCCCCGTCCCCGTGAGCCCGTTCTCCGCGTAGCAGTCAAAGCATTTCTCCATTATGCCTTCCTTTTTCATCTGGTGCAGCGCACGGTTCATAAGGGCATCTCCTCTGGTCATGTAAGCAATTATTTAAGCAAAATATATCATATTTTTCGCCAAAAAGCAACGCACAATAGGGTAAACCCCCTCTAAGGCCCCTCTCCCGCCGCACGCCGCGCAAAAAAAGCGGAAGCGCCTCATTTCTTGGCGAAAACTTTACGCCTGTCAGGTGTATAATCGCCCTAGCAAAAAGCCCCACATAAAGGCGGCGCAGCGTGTCAAAAAAGCCTCGCAGAGTTTGCCGCCCGCAGGCGGCAAAAAATTGGGATCATTTTCTCTCGCGACCTGTGCGTGAGAGAAAATACCTCTCAGGCTGCCAGTGCATAATTTTGAGCCAAGGGCTCAAAATTATGTGCGCAGCAGACTGCAAGCCTTTTGTCGGAAAAACCCGGAGGGTTTTTCGACAGTCTCAGCCGCCTCTTTTTTCTTACATTTTATACCAATCCATCTCTCGGAGGTATCTACCATGAACATCTTTCAAGAACTGCAAGCCGAAGGCATCGATTCTGCTCTGCTGGATGAGATCCGCCATTTCCGTGACACCCATCCTGCGCCCTCCGAGGCGTCGGACCGTGTCCCCCACCCCCGCTATCTCTACTATGGCCAGGAGATCTGGGAGAGTGCCGCCGCGGCCCTCCTGTGCGGGGAGCATCTGCTCCTGGCCGGCCCCAAGGCCACGGGCAAAAATGTCCTGGCTGAAAATCTGGCGGCGGTCTTTGGACGCCCGGTGTGGGATGTGTCCATGTATGTGAATGTGGATGCCGCCGCCCTTATCGGCGCCGACACCCTCCAGGACGGCCGGGTGGCATTCCGGGAAGGCCCCGTCTGCAAATGTGCCCGCCTGGGCGGCTTCGGCGTGCTGGACGAGGTGAACATGGCCAAAAACGAGGCTCTGGCCGTTCTCCACGCCACACTGGACCACCGCCGGGTCATTGATGTCCCCGGCTACGAGCGCATCCACCTGGACGAGTCCACCCGGTTCATCGGCACCATGAACTACGGCTATGCCGGCACCCGGGAGCTCAACGAGGCCCTGGTCTCCCGCTTCGTGGTCCTGGATATGCCCATCATCTCCGATGAAAATCTGAAAAAGCTCCTGCGCCGCAGCTTCCCCACGCTGAAGGACCAGTGGGCCGAGCAGTTCGCCGCCCTCTTCCGTGACCTGCGGCAAAAGTGCGACAGCGGTGAAATTTCCACCAAGGCCCTGGACCTGCGGGGCCTCCTCTCCGCCCTGCACCTGATGGAAAAGGGCATCAGCGCCGGCCAGGCCCTGCGCCTGGGCGTTATCAACAAGGCCTTTGAGCCCTTTGAGCAGCAGCTGGCGGCGGACACGGTCTGGGCCCGCATCCCCGAAAAGACCGACCGCTCCCAGCTCTTTGGTGACTGAGTATGGATCGGGAAGAAGTACAAAGCCGTCGGGCCTATAACCAAATTTGGAACGGCGCCGGGCGCTACGACATCCGCCCGGAGCAGGCGGCCTTTGACACCGAGGGCGATGCCGACCTCTATATGAACACGGTCATGGGGCTGGCCTATGGGCAGTACGATTTTGCCCGCTTCCAGCCCATGCTCCACAGCTTTCAGCAGCAGATCAAGGGCGGCCTGTACACCGATGTATTTTGGCTGGGTCTGGAGCACGCCGTTTTTACCCGGGCCGAAAAGGATCGCCCGGCTCTCCCGGTCCTGCGCCGGGCCTATGCCCAGCGCATCCTGTCCCAGCCCCACCCCCAGGACCCCCGGGAGAGTGCCCAGGGCCTGCAGGCCGCCTGGGCTCAGCGTCTTATCACGGAAAAAGCCCCGGAGGACCCGTGGCTGTCCGGGCTCCTTACCGCCCTGGACTATGACCCGGAATGGAAGGAGCAGAGGGTCATCAATCGCACCGAGGAGCTTCTATTCAAATTTTACAACCGACCCCGCCGCAGTGTCACCGACCGCCAGTGGGCGGCCTTTGCCGGGCGTAATATCGTCGGCAAGGGCGGCGGCATCCGTCTCATCCGGCCCAACGCCCTCCGGGCTCTGGGCCGAACCGACCCCGGCGAGGGCACCGGTGGAGGGGGAGAGGGAAAGCCCCTGCGCCTTCTGAGCTTTCTTCAGGGCAGGACCCCGGAGCCCATCCTCCGCCGGTATGTGGAGAGCTGCTTCGGCGCATCCATGCTCACCCCCTCTGAACTCCACGCGGCAGAGCAGGAGCTGTGTACGGATGTTCACCGAAACTGCTACCTGCACTTCACCAAAGGTACACCGATTTCGCACCAAATGGCACCGGAAGCGGCCTGGGATGTGCAGAATTTTAAGCGTCAGCGAGAGAAAAATCGGGCCTATTATCAGGCAAACCTCACCCAAAACCGCCTGACCATTGCCCAGCTCACCCAAAAATTGCAGAATACGCTTTTGCTGACCCAGGACGAGGATCCCACCCCCAGCCGGGTGGGGCAATTGTGCGGAAAAGTGGCCTGGCGCGCGGTTTTGCTGGGAGATGGCCGGGTCTTTTCCCGCCGAAGCGATGCCCAGCCCGGAGAGCTCTCCGTGGACATTTTGCTGGACGGCTCCGCCTCCCAAAACCGCCAGCAGGAGAAGCTGGCCACCCAGGCCTACATCATTGTGGAAAGTCTCACCCGCTGCGCCATCCCCGTCCGGGTCATTTCCTTCTGCTCGGTCAGCGGCTGCACGGTTTTACAGATCCTCCGGGACTATGATAAGCCCGAGGAAAACCAACGGGTTTTTGACTATGTGTCCGCCGGGTGGAACCGGGACGGACTGGCTCTGCGGGCCACCTCCTGGCTTATGCGGCGGGAACGCAGCAGCCCCAACCGGCTGCTGCTGATCCTGTCCGATGCCAGCCCCAACGACGACCAGCGCATCCCCATAGGCGCCCTGCCCCTGGGGGGCTATAACTACAGCGGCAAGCGGGGCGTGGACGACACCGCCGCCGAGGCCGCCATCCTGCGCCGTCAGGGCATCCGCCCGGTGTGCATCTTCACCGGCAGCGACCGAGAGCTGCCCGCCGCCCGGAAGATTTACGGGCAGGCCATGGAGCGCATCCCCTCGGTGGGCTGGTTCGCCGATGCGGTAAGCCGTCTCCTTTGCCGCCAGCTCCGACAGCTATAATTTGACCGGAATGCCTCGCTGCCTTGGGCAGCAAGCGCCGGGATACCTCTAGAAACAATGTCCGCCGCAGACCCTGTGTGATGGGTCTGCGGCGGTGTTGTTTTTGAAAAGAGGATTACTGCTCGTCACCGAAGTCGGCCCGATAAGCGGCGGCCAGCTTCTCCGGCCAGTCTGAGGTGGGCTCCAGCACACCGGTGAAAAAGCGCAGAGTGGCCGGCTCGTGGACAAAGCGCAGGCCGCCCACCAGGTCCCGGTGGTCAAAGAGCCACTTCACCCGGTCGATAACATACTCTGTCTGAGACAGGGTGAATACACGCCGGGGGAAGGCCAGGCGCAGCAGCTCCATGGACGCAATGCGCTCGCTGCCGTCCCGCTCCCGCTCCTCGGAAAGGGTGCCGCGCTCCATGCCCCGGATGCCGCCGCAGATGTACAGGGCGCAGGCCAGGGCGCAGGCAGAGTACTCCGTCTGGGGCACATGGGGCAAAAATTCCTTTACATCAATATGCGCGCCCAGGCCGCCGCCGGGAGTAATGACGGGTATGCCGTACTCCGAAAGCCTGTCCACGCAGTAGTCGATAAACTGGGGGCCCTGGGAGATAACATCCATGTCCATGCTCTCCTCGAAGCCCACGGTCATGGCCTCCATCTCCTTCACGGACATACCGCCGTAGGTGAGGAAGCCCTCGAACATGGGCACCAGGTCCTCCATGGAATGAAACAGCGCCTCATCCCGCACCAGGATGGCTCCGCCCCGGGCAAAGCCGAATTTCCGGGCCGAGAAGTAAATGATGTCGAAAAGGTCCGCGATTTTCCTTGTGATCTCCCGAACGGACAGGCTCTGCATCTCCTTCTCCCGGGTCTTGATGAAGTACAGATTATCCTGCAGCAGGGACGCATCCAGCACCGTCAGCACGCCGTGGCGGCGGCAGATGTCCGTGGCGGCCTGCATATTGGCAAAGGAAATGGGCTGGCCGCCGATGAGGTTGGTGCCCGCCTCCAGGCGCACAAAGGGTACATTGGCCGGCGTCTCCCGGAGAATGCAGGTCTCCAGGGCCTCCAGGTCGATATTGCCCTTAAAGGGCAGGTCGCTCTTGCTCACCAGGCCCTCGGCCCGCACCAGCTCCTCCACCCGGCCTCCCAGGCGGGTGATGTGGGCCTTGGCGGTGGTGAAGTGGTAGTTCATTATGACACAGCTATCGGGCTTTACGAAGCGGGTAGCCAGAATATTCTCGCAGGCACGGCCCTGGTGGGCAGGCAGGCAGAAGGGCATACCGAACAGCTCCTCCAGCTTATCGCGCATACGGAAGAAGGTCTCGGAGCCTGCATAGGCATCGTCGGCCCGCAGCATGGCGGACTGCTGAAGATCGGACATGGCGTTGACACCGGAATCCGTGAGCATATCCAGGAAAATATCTCCGTTGTGGAGCTGGAAGGTGTTGAACCCCGCCCGCTGCATCTTCTCCAGCCGCCGGGCCGTGGGAAGCAGATGAAGCTGCTGCACGATCTTCACCTTGTGCATCTCCATAGGGATGGGTTCATGTTTGTAAAAAGTAATAGCAGGCATGGTAAGCTCCTCCTTCATATAGTTCAAATTTTACCGCTAAATGACACGGGCAACAAAAACGCCCTCCGTGTCCCAAAGGACACAGAGGACGAGAAAACCCGTGGTACCACCTCAGTTTGCCGCCGCAGCGGCCTCATGGGGCACTATCATGCCCGCAGCGCTGTATCGGGCGCACCCGGCGCTGCCTACCACCTCAGAGGGCTTCGGAGCGCTGCTCAGGACGGTAATTGGGATGCCGCTTCCTATCTGCCTTGCACCGACCGGCAGCTCTCTGCATAGGAACGCCGCAGCATCTTACTGGGAGTCCATCATCGCGTTGCAGTGTTATTAAAATTGTTATTGTTACTTTAGCACTTTTAATAGCTGATGTAAAGAAAGAAATTGCACAATATTTTACGGATATAGAGTCGATTTTTAAGAGGGTATCCATAAACAGGGGTCAAAGACTCGCTTCAGCCCGCCACAACCGGCTTCCCCTCCGGCGCAGGCCGGAGGGGAAGTGATGTTCTTGTCCCCTGCAGGCGGCAAGCTCTGCGGGACTTTTTAACAGGCGGTCAGCTTCTCTTTTTCGTATAAACGCGGCGGATTTTGTCCGGCAGCTTGCGGCTCAGGCCCACGGCGGCAAGCCCCAGTGCCGCGCCGATAAGGGCGCCGGATAAAATATCCGATGGGAAATGCACGAACAGATACAGCCGGGAAAAGGCCAGGGCTGCGGCCAGGGGGATGGCCCACCAGCCGAATTTACGGTTGGCGGCGGTGATGACCCAGGCCCCGGTCACGGCGGACCAGGTGTGGCCCGAGGGGAAGGAGTAATCCCTGGGATTCTTCACCAGCAGATCCACGGCCTCCTGCCAGCAGGGCCGGGGGCGGGCCACGATGTTTTTAAGGCCGATATTGCAGATCAGCAAGCCCGCCAGCAGCGCCAACAGCAGGCAAATGCCGTGCTTGCGGTACTTTTTGCTGGCCGTGAGGGCAAGGCCTGCCACGATCCAGACAGCGCCGCCCTCCCCCAGAAGGGTGAGCTTGGGCATAAGAAAGTCTAAGGCTCCGCAGTGCAGGTTCTCCCGGATCCAGTGCAGAATCGCCCAGTCCGCCGCTTGAATAAAGTCAGGCATAGCTTCCTCCTCTTACTGAGCCGCTGTGACGGTGTAAGCCGAGAGTATCTTCTCCTCCCCCTCAGCGAAGGTGATGGTAACCTGGTCGCCTACGGAGAGTATAACGGCGTTTTTATCGTCGGCGGCGGAGATGGCGTAATACACCGAGCCGTCCTGCAGACGCAGGTAGTACCAGGTGTTGCCCTCCACCACGGCGGAGCGGATCTCAGCGATGGCGCCGGTGACCTGGCTCTGTCCGGAGGGAGTGATCTCAGTATCGCTCTGGTCAATGAGACCGTTGCGGGCCAGCATAAGGCGATAGTTGCTCTCGCAGTCGGCCACGGTGGAGCCGGTGGCCACAATCTGGTACTGGCTCACATTGACCATGGCATACATTTTCACCAGACCCGCCGCATCCTTCAGGGCCATGAAATAGCTGGGCTGGTCGGCGATGTTCAGCAGCAGGGGGAAGGTGGCGGTGTAGTTCATCTGCTGCACCTGGCCCCGGGCAGAATCCATGGCGGAATACTCCTCGGCGCCGGCCACGGAGTAGAAGCGGGTCTCCTTGGTGCGCTGGTTGGAGAGGATGAAGCCGATGTTGGATTCATCGGACACCACGGAGGTGATGCCGGTATACATATACACATCATCGTTCAGAGCGATATAGTTATAGCCCGCTGTGGTGACGGTGACATCCCGCTGGCCGAAGAGGGAGTTGATGAAGCCGTTTATATAAGTGCCGTGATCGTCGTACTGGCTGATGATCAGGTCGGCGTTATACACATGATCCACCCAGGTGGGGATGTCCCCCACCTCATAGTAGCTCGTATCGCCGGTGACGGCATTCACCAGCACCGCCCCCAGCACATCCGTACCGCCGAAGAGACCGATGGTGTTGGTGATGCGGGGGCAGACCCAGTAGGGGTTGCCGTCCTCGTCGATCTCAAAGGCGGGGGTGTCAAAAATATAGGTGGGATAGTGGAAGCGCAGGTAGCGCTGAAGATTGCGGCCAAAATGCTCGGCGGTGGTGTAGCGGATGCCGTTATCCAGGCGCACCACCTCCACATTCTGGGTCACCATGTCGATGATGAGATAGGCAGGCAGGCCATCCGCACGGTTATTCAGCCACTTGATCCAGTCGCCATAGCGCAGGGCCGTGACACGAACGGGACGGCCCTTATAGTTTATTTGGGTGTAATCGTCGTCCACCTCGAACTGGGAGACCATGTCCGCCAGTTCACCCAGCTTGCGGTTGCCCAGCTTGGTGGCGGAGTCCCGGTCCAGCATGGGGATCTGGTCGAAGGAGATCTCCTGGACCTCGCTGGCAAAGTCACCGGTCTCTACGGTGAGCAGATCCCGGTAATCCGCGGCCCGGAACAGGCGCAAGCCGATAACGCTGCCCACCACGGCGGTGAGCACCAGGGCCAGGGCCAGGAAAAAGGGGATCTTGCACTGTTTTTTCACAAAGCCGAAGTACCCCTTGGGTCCCTCCCCCTGGAAGCCGGAGGTGAGAATGGCCATAACGCAGTACACCGCGCACAGCAGCAGGGCAAACACATAGAAGGACTGGCTGTGCAGGTTCAGCGCCGGCAGGCAAACATAGTAATACACCGCGCCCACCAGCAGCGTGACCGCCAGGTTCAGCACCGTGCGGCCTACCGGGGTGCCTACAGCCTTGCGGGGTTTTTTCTCCCGCTTAGGTCTCCCGACAAAGGGATTCTTGTGGGCAAAGCCCTGAAAATCGGGGTCGTTCCAGTTGGTATTCATAGAGCAGCTCCTCTCGTGATTTTTTAGAAAAGTAAAAACATTGTACCATACGGGCGGGGAAATGTCTATACGCCCGGGGCGCCTACCCCAAATTGTTCCGCCAAAGGGGTGGGAGTATACAAAAAGAGGAGAAGCTTTGCCTTCTCCCCTTTCGAATTTTTTATTCGCCGGTCTTTGCCGTCTGCTTATTGGCGAAAATCACGCCCAGGGTGATCAGTACGGCGCCGAGGATGCTCATGAGGGAAATTTTTTCGCCCAGCAGCAGCCAGCCTACCACCACGGTGACGAAGGGGGTGGCGTA
The DNA here is from genome assembly GCF_018326305.1 of Vescimonas fastidiosa. NCBI lineage: Bacteria > Bacillati > Bacillota > Clostridia > Eubacteriales > Oscillospiraceae > Vescimonas > Vescimonas fastidiosa. Next base: position 1,272,782 of record NZ_AP023415.1, read on the forward strand.
CAGATAGTTGTTGGTAATGACCACGCCCAGGTTCTTAAAAGCAATATTCCACAGAGCAAAGCACACGGCGTTGCCGAACACGCCCAAAAACAGCCAACTCAGCAGGATACCCGGCTGGGTAAACAGCGGGGTCAGGCTGGGCATACCGTCGGTGATGAGCATCAGCGGCACCGCCGTCAAAAATGCCCACAGGAACACCCGGCGGGTCACCAGGAAATTATCATACCGCTCGGTATACTTCTTAATGAGGATGGAGTATACCGCCCACATCAGGGCCGCCGCCAGGGCCAGCAGGTCTCCCAGAGGGCTCAAATGGAAGGTCAGTGTGCCGTTCAGCACCACCATGATAACGCCGGCGATGGCCACCACTGCGCCCATATACACCCATTTACCCAGCTTCTCCCCCCGCTGGGAGAAAAACTGCGCCAGGATCACCGTGATGATGGGGGACATGGACACGAGAATGCTCACATTGGCGGCAGAGGTATGGGCCGCAGCGGTATTTTGCAGGAAAAAGTAGACGCTGCCGCCGGTGATGCCGATGAGAATGAACATCAGCTCATCCTTCCAGGGGAGCTTCAGCGTCTTAGGACGCAGTGCCCACAAAGCCAGGTAGGCAAGACCCATACGCAGGGGGATGATCTGGATGGGGGTAAAGGCATTGAGCATCACCTTGGTCAGCACAAAGCAGCTGCCCCATACCAGGGTGGTAAACAGGGCAAACAGGTGCCCCGTGATCTTTTGGTTTCTGGTCGCTCCGATTTCCGACATAGTCGTTCTCTCTCTTCCTCATAGGGCGGCATTGCCCGCTTTTACCGCAGGCAATGCCGCTTTTATAGTATTATCTTTTGTTCGGTTTACTCCGCGGGCAGAACGATCTCCTCGCCGTTCATCACCTGGTCGATAACCTCACGAATACGGTTCACGGAGTCATAATCCGGCGGCATTACATACAGCAGCTCGCCGTAGGAGGAGTAGCAGGGCTGCATGGTATCGCCGGAGCCCTGGGTGGCGGACATGGTCTGGATGTTCCAGGATGCGCCGTCCTTCTGCATCATCTGCACCAGGGAGGAGATCTGGTCGTAGGAAATGTTGGTAATGAAGTTGTCGGACACCGCCTTCAGCAGATCCTGATATTTCGCCAAAACGCTGGGGGAAGTGGCCTTTTCGATAATGGCCTGGATGACCTTCATCTGGTTCTTACCCCGCTGGTTGTCACCGTCGGAGAAGGAGTAGCGCTCCCGGCTGAAGGTCAGGGCCTCGATGCCGTTCATGTGGTTCCAGCCTTCCGTGTAGCTATACTCCCGGTCTCCGTATCCTGCAACATCTCCTGCAGCCGTTGTAAACGAGTAGTCTGAATACACATCAATGCCGCCCAGGGCGTCCACGATGTCGATAAGGCCCCAGAAATTGATGCGACCATAATAGGAGGTCTTGGTTCCGTAGAGATTATCCAGCACAGCCATGCTCTCCTGCACGCCATACATACCGGCGTGGGTCAGCTTATCCAGCTCACCGTTGAAGGCCAAAGGCAGGTAGTAGTCCCGGGGGGTATTGATGAGAAGGATCTGACGGGTCTTGGGGTTCACCACCGCCAGAATATTCACATCGCTGCGGCTCTTGGCGTTGATGTCGGAGTCCCGCTCGTCGCTGCCGCTGCAATAGATCACAAAGGGCTGCTTGGTGATGGAGCCAGAGGGCTTGATGGAGGTGATCTCATGCTCCGTGACATACTCATAGATGATCTTGGTATGGCTGGAGAAGTCACTGTAATCCTCCTGCTCCGTCAGCAGGGAAATGTAGCCCTCGTTGAGAATCATAGCCTGGATTTCGTCATCGTACAGGGCATCTGCCATAGCGGCTGGTGTCTCGTATTCCCTCGTGTCGATCTGGCCCATGCTCTCCTGCATGGCACTGAGGAGCTTCCGGGTGTTCTCCTGGTCACGGTTGGCCAGGATACCGAATTTATAGCCTCGGGTATCTCCCAGATCTGTGGCGTCGTCCTCTTTCATGACGATCACCGCCGTCACCTGCTTTTCCACCATGATGCCGGAGATCTTATTTAGGGCGGACTGCACCGCCCCGGCGGCCACGGTGCCGTAGATCATCGCCACGGACAACACCACAGCCAAAGCGCCGCAGATCAGCTTGCCCAGCTTATTGCGCCGCAAGGGCAGCTGCACGAAAATGTGCAGCCCGTTCACCACCAGCAGCGCTACCATAATCAGCACCATATTGGTGGTTGTGAGCATTTTGGTGGCCATAAGCCGGGCAAAAATAGCCAGGCTACATACCAGCAGCACAAACATCATAATAATGCCAAACCAGTCGACCTTGGTGCGGCGGATGCGTCTGGCCCGGGAGCTTCCTCTTTGTTTGTCCATATTATATCTCCTTTGGTTTCACCTCTACAGGGTCAATCATCTGTTTTCCTGCTATCATGCACAGTGCACACTGTGCGGCATTTAATATAAATTATTTTACCATTGGCCGGCACAGATTACAATGCCGAGGCCGGCAGATATCGCTATCACACTATATAGGCGTGGAACAGCACACGAATACCCCACACAAGTGCCAGTGGGATGATGACATATCCAAGATTAAACAGCAAATATCTTCGTGTCGAAACGCCCGTGATCTTCAAGAAAATTCCCTGCAGCAGCATCACGCGTATGATATTCAAAATGGAGATGATCCAAACCCACACATATACATCAGGCAAATGCCAAAACATAAATCCGGCCAAGCCGGCATTATACAGCAGTGTAAACAGCGCATCCGCCAAATTCAACTGATTCCTATTTACAATGACAAAGCATCCTGACAAACAGCTTGCGCAAAAAGCAAAAAGCTGTGAAACGCCTAAAATTGCCGCATAGGTTCCCGCCTCTGTCCACTGTTCGCCCAAAAACAAAGCGAAAATCCACTCGCCGAAAACAATCAAAACAGCAATGGGAATCATGGCGATCTTGATATTCGCCTTGAGGATGTTAAAGGAAAATTCTCCTATATCCTCCCCGCGGTTATAGCGCTGGCTGGCCTCCTGAAAATACACGCGATTTACCGGCGTGGCCAGCAGCGTGGTGGGTAGAGACAAAACCTTTAACGCCATAGAATACATTCCCAGTGCGGTAGAGGAGTAAAAACGCTCCATCATCTGCACAGGAATCTGCGTTCCTAACGAGGATATCAAATTTGCAGGCATTTGGTATATGGGAAAGCGCCGATATTTGCGCAGCAGGGGTAGAGGACGGCAATCCGATTCCGAAACCCGCTTAAAAGCATTTCCGTGGAGCATCAAGTGCGCGATATTGACCACAAACGCTAATATGGAGGCTAGTGTGTAACCCAAAAATCCCCAATTCAATACGCCAAAAAGGATGCTGAGTACCACATTTGAGCCGGCATACAGTACTGGATTCCAAAAAAGAACGCGGTAAAGGCTTTGTCGGTTGGCATAGGCATAGCATATATTGCTGACAGTGTTGCAGACAATATAAAGCCACAATACACCCAAGGCAAGGGTATAAGGCGTTTCTTCCGTGGAGAAAATGCGCCAAAACGGAGCCACGAGCCAAAGACCCAGCGCCGCTACTGTTGTAATCAGGAGCGTAGCAAACAGCACAAGGCGGCTTAGCCCCCTGGCTTCCTCATCTCGCTCCGGCAGCAAGAATACCGTCATCATGCCCAGGCAGGCAAGCGAGCTGATTACACCGGCATTGGTTGTAATGACCGTATAATCGCCCATGGCTGCCGGTGTATAGACCCGGCCCACTATCGGCATCCCGAAAAAGTTGATAGCCTGCCCCACCACAGCGCCGGATGAGAGCGTAAGAACGCTTTTTAGAAAGCCGCTGGAACGGACGCGGTCAACCAGCTTCCGCAATGTTTCACGAAGTTTCAAGGATGTACTCCTTTCGCTTTATAGCTCCCTGATAAAAAAGCATGAAAATTACCAGAATCATCCACGGGCCAAGGATAAGGCTGTCGAAAAGGTGTCCGTCTGCCAATACAAATATGGGATATAGAAAAACTCCGACCGTCATTGCATACCCAGCCCGCAGTCGAAAACCATCTACCATACGCAAAAGCACGGCCAAAAGTTGAAGCAGCAGGAAAATGCCAATATAGCCAAAGCGCATATATCCCTCAGCCAAAAAGCCGGTATTGGAATTCATATTTGGACGGTTATAATAAATAGCAGAAATATCATATCCGTAGTCAACTCCCTGCAGTGGGTCAGGAATACTTACCAACCACTGGGGGAAGGCTCCATAGAGCCCCAGCTTAGGACGGGTGCTGAAGTAATCGTAGTATACAAATTTATTCTGTGCAGGAAGAAGCATACTGCGACGACACAGCAGGTCATAGGCCGCAGAAAGTACGGATTGTAAAACCGGTGAGATCCATCGTAAAAGGATCAGCATGGAAAAGCCTATGCAGAAGCAAGCAAAAAACTCATAATAGAAATTTTCTCGCTTACTCCATGGAACAAATACAATAAGTAGGGGAATAACAAAGAGAAATGTTTTTTGTCCGGTGTAAAGATAAATAAGAAGCAAAACACCGCACATAAGTAGTGCGCTGAACCAGCGATTTTTCAAAAGAGCTAAGGTGATAAGGATCGGTAAAAAAACATTTGTTGCCCAAGTCAGCAAATAATTTGCGTATTTGCTAAGATGAAATGCCCCCGAAGCGCGCATTTCATAGACCTTATAAATGTTCAGCGCAGTCAAGGATGGCAGTCCATTCTCCCGAATTAGGATTAGTAGCAGAAGTACTACTGCCGCCGCAAAGCAACTCACCATTATGCCCGAAAAAATACGATTGCGTCGGAAGCGAATAGTAGCCGGTGAACTGCGCACCATCATCTCGCACAGGAAAAAGGCGATGCACACGCTATGATAATATATATGACTGCCGCCTTCCAAGCTGTAAATCGTTGTAATGGGAATGATCTCCAGCAAATAAAGCATTGCCAGCAGAAATGTAGACGGTTTTTTTGCCGAATGGTCAATGCTCCAGAATAGAACCGTACACCACCCTAATCCCAAGGCATAGCGCAGAGGATCAAAATGGAAAGAAAAACGATATGCATACCCTGCACCTACCAGGAATTTATTAAAGCTGAAATCCAGTGCCAGCTTAAATAATAATGCGCAGGCAAACAATATTACCGGAGATCTTAACGCAATTTTCCGCTCAAATGTGGCCTGCTGCATCATAATATCTCCCTGTAAGCATTCATAAGTGTCTGTTTTTCCCGCTCCCAGCAGAGCTCTTCCTTGGCAACTTTCAAATGCTCCTTACACTCGGCATAAAATGCCCGGTCATCCCGCATACGCAGGATTGCATCAGCAATAGCCTTCGGATCTGTGGGGTCCACCTTCAGGCCAATCCCATACTGATCTACAATTTTGCCAATCGTGGGAAAATCGCTGACTATAACGGGGTTCATGCTTTGAATGTTCTCAAAGAATTTGTTGGGAAGCATCATGTAATAGCTCTGATAGGTCGCCAGCACGGTTACCAGGCCAACATCGGAAGCGCTGACATAATGACGCAGTTCCTCATAGGGAACAGCCTGATGAAACAGGACACGGTCTTCAATGTTCAGCTTTTTGCACAGGGTGTGCAACTGATCCGGGTAGGAGGTTTGGGCGTTTCCAAGAATAATCGCCGCGACATCCTGCGGCAACTGAGCTACAGCCTCTAACATTTGCTCGATGCCGCGATCTTCCATGACGCCGCCATGGTACATAACAAGAAAGGCAGAATCCGAAAGGCCCAGCTGCGAAAGAAATTCCTGACGCACCTGCGCTGTATGTGCAGTATCCAGCTGCCAATACTGGGGAATATTCCGTGCCACAATAGGGCGTTTTTTCAGGTGATGGATCCGCTGCACCTCATCGGCAATATCGTCATTGACCATAATGGAGAATGCGCATCTCTTCATTAAAAAACGCTCCAGATGGCAGATAAACCAGGTGGTCACTGCGCTGCGCTGTCTGGCGCGGCCCAGTTCAAACTCATGAGAATCATAGACCAGTTTGGCCTTGTTCCGCTTACCGATATTGGACAGCCAAGCGATGAAAAGGGCAATCAGATCATAGGCGGAAATCACATCAATATCATTCTGCTTGCGCATATAAGAGGCCCAAGTAAACAAGGAGACCACACGGTTGAGACCGTTGGGAACCTTTTCGCCCAAGGGTCGCGTGGAAATGCGAGTGACAGGAAACCCGTCTACGACTTCTTCTGTGCCTGTATGTTCTCCCTTGGCAAAAACCTCAACCTCTGCGCCCAATTCCTGACAGGCAGCTAACTCGCGCTTGTCTCGGCTGGCGTAAGCCCATGTATTGATACACAACTTTGCGATCTTCATATTTGTTTATCTCCATCTACCTCTTTTACCATTCAGAAAAAGAACGTACCATTTGCTTTTCGGGAAAAAGAATGCATCAGCGTATGTACTGCCTTCAGCCGCTCCATACGGGTCATACCGCGGCGTTCAGCTAACAGGATAAGGCCGTTCTTCTTTAGGCAGGCAAATGCCGCTGGGTCAGAAGCTACATTCATAATGACGGAAACGCTGTAGTCCCGGTCCTTCAGTGCAGCAACGAAATCGTCCAATTCCTCCGGCTGATCAGACAGCGAGGATATAATCGCGATCCCCGCGGAAGCGGAATCGCAGGCAGCGACCCGATCTGCCAGGTGCGCAGCAGCTGCATTCCGGTCTGCCCAAAGAGTTTCTCCCAAAATAGCGTCAGCCCATCGGTCTGATTTTCGTTTTGCCACTGCCAATGTGCCCCAATAGGGAGCACCGCCCATCGCCTCCAGCTGTCCGGCTGTTTCAATACGACCGGAAAACACAGCCTTTACAAGAATCCACAGACAGGCCAATATAATACCTACAGCAAACCCGAGAACTGCATATTTCACCCCGCTCTTTACAGGAGAGGGAGTCTCGTCATCATGAGGAAGTGCCAACTCCTGAGATTGCACCTTGGAGGTCAGTGTTGTCAGGCTTTCCTTTGCGGTGGTCAGTTCCTTGAAAATCTTGTCCTGTTTATCTGCGATTTCCGTATTCGTTTCACACAGCGTAGCAGAGGACAAAACCGCATTTACCGTAGGTGTTGAGCTATTTTCGCCGGAGAACTGCCGGTGCAGGCCCTGATAGAGCATATCTGCCAACTCCTCAGCCCGCTCCCGGGATGTCCCGTATGTACGAAGGCTCAATACTCCACCAGACAATGGCTTGGCGGAAAACAAATCCTGTAAATACAGATTCCCTATTTCGGCAAAGGAAGTATCCGCCGCTAACTTCTGTATATCGGTTCCCGCAAGCCACGCCGCACAGACTGCTCCGTCGGAGTATTCTTGGGAAGCGGAAGCCACCGGTGCATTCTCCGCAGGGGTCAATCCAATAAGCATCGTTGTGGTATACACACGGTACGGATCGATCTCCATCAGCGGTGCCTGAACAACATATTCCTGTAAGGATGCCACCTTTGCTTTAGTGGTAGTCAGCTGCTGCTTCAGGGCTGCAAGATCGGCATACTGCGATGCAATTTGTTCCTCAGCAGACACATCGCTTTCATCCGAATTGCTCCGGGATGTGCGGAAGGCCTGCATGCCACCCAGCAGCACCGCAAAAATCAGTGCGGTGAGCAAAACTGCACGGCAACGGCGAACCAGCAGTGCAAAGAGCTCCTTCATGTTCATAGTTTCCGCCATGTATTCTCTCCTTAACTCCTTGGATATTATTTCTATTCTTTACTTATCAAACCGACCGGTAAAGTCCGTGCTGGCCACATGAGAAAGGGGCAGCTTTACGGGCTTGCCGGTGGCGGCGGACTGATAGATGGCCAGGATCATCTCCAGGGCATTGCGTCCGGCCACGGCGTCCACATAGGGCTTGCGGTCGTGCTCGATGGCGTCCATCATGTCGGCAAAGAGGCTGGTATGGCCGTTGCCGTAGACATTGCTGGTGGCCTCCTGGAGGCCCTTATTCTTTTGGTCGTCCTCGGTCTCATCGGCAAAGTTCCACACATCAATGTTATTGGTGGAGGTGCCGCCGATCTTCACGGTGCCGGTCTCGCCGAAGAGGTAGAGAGTCTCCTCCAGGTTCTTGGGGTAGACATTGGTGGTGCCCTCGATGGTGCCCACGGCGCCGTTCTTGAACTTCACCACGGCCATGCCGATGTCCTCGCACTCCAGATAATCGTGGAACTGCTGCTTGGTAACGCCGTAGACTTCTTCCACCTCGTCACCCATCATCCAGCGCAGCAGGTCGATGCCGTGGATGCACTGATTCATCAGGCAGCCGCCGTCCTGGGCCCAGGTGCCGCGCCAGGAGGCCTGGTCATAGTAGCTGTGGTCCCGGTTCCAGCGGACATGGATGGAGCCGTGGGAAATCTTGCCGAAACGGCCAGCCTCCAGGGCCTTACGCATCTGCTGAATGGCCACATTGAAGCGGTTCTGGTGGCAGGCGGCCACCTTCACGCCCTTCTCCTCGCTGCGGCGGACGATCTCCTCGGCGTCGTCCATGTTCATAGCCATGGGCTTTTCGATGATGACATTGACACCGTGGTCGATGCAGTAGAGGGCGATCTCGGCGTGGATGCCGCTCTCGGTGGCGATGGACGCCAGGGTTATGTCGTTTTCCGCCAGCATCTGCTTATAGTCGGTGTAGCGCTTGATGGAGGTGTCGTTTTGCAGGTCGTATTTGGCCAGCAGCGCCTCCATTTTCTCCGGCAGAACATCGCACACGGCGACGATCTCCAGCTTGTTGTTGATGGCGGCCTTCATGTGGTTCACGGCAATGCGGCCGCAGCCGATGAGAGCGTATTTCATAATTGCAGCACTTCCTTTTATTTATCGTTCAAAATATCATTATATAGGGCAAGGAGCTTTTTCTCCTCCACCCCCCAATTGAATTGCTGTTCTACGGCACGGCGTCCGTTTTCGCCCATCTGACGGGCTTCGTCGGGATGGTCCAGCAAATAGCGGATGGCCTGGGCCAGCTCGTCAACATTATCCGGCTCTACACACAGGCCGAAGTGATACTGGTTCATCACCCGCTCATTATAAGCAGAGCGCGACAAAAGCACAGGAATGCCCAGCGACATGTACTCGTAGACCTTGGTGGCCAAATTATCATCCTGATTGTACTGGCCTATATTTAAGAGCGTAGCTGCGCCGACACAGCAGCGCTGCAGCAAGGCGACAACCTGCTCTCTGCCAAGCAGCCCTAAATACTGCACACAGGAATACCCGGGCAGGGCCTCAACGGTATGGCGATATTCCTCTGAATCGAACATACCGGCCAGATAAAGCGTACAGTCAGCTTTTGCAGCGGCGGTGATCAAATGCGTGATTCCCCGGGCATAGGATAGGCCGCCCACATATACCACGCTGCCTGCCTCTTTCTTCGCCGCAGGGTCGTAGCGATCATACAGCTCCCAAAGCATAGGCGTATTGTCGATGGTTGTGATATGCCGGCACTTTCCGGCAAATGGGTGGACGCCGTCCTTCAGACAGGTGTAGACCAATCCGTCAATGCGGCTGAGAACATGGCTTTCGTACTTTCCATAGGCATGAGAAAGCAGCCTTGCGAACCAGTGGGGAAGATATGGCTTCTCCCGAATCTGCTCTGTGTACATTTCGTGGCTGTCGAAAATGACTTTCTTGCCCGCCTTTTTCAGCTTCAGCCCATAAGGGAGAAGCTCCGGGTCGTGGAAATGGTAAATATCCGCGTCCAGGGCGCGGGCAGCCTGATAGACCATTTTCGCCCCCTCTGTCATACGCTTGAGACGGCTCGTGGGGATCTCGCCCACTCCCACAATGTGTACACCGTTTTTGTCATAGCTGTCTCCCCGCTCTACCAGATATACATCATATCCGGCCTCAGCCAGAGAAACACATTCCTTGCGGAAGATCCGGATATCCTCCTCCTCGTGGGCACTGGTCATATGACATACTTTTATCATGCGATAAACTCCTTATGCTTGCAGCTATCCTTGCCGTGTTTGCCGCAGGTGCCGCAGGGTATTACAGTCTCCAGAACCGAATGCCCGAGGCCTTCAGCTCGTCCATGCGATACAGGCTCTTTACATCGATGAGCACTTTTTCGCTGTCGGGCAGGTCCTTCTTGAACAGCTCCTTCAGCTGCATCATGGACAGAGAGCGGAACTCGTTGTGGCCCACAGCCACAATGACGCAGTCGGCCTTGGGAATCTTATCAAAATCCGTCAGAGTCACGCCGTACTCATGCTGGGCCACGGCAGCGTCGGCCCAGGGATCGGTGACCACAGGGTGGATGTCGTACTCCTTCAGGCGGTTGATGATGTCCACCACCTTGCTGTTGCGGGTGTCGGGGCAGTTCTCCTTGAAGGTGATGCCCAGGATGACCACAGTGGCCTTCTTGGGGGCCATACCCGCCTCGATCATCTGCTTGATGGCGGCGTCGGCTACGAACCCACCCATACTGTCGTTGACCTTGCGGCCGTTTAGAATGATCTGGCTGTGATAGCCCAGAGCCTCGGCGGCATTGGTCAGGTAGTAGGGGTCCACACCGATGCAGTGGCCGCCTACGAGACCGGGCTTGAAGCCCAGGGCGTTCCACTTGGTGTTCATGCCCGCCAGAACCTCGTCGGTGTCAATGCCCATACGGTCGCAGATCATAGCCACCTCGTTCATAAAGGCGATGTTGATATCCCGCTGGCTGTTCTCCACCACCTTCACGGCCTCGGCGGTCTTGATGGTGGACACGGGGAAGGTGCCGGCGGCGATGACGATGTCATATACTTTCTTGATCTCCCGGGCGGACTCCTCGTCCATGCCGGAGACGATCTTGCGGATGTTAGTGAGGGTGTGGACCCGGTCACCGGGGTTGATGCGCTCGGGGCTGTAGCCGATCTTCCAGTCCACACCGCACTTCAGGCCGGACTCCTTCTCAATAATGGGAATGCAGATGTCCTCGGTGACGCCGGGGTACACCGTGGACTCAAAGACCACGATGGTGCCGGGGGTCAGATTCTGGCCCACGGTGCGGGAGGCCCCCTCCACCGGGCGCAGGTCCGGGGTGGTGTCGGGGTTTACCGGCGTAGGCACGGCCACCACGATGAACTTAGCCTCCTTCAGCCGGGTGGGGTCGGAGGTGAAGTCCACGGTGGTGTTCTTGATGGCCTCACCCACCTCGTTGGTGGCGTCGATTCCATTGGCGTACTCCTGCACACGCTTTTCATTGATATCAAAGCCGATGACGGAGATGTGCTTGGCAAACTCCACGGCAATGGGCATACCCACATAGCCCAGGCCCACCAGGGCCAGCTTTTCCGTACCCTTGATAAGACCGTCGTAAATGGTATCGAATTTCATTTTATTTGCACTCCTCTACTTTATTTTCTACTTTCATCTCATAGCTTCTGCCGCAGTCGGCACAGGTAGCCTTGCCGCCATCAAAGTGCAGCAGTGCGCCGCACTCGCAGGCCCAGCCAATGATCCGGGCCGGCACGCCCAGCATCAGGGCATAGTCGGGTACATCATCCGTCACCACCGCGCCTGCGCCTATAAGGGCCCAGCGTCCGACGGTATGGCCGCAGACGATGGTGGCGTTGGCGCCGATGGATGCCCCTTCACGCAAATAGGTTTTTTTATACCCGGCGCTGCCCTTGGGGTACTTGGCCCGAGGGGTCAGGTCGTTGGTAAATACGCAGGAGGGGCCGCAGAACACATAGTCCTCCAGCTCCACACCCTCATACAGAGAGACATTGTTTTGCAGCTTGCAGCCGTCGCCTACCTTCACATGGTTGCTGACATTCACATTCTGCCCCAGGGAACAATGCTTTCCGATGCGGGCGCCCTTTTGAATGTGGCAGAAATACCAGATCTTGGTGCCCTCACCGATCTCTACATCGTCATCCACGAAGCTGGAGGGATGTACAAAATATTTCTCCTCCATCACAGCGCCTCCAAAACCGCGTCAATGACCTGCTGCTGCTCCGCCGCATCCATATACGGGTGCATGGGCAGCGACAGGGTCCGGGCGCAGTAGTCGTCGGCATTTGCATAGGTCTCGCCGTAGTGAGGCTCGGCCTTAAACACGGGCAGGGCGTGCTGGGGGGTGGGATAGTAAACCATATTGGGAATATTCTTTTCCTTCAGATGGGCGATAACCTTGTCCCGGGTCTGGGTATCCTTGGCCAGGATGGCATACTGGGCCCAGGCAGACACGCAGCCCTCTGCCACAAAGGGAGTGGTGAAATCCTTGCTGAACGCGGCGTTATACCGCCCGGCTACCTCCTGGCGGCGGTCAATTTCATAGTCTTTCAGTGCCTTCAGCTTGGGCAGCAGAATAGCCGCCTGGACGGTGTCCAGCCGGGAGTTCATGCCCACACGGATATTGTCGTACTTGCCGCCGGGGCCCTTGCCATGGACGCACAGGGAGCGGATGATGTCCGCCGCGGTATCGTCATCAGTGAAAATGGCACCGCCGTCGCCGTAACAGCCCAGGGGCTTGGCCGGGAAGAACGAGGTGGTGGCGATGTAACCGAAGGAGCAGCACTTGCGGCCCTTATTAGACGCGCCGAAGGCCTGGGCGGCGTCCTCGATGAGAATGAGGCCGTACTTCTCGCAGATGGGGGCGATGGTGTCGTAGTCGCAGGGGTTACCCAGAATATCCACGGCCACCACGGCCTTGGGCGTGAGCTTGCCTTCAGCCAGGACGGCCTTTATCTGCTTTTCCAGGCTCTCGGGGCAGAGGGTATAGGTATCCTTGGTAATGTCACAAAACACGGAGGTAGCACCGAACATCTTAGCCGGCTCCGTGGAGGAGATGAAGGTCATGTCCGGGCAGAACACGGCATCCCCCTCCCCTACGCCCGCCACCATGTAGGCAATCTGCAGGGCATCGGTGCCGTTGGCGCAGGTGATGCAGTGCTTGCGGCCTACAAAGTCCGCCAGCTCCTGCTCCAGCTCCTTTACCTGGGGCCCGCCGATGAACTGGGCAGAGTCCAGCACCGCCTGGATATTTGCATTGATCTCGTCCTTCAGGGCCGCATACTGGGCTTTCAGGTCAATAAATTGCATAGGATCACTCATTCCTTTCTTTCGTCGGCTTTGCCGCGCGTTTCAAATTCTCCATAAAAATGTCATGGTCAATGGCGAAGTTGCCGGTAACGGCTTGTCCGTCCGCCACATCCCGAGAAACAACGGCGCCCATATTCGCTCTGGCATTATTGCCGACATGCACGCCGTTGCGGATGATACAGCCATACCCGATCCAGCTATTCTCGCCGATCTCCGTGCGGCCACCGATTCCGGAAAGGCCCACGATCATAGTATCTCTGCCGACCTTAACGCCGTGAGAGACCTGCACCAGCATATCTATCTTGCAGCGATCACCGATAACCGTATTATCCCAAGGATAGAGAGCTTTATTAACGCAGGTATTGGGATGCAGCTCCACCTCCTCGCCCAGGATCACACCGCCGTAATGGGCCACGGTAAAGAGCTTTCCGTTCTCTTTTTTATATTCAAAGTCGTTAAATCCGATTTTTACGCCGGCATGGATCACGCAGTTGTCTCCGATGGTCACATTGTCCCGGATTACAGCGAATTCTTCGATAACCACATTGTCACCGATGATGACATTTTCCTTGGCTACCACAGCCAGGGGGCTGATGGAGCAGTTTTTCCCGATCCTGGTAGCATGACGGGCTCTGGCATACCCTCCATGTTGACCCAAGGCGTTGTGCAGCCGGAAAAACACGACCCGGGGCTGCTCCGTAATGCACACCCCCCGTCCCTGCTTCACCAGCTTCGGAGCGATCTCCGGCGTTGTGATGACCATGGTGATACCGTCGTGCAGGTCCTTCAGTGCGTGCTCTGTATCCACAAAGGTGCAGAAGGGTTCCTTAACTTCCGCCACCACCAGTCCCAGCGTGGAGAATTCCTGTTCATTTTCCAGCTTGAAATCATACTGCGGCAGCAGTTCGGGCAGCAATGTGCTCAGCTTCATCAAAATCGACCTCATTTCCTTATGCGTTTGATTTTTAGTGCAATCTTATTCTTTTTCCGGAATCGATTGAATCACTTCCAACAGCTCCGATGTCAGATTTTTGAAATCATATTTGTGGGCGGCAGCCCGGCTGTTTTCCTCGAACCGACGGCGCTCCTCCTCCGGCAAAGACGCCAGTTTGTCCACGGCCGCAGCAATATTGGCGGGGGACACATCATTCACCGTGATGCCGGCGCCGCACTGCACGGCCGGATTATACTGCGTTGGAAAGTCCGACAGGACGATCCTTCCGGCGGCAAAATATTCAAACATCTTATTGAAGCTGATGCCGTATCGGTCCACCGGTGTACTGATGCAGTGTGCAATATTCACATCTGCCCGGCTGACGATGGAGGGCACGAACTTCTTCTCCACCCGGCCCTTGAACACCACATTACCGATGTTTTCATCTTTTACGCGCTGCTCCAGCATGGGCCGCTCATCCCCGTCGCCCCAGATAAGAAAGCGCACCCGGGGATCCCGGACAGCCTTGGCCGCATCCAGCAGCAGACCCAATCCGTTTACCCTGCGGATAGACCCTGTATAGACCACCTTGAAAATTTCGGGGTCGTCCAGGTCCTTGTCCTCTACCCGGAAATGCTCCTTGTTATAATCAAACAGCTCCAGGTCTACACCATTATTTATATAAAATACTTTACTCCGGGGAACTTCCTTTTCCCAATGCTGCTCTTTGATGTAGTCGTAGGCGCCCTCTACGGTAAACACCACGGCGTCAGCCTTGGTATAGATCCACTTTTCCAGCCGCCGCAGCCACAGGACCGCCGGGTTATGGGGCCCGGCGATGCCATAGGCAATGATGCTCTCCGGCCAAAGGTCGGCGATCTCCGCGATGCCCCGACAGCCGTATTTCCGGGCCAGCTTGATGCCCGCCGCGCAGGACATGGGGGGCATGGAGGTGGCCACAATAGCATCGGGCCGGGGGTATTTGTCACACACACCCGGTAGTTTTCGGGCAAACTCCAGCATATTGAGAATGCGGGAAGCGCCGTTGCCGTGATAGCCCTTGCAGCGGATGAGCACATAGTGGACCCCGTCCACCACATCCTCCCGGTAAGGGGTGTCGTCCTCAATGAGGTTTTTATCGGAGTTATGCACCGTGCTGGCGGCAAAGATGGTCACTTCATGGCCCAGGCGCATAAGATTCTTCGCAAAATAATTCTGCCGGGCCAAAGGATAATACTGGGGCGGCACCGCATAATGGTTGATAAGCCAAATTCTCATAAAGCTCCTCTTTACTCCTTTATTACCACCGCAAAGGTTTGGAAAATCAGCTTGATATCATAGAAAACCGAAGCGTGGGGGATATACTCCAGATCCAGGTCGATCTTCCGGGGCATGATCTGCTCGACATAGGTGCGGTTGGGATCGTCGCTGGCGGTGAGCAGATCATTTTCATTGCGGAAACGGATAGACGCCAGCCCCGTGATGCCCGGGCGCACCAGCAGCACCTGCCGCTGGTAGGGGGTATACAGGTTCACATAGTCCGCCACCTCCGGCCGGGGACCCACGAAGCTCATGTCCCCCACCAGCACATTGATGAGCTGGGGCAGCTCGTCTATCTTACTCTTGCGCAAAAATCGGCCCACAGGGGTAATGCGGCTGTCATTGCCGGTGGTGATCTTCAGCCCCGCGTTATCCTTACGCATGGAGCGAAACTTGAAAATACGGAAGGGCCTTCCGTCCTTTCCGATGCGCTCCTGACGGAAAAATACCCCGCCGGGAGAGGTGACCGCCACCAACACCGACACCACCAGCAGCACCGGACTCAGCACCGCCAGTCCCAAAAAAGAGCATAGGATGTCAAAGGCCCGCTTGCAGGCCATGGTGGCCGCTGAGGGAGGGGTAACGATCCGGTATGGCTGTCGGGCGCCTGCTTGGTTATCCATAAATTTGCTGTCCTTTTCCTTTTTATCCGTCCTGCAGGCACATCTTCAGCGTCTGGCAGATGTACCGTACATCCTCCTCCGTGAGGGTGGAGTACAGGGGCAGGGTAATCTCGTTTTCAAACTGAGCCAGGGCGCAGGGATAGTCCGCAATGTCAAAGCCCAGGTCCTTATAGGCCGTCAGCAGCGGCAGGGGCTTATAGTGTACATTGGTAGCCACGCCCTGCTCCGCCATTTTCTCAATGATGGCGTTGCGCTGGGCCATGGTCTTGCCCGTAAGCCGGGTCAGATACAAATGGCAGCTGGAAACCTCGTCCTCCCGGAAATGGGGTGCATGCTCCACGCCGCAGCCAGCAAGCAGCTCATTATAAAGCCGCACCAGCTTATAGCGCTTTTCCAGCAGTCCCGGGTAGCGCCTGAGCTGGGCAAGGCCGATGCCCGCCATAATGTCCGTCATGTTGCATTTATAAAGCGGCGCCACGATGTCATATTCCCACGCGCCGGGCTTGGTCTTGGCCAGGGCGTCCTTGCTCTGGCCGTGGAGGCTCAGGAGCATATACTGCTTATAAATAGCCTCGTCATCCAGGGCCAGCGCCGGATTCCAGGTGGCGGCTCCGCCCTCGGCGGTGGTGAGATTCTTCACTGCGTGGAAGGAGAAGGTGGTAAAGTCCGCAAAGCAGCCGGAGCGCTTGCCGTGGCGCTGGGCGCCGAAGCTGTGGGCCCCGTCAGCCACCACCGCTACCCGGCCGATCTTCTTCTGCAGGTCATTGGCCGGAGTGAACAGCCCCTTCTTGCTCTCCACGATAGAATAAATGGTGTCGTAGTCTGCCAGGATGCCGGCAATGTCCACGGGGATCACCGCCTTGGTACGCTCCGTGATCGCCGCAGCCAGCTTCTCCGGGTCCATCTCGTAAGAGCCGGGAAGGGTGTCCACCAGCACCAGCTTGGCTCCCACATGGCACACGGGGCTGGCGGAAGCGGTGTAGGTATAGGCTGAGGTGATGACCTCGTCTCCGGGGCCGATGCCCAGGATGCGCAGGGTCATCTCCAGGCAGGCGGTGGCGGAGTTGAGGCACACGGCCCGGTCTGTTCCGCAGAAAGCGGCCACCTGCCGCTCAAATTCCTTGGTCTTGGGTCCGGTGGTGATCCAGCCGGAGCGCAGGGCCTGGCAAACCTCTTGAATTTCCTCCTCCGTAATGTCAGGAGGGCTGAATGGTATTTTACGCATAAAAACGACCTCTTTTTCAATATAAAAACATATATAATATTATTATGTGTGAAAAAACAAATCAGGCAAAGCAGGCCCGGACAATCTCCATAATCCGCTCCTGCCTGTCCGCCGTGAGCTTATTGTCGCTGGGCAGACACAGGCCCCTGCGGAAAATATCCGCTCCCACATCTTCGCCGGGCCCAGCAGAGACAAATGCCTTGTCCCTAAAAAACGGCTGCAGGTGCATGGGCTTCCAGATAGGCCGGGCCTCGGCGTTATACCGCGCCAGGGCCTCGATGATCTCCGTGGGGCAGCTTTTGCCGCTTTGACCTTCATAGCGGGCCTCCAGGTCTCCCCGCTCCTGGGGACACATGGCTTTCTCGTCAATAAGCAGGCAGGAGAGCCAGAAATTCGGCTCCGCCTTGGCCGCTTCGTAGGGATTCATGGTCACGGGCAAGCCGCGCAGGCCCTCTCGGTAGCGCTCATAAATAGCCCGCTTTTGGGCCATATGCTCCTCCAGATACGGCAGCTGGCCCCGGACCACCCCTGCTACCACATTACTCATGCGGTAGTTGTAGCCCAGCTCCTCGTGCTGGTACCAGGCGGCGTCCTCCCTTGCCTGGGTGGACCACTTGCGCGCCCGGTGGGCGGCCTCCTTACTATTGGTCAGCAGGGCGCCGCCGCAGGAGCCGGTGATGATCTTATTGCCGTTGAAGCTGATGGCGGCTATGTCGCCGAAGGTGCCGGTCTGGCGGCCCTCATAGGTGGCGCCCAGAGACTCCGCCGCGTCCTCAATGACCACTGCGCCGTGGCGGTGGGCAATCTCACACAGCTCCGTCATCTTGCCGGGGGTGCCGTAGAGGTTGGCGATGACCACAGTCTTCACCGCAGGGTACAGTTCAAAGGCTCTTTCCAGGGCCGCCGGGTCCATATTCCAGGTGTCCCTATCGGCATCGATGAATACCGGCTCTCCACCCTCGTACATGATGGCGTTGGCAGTGGCAGAAAAGGTCATGTCGCTGACAAACACCCTGTTGCCGCTCTTCACTCCCGCCAGCTTCACCGCCAGGTGCAGCGCTGCCGTACCGGAGCAAAGGGCCACCGCATAGCCGCAGCCGATCCTCTGGGTGATCAGACTCTCTACCACGCCTATATTCTCGCCCACGGTGCTCATCCAGTTACTCTCGAAGGCCTCCGTCATATATTGCAGCTCCGGGCCGTGCATGGTAGGCGAAGAAAGCCAGGCCCGTTTTTCCAGAGGCTTCAGTCCGTTTTGCTTGCGAAAAGCCACGAAATATTCCTCTTTCCCGACCACATACCTCAAATAGGCATAGTAAGGTATGTTATTAAATATACAAAATTATAGCACTCTCCCCTATTCAAATCAAGACCTTTTTGTGAACAACCATGCCCCCGGCCTCGGCGTGACATTTTTGTTCTGCGAGAGAAAGTGTGGTAATCTACGGTGAAATGTGATATAATGAATACCCGACGGAGAAAAATCGAATACGATTCGTAATATTTCGACGCGATTATACGAATTATTATCACATTTTTGATAGGAGATGCCTGCTTATGTCATTTTTTTCTTCCTTTTTGCTGGGCCTGATCCAGGGTCTTGCCGAGTTTTTGCCCATTTCCAGCAGCGGACATTTGGCCATTGCCCAGAACCTGCTGGGTATGCAGGATGCCGGTGTGGTGCCGGAGTTTTTCGATGTGCTGCTGCACCTGGGCACCCTGGTGGCCGTATTCGTGGCCTACTGGGGAGAGATCAAGGATATGCTCCGGGAGCTGGTCTGCGGCGTGCGGGACCTTGCCCATCACACCACCCCCACCCCGGTGCCCCCGGCTCGCCGGCTGATTTTGCTGATCATTGTGGCCACCCTGCCCCTGTTCGCGGTGCTGCCTGTGAAGGATAAGGTTCAGGGTCTCAGCAGCAACATGCTCTTTATTGGGGCAGCCCTCATCGTTACGGGCTTCTTGCTCTTTGCCAGTGACCGGGTGCCGAAGGGCCGCAAGACCGAGTCCAGCGCCAGTGTCCTCTCCGCCCTGATCGTGGGTGTGGGCCAGGCCATCGCCACCATGCCCGGTATTTCCCGCTCCGGCATGACCATTACCACCGGTTGCTTTGTGGGCTATGAGCGGCGGTTCGCCGTTCGCTTTTCCTTCCTGATGAGCATTCCCGCCATCCTGGGCGCCAATATCCTGTCCCTGAAGGACGCCATCGATGCAGGCATTGACCTTAGCCAGGTGCCGGTGTACCTGGTGGGCGTCGTCACCGCCGCCGTGGTTGGCTACCTGTGCATTCGCCTGCTGAAAATGATCGCCGCCAAGGGCAAGTTCGGCTTTTTCGCCTACTATTGCTGGGCGGTGGGCCTGCTGACTCTGATCCTGACCCTTATTAAATAAGAATCCGAATCCTTTACATCTGTGTGCCGCCGCGGCGGCAGAATGGGAGATACCATGGCTCAAACCACCAAAAAGAAAACCACACAACAAAGCGGCAGGCGCTCTGCCTCCCCGTCCGCCCCGACGCCCCAGGCCCCCAATCCGGCCGTGCGCACGGCGGGCGGTGTGCTGTGCCTGCTGCTGGCGCTATGCGTGGCCGTGAGCTATTTTAACGCCCAGGCGGTGCTGCTGGGCCTGCTGCGCAGCGCCCTCACGGGCCTGTTTGGCTATGGCTACTGGCTGTGGGCGGCGATGCTTCTGGTAAGCGGCCTGTTTCTGCTGCTGCACCGGGAGCGTAAGGCCACAGCTCCAGCCCTCTGCGCCCTGCTGACGCCGGCTCTGTGCGGCAGTCTGCTGCACCTCATTTTTGCCGCGCCGGTAAAATCCCTCACCCTTTCCGCCCTGTGGGCAGAGGGGCAGACCCTTCACGGCGGCGGCGTGATCTGCGGCGGCCTGGCAGAGCTGGGCAAGGCGTACATCAGTGAGGCCGTGTTTGCCATCCTAGCCGCAGTGGGACTGGTGGCATGCGTATTCGTGATGCTGCACACCACCCCGTCTCAGGTAGCGGAAAAAGCCCGCCAGCGGGCCGCCCAACGGGCGGAGGAGGCGGGGAGCGACTCCTCGGAGCCGGAGCAGCCCCCTCAGTCTGTGCAAAAAGCCCCCTCCCGCCGCCGTAAGGCGCAGATCGACATTCCCCTGGACGACCCCGCCGCCCCGGCAGAGGACAGGCCCCTCCAGCCCGGCAAGAAGTCCTTCTTTGCCGGTCGTCAGACTCCCACCCCAGACGAGGTGCTGAGCCCACCCCAGCCGGAGCCCGCCCCGGAGCCGGAGCAGCCCCCTCAGCCCACAGCCCCCGAGCCTGTCACGCCTCCCCAGCCTGCCGCACCAACGCCGAAGGCTGAGCCCGTGGACCTGGAAAAGGCGGCCCAGGAGGTGAGCCGTCAAATCGAGCAGGAGCTATCCGAGCCCGAGGAGCAGTACCAGTACCCCCCCATCACCCTGCTGGAGCAGGGCGGCCCCGGCAATTTTACCGCCGCTGGGGCGGAGATGCGCAGCAATTCCAAGCGCCTGGCGGACACTCTGCGCAGCTTTGGCGTGGATGCTCAGCCCGGCGAGGTGGTCCGGGGTCCCAGCGTCACCCGCTATGAGTTTGCCCAGCCCCAAGGGGTAAAGCTCTCCAAAATCACCAACCTGGCCGATGACATTGCCCTGGCCCTGGGTGTGAGCAGCGTCCGGGTGGCCCCGGTGCCGGGCAAGATTTCCGCGGTGGGCATTGAGGTGCCCAACCGGGCCGTGACCCCGGTGCGCATCCGGGAGGTCATCGAGTCCCGGGAGTTCACCGGCCACAAGTCCGCCGTGGCCTTCGCCGTGGGCAAGGACATCGGCGGCAACCGCATTATCGGTGACATCGCGAAGCTCCCCCATGTACTTATCGCCGGCACCACCGGCTCCGGTAAGTCCGTGTGTACCAACTCCCTCATTGTGAGTCTGCTCTATAAGTCCACCCCGGAGGAGGTCCGCTTCATCATGGTGGACCCAAAAATGGTGGAGCTGGCCCCTTATAACGGCATCCCGCACCTGCTCATCCCCGTGGTTACAGACCCTAAAAAGGCCGCCGGAGCCCTGCAATGGGCGGTGTTTGAAATGATGAAGCGCTATAAGCTCTTCTCGGAAAACGGCGTGAAGGATCTGACCTCTTACAACGCCCTGGCCGCTCAGTCCCAGCCGGACGAAGCCGGCGAGTCCCTGAAAAAGCTGCCCTCGGTGGTGGTGGTCATCGACGAGCTGGCCGACCTGATGCTGGTGGCGGCCAAGGAGGTGGAGGATTCCATCTGCCGGGTGGCCCAGATGGGCCGCGCCGCCGGGATGCACCTGGTCATTGCCACCCAGCGTCCCTCCGCCGATGTTATCACGGGCCTTATGAAGGCCAACATTCCCAGCCGCATTGCCTTTGCCGTGGCCTCCTCCATGGAGTCTCGGATCATACTGGATAACCCCGGCGCAGAGAAGCTGGTGGGTAAAGGCGATATGCTTTACGCCCCCTTGGGCGAGGGCAAGCCCCGGCGCGTCCAGGGCTGCTTCATCGCCCCCGAGGAGATCGAGCGGGTGGTGGACTTTGTGAAGGAAAAGGGGGAGACGGCCTACTCCGAGGATGTCATCCGCCAAATCGAGCAGGTGGTCCAGGAGAAGGACAAGAAGGGCGGCCCCGCCCCGGAGCCTGCCGATGCCGACGATGGCGACGAGCTGCTGCCCGCCGCCGTGGAGGTGGTGCTGGAAACAGGCCAGGCCAGCGTCTCCATGCTCCAGCGGCGGCTGAAGCTGGGCTATTCCCGGGCTGCCCGGCTGGTGGATCAGATGGAGGAGCGGGGTATCGTAGGCCCCTTCGAGGGCTCCAAGCCCCGGCAGCTGCTCATTGACAAGGCCAAGTGGCAGGAGATGCAGATGGGCAAAGCCGAGCCCCAGCCGGAGTTTGACCGGGCCGGCACCATCCGGGATGTATTCGAAAGCCACGACGCGCTTGAGTGATCCCATGGGTGATTCCTTTGGGTTTTCCCGACAGCCTCTGTTTTTATACCCCTGCACCGCAAAAAAGGACGAACCTTCCGGTCCGTCCTTTCAGCGTATCAAAAAAGCCTCGCAGAGTTTGCCGCCCGCAGGCGGCAAAGAAATAAAATCATTTTCTCTCGCGACCTGTGCGTGAGAGAAAATACTTCTCAGGCTGCCAGTGTGGAATTTTTGCGCACGGCGCAAAAATTATGCGCGCAGCAGACTGCAAGCCTGTTGTCGGAAAAACCCGAAGGGTTTTTCGACAGTCTAAAAGGACGGACCTTCCGGTCCGTCCTTTTTTCGTCCGCATTATTCTGTCTGCGTTATCTCCATTCCTCGCTGTAAAAGAAGAGGGCCACCGTCCCCGGCCCCACATGGGCACCGGTGACCGGCTCATAGCACACATGCATGATCTCGCCCTTGGCGCCCTTATCCCGCAGCAGGCTCTGCAAATGCAGTGCATCCGCCGGGGCATCGGCATGGGCAATGCCAATAGGGGCCTCCGGGTCATTCATAGTCTGGGCATAGATGTTCGCCAGGGCCTCCAGAGCCTTTTTCTTGCCCCGAACCTTTTCATACATCACGATCTTGCCCTCCTCGTCGCCCCGGAGGATGAGCTTTACCTGCAGCAGTGTACCGGCCAGCCGCGCGCCGCCGGAAATGCGACCGCCCTTGTGCAGATACTTCAGGTCGTCCACCACGAAGAACTGCTGCATCCGTGCGCAAAGGCCCCGGGCAAAGGTCTCCAGCTCCGGAAGGGACTTCCCCTCCTTGGCCAGCTTCGCCGTCTCAATGACCACCAGCCCCTCGCCCAAGGATGCGCCCCGGGTGTCCAGCACGCGCACGCGCTCGGCCCCGTATTTCTCCGCCAGCTCCTTGCACTGCAGGCCAACGCCCCAGCAGCTGCCGCTAATGCCGCCGGAAATGCCCATATACAGCACATCCTCGCCACTCTCCAGGCACTTTTCAATGGCCTGGGCCGCCGTCTGGGGGTTCACCATAGAGGTTTTTACCTCCGCACCCTTGCGCATGGCCTCGTAAAAGGCCGGGCCGTTAAAGTCGATGCTGTAATCCGGCTCCGCGCCGTCCACCTCATAGGTCAGCGGCACAGCCTTGATGTCCAGCTCCTCCAAAGTTTTCATGGGCAGATTGGCTGCCGTGTCTGTAAAAATTCGTACCATATTCATGCTCCTTATCACGCAATTGCTTGGCGAAGCCACCCGGCCAAGGTGTCAAACATCTTGGTGTAGCCCTCCATCGTCAGGTGAATGCCGTCCGGCGAAATCAGCCCCGGCAAATGCTTTTCACGCAAAAAACTCTCCCGCACCCGGATAATGGGTGTGCCGGTCTCATAAGCCACCTGGGCCACCGTGTCCGAATACAGCTCCTGGTGCCGGTAAATATGCTGAATGTCCCCCAGCCAGGCCATAATGCGCTCCTTGCTGCGCCCGGCCCGGCACAGGAAGTCCAAATACCGCTGCGCGTCAATGGGCGGCAGGGTCATCAGCACCGGCTGCACGCTCTGGTCCCGGAGCTTTTGCAGCATGGAAAACAGGGTGCTTCGAAACTCCGGCAGGGCCGTACGGGGAATGTGCTCCTCCTCCGGACGCTCCTGAATGGCATCCCAGTCGAAGTCGCTGTCGTTTCCGCCGTAGGCAATGAGGGCAAAATCCGCCTGGAGCCCCCGCTGCAGGTCATGGTCCAGCAGCGCCTGACCCTTGCGGATCGTTGCGCCCATTTTAGCCCGGCTCACCACCTCGGTCTGCCGTCCGCTGTACCGCTCCATCACCTCCGGCAGGTGGAAATGATAGTGAAACTGCTCATCCGGCACCGTGGCCTTCAGCAGTGAATCGCCATATACATACGCCCGGGGCATAAATTCCCCTCCTTTGCCGATTTTTACCGTCGGTCAGCAGAGGGCATAGGCCCCTTGCCAATCGTCAATAATAATATAGCATATTACATATGGCGTGTCAATGTTCTTTTTTCCTATTGTAACCCTCCGGAAAACCTGCTATAATAGTCTGTGCAAACAGGAGGTGGCTTTATGCCCTACGACAAACCCCTCATCGCTCACAAGCTGCAGCGGTGGGACCAATATATCACCGACTATCACCTGCCCCAGTGGGACTCTATCCCGGACTTTGGTCTGTATATGGACCAGGTAATTCTGCTTTTGGAGCGGTATCTCAGCTTCATTCCCCCGGTAAATGCGGAGAAGGAACGCATCGTCACCGCCTCCGCCATCAACAACTATGTTCGCCTGAAGCTGATGCCCGCCCCGGTGAAGCGGAAATACTACCGGGTCCACATCTGCTATCTCATCATGATCCTCACCCTGAAGCAGTCCATCGGCATCAGCCAGGTGCAGAAGATCATCCCCTGGGATTTGGCCGATGGGCAGGACGGCCCGGAGACCGTGCGCCATATCTACGAGGATTACAGCGGCAAATTCCGGGGTATCGCCCTGCTCTTTAACCACCAGATCCAGCAGAGCTGGCAAGAGCTGTGCGCCCCGGACGCCGGCACCGACGGCGTGGCCCGGTGCCTGGTGATGGAGTCGGCGCTGCTGGCGGGCTTTTCCAAAATTCTGGCAGAAAAGCTCCTGCGCCTGTGGGACGCAGACCCGGCCCAGGTCCTGGCCACCGAGCAGGCTCATGACTTCACCGACATATAAAATTTGAAAAATATTCCTCCGCACCCTTCTGATTCTCGGGAGGGTGCTTTTTTCTCAGTCGTTGCCCTCCTTGCCCGTGATCTCCTTCACAGACAGGCGCACCACGCAGGTCCGGGCTCCGGAGTTTTTCATGCACGAGACATACTTTTCCCCGGCCTCCGGGTCAAACTGCATACAGAGAATTTTTATGGCCCGCATCCGCTCTTTCTCGTCCGTGACGATCTCCAGCCGCCCCCGGGCCACCGCCGAGGCGTAGGCCACGGTGTATTCGTCCGGGATGATCTCCGCATGGGACACGGCGCTCATGGCCGCCTCACACCCGTCCTTGAAGATCTCGTACTTTTCTCCGGCCAAGGCACAGTGGAAGTAAATGGCCCCCACCTCCTCGTCCGCCGCCTGGGACACGGGCACGGCGTAGGGCCGCCCGGCCCCGTCCGCCAGGGAGAGCGTGGCGTAGGGAGCCTCCCGCATCACCTGCCAGGCAAAGTCTGCGTCCCTCTGCCTGTCTTTTCTACGCATGACGCTGCACCTCACTTTCGTAATTTATCAAATCTTTCTGTCAGGTGTTCTCCTATTCATTTTGACCCGGTGGGCATGATTTGTCAAGACGGTCATATAGTATAAAATGTAAACTTTTATCGGAAAGGATACGCTGCCTATGACCTATCCCTATGTTCTGCCCCGGTTGCCCTACGCCCCGGCTGCCCTGGAGCCGAATTTGAACCGGGCCACCATCATGACCCATCACGACCGCATTTTTGCCGGGCATATCGACGGCCTAAACCGGGCCCTGCAGCCCTATCCGGCTCTCCAGCGCCGTCCCCTCTCCCGACTCCTGCTGCACCCGGACTGTCTCCCTGCCCCGGCCCGACCGGACATCCTGCACCATGGCAGCGGGGTATACAGCCACGCCCTATACTTTTCCTCCCTGGCTCCGGCCCGGACCGGAAATCCCGACGCCGCCTTGGCGGAAGCTCTCCGCTGCAGCTTCGGCTCCATGGAGGATTTTCTCCGAGCCCTGCGCCAGGCCTCCCTGCAGGACACGCAGGAGGGCTGTACCTGGCTGCTCTGCGACCGCTGCGGAAGGCTGCGGCTGCTCTTTACGCCCGGCCTGCAAACGGCTCTGCCTCTTGTACCCATCCTGTGCCTTGACCTTCACCGCCACGCCTACCAGCTCACCTGCGGCGATGACCGCGAGGCCTATGTAAACGCCGCCCTCCCCCTGCTGAACTGGGAAATTCTCTCCCTGCGCTACGCCACTGTATCGGCCGGTCAGCCGCCGTTCCCGAATCCGTAAAACAAACTCTCCCGTAGGGGCCGATGCCCACATCGCCCCGCCTCACCGCATCCGCAATAATGCGTCCGTAAGGGGCGGCGTCCCCGACGCCCCGTTCACCGCACCCCTTGCAGCCCACCCGTAGGGGCGACCCTCGCGGTCGCCCGCAGGCGGGGCAAAGCCCCGCCCCTACGCACCACAACAAAACGCACCACACCCCATGCAAAAAGCTGTCATTGCGAGGTCAGTGCGCACACTGGCCGTGGCAATCCGCAACCCCCGTCCTCAAAGGCTCCCTTATGTAAGGGCAGCTGTAGCGGCTCTGCCGCGACTGAGGGTCGCCCCCCACCCAACGCACAAAAAGCAGGGAAGAAACCCCCACGGGCTTCTTCCCTGTTTTTAATTCTCATGTACGCGCAAAAAGCGCTATCAGCCCGGCAAAGGACGCCAAAAAGATGACCGCAAAAAGCAGAAACGCCAAAACTACCGTCCCCCACTTCCGCCGTGGCGCCTTTTCGATGCTTTCCCGCTTCCGAGGCTCCTGCGGCGGCTTCTTTTCCGCAGGCCGCACCGATTCCGGGCGCGATCTTTGCGCCTGTTCGGCCCGCTGCCGTTTCATTTCCTTTTCATACAGCGCCAGCGGGTCCGTTTGGTCCATAATGCGCCCGTAAAACTGGTCTATCCACGCCGCGTCCCCAGCCCCGCACATGTTCGCCTCCGTGCAGCCCGGCTCATGCGCAATCTGGTTCCTTATCCAGCGATACCGCTTGAGCATCTCCAGGTCGCTCCCCCACCCCGCTACATAATAAGCGCCGTGCGGCGTTGCCTTCATCTCATCGATATACGCCGTCACCGGCCTGTCGCAGCCCATCACATCACCGCACAGCTTTTCGAGCCGTTTGTATGAATCTATAAATCCCATTCTTTCTCTCCAAAAAAATCACATTTCCATGGGATGCCGGCCTGTCAGCTCCGCCACGGCCTCCAAAATAAACGCCCGATCCGCCGCCTCATTCCGGCAGGCCCGGTGAATGCACTGGGCGATAACCACCATATCGGCGGCATCAAATCCCCGGGTGGTGACGCAGGGCGTCCCCATCCGCACGCCGCTGGTGACGGCGGGCTTTTCCGGGTCGCCGGGGATGGCGTTTTTGTTCAGGGTGATGTGCAGCCCGTCCAGCCGCTCCTGCAGATCCCGGCCCGTGATGCCGTGGCTGCGCAGGTCCACCAGCATCAGGTGGTTGTCCGTGCCGCCGGATACCAGGTCAAATCCCTTTGCCAGCATAGCCTCTGCCAGGGCGGCGGCATTTTCCACCGTCCGCCGGGCATAGTCCCGGAATGCAGGCTCCATAGCCTCCCGGAAGCACACCGCCTTCCCGGCGATCACATGCAGCAGCGGTCCGCCCTGCATGCCGGGAAATACGGCGCTGTCTATTCTCCTGC
Source organism: Vescimonas fastidiosa (assembly GCF_018326305.1). Classification (NCBI taxonomy): domain Bacteria; kingdom Bacillati; phylum Bacillota; class Clostridia; order Eubacteriales; family Oscillospiraceae; genus Vescimonas; species Vescimonas fastidiosa. The sequence continues at coordinate 1,300,352 of NZ_AP023415.1, forward strand.
CCCACTCCTCCTTGGCCAGGATCACGCCGCCCCGGGGCCCCCGGAGCGTCTTGTGGGTAGTGGTGGTCACCACATCGGCGTAGGGCATGGGGCTCTCATGCTGTCCTCCCGCCACCAGCCCGGCAATGTGGGCCATATCCACCAGCAGCAGCGCACCATGGCGGTGGGCAATGTCCGCAAAGGCCTTAAAATCCAGCGCTCTGGGATAGGCCGAGGCTCCAGCCACCAGCACCCTGGGCCGCGCCGCCCGCACAATGTCCTCCACCCGGTCATAGTCAATGCGCCCGGTTTTCTCATCCACTCCGTAGCTGACGGCCCGGTAAAGCTTTCCCGACTGGTTCACCGCCGCCCCATGGGTCAGATGTCCGCCCCCGGCCAGATCCATGCCCACCAGGGTGTCTCCCGGCTGCATAAGGGCCGCGTAGGCCGCCAGGTTGGCCTGGGCCCCGGAGTGCGGCTGCACATTGGCATACTCTGCGCCGAAAAGGGCCTTGGCCCGGTCAATAGCAAGGGTCTCTATTTCGTCCACAAACTCACATCCGCCGTAGTATCGCCGGCCGGGATACCCCTCGGCATATTTGTTGGTCAGGCAGCTGCCCACGGCGGCCATCACCGCCGGAGAGGTGATGTTCTCCGAGGCAATAAGCTCAATATTTTCCTGCTGCCGCCGATACTCCCGCCGCAGCCATGCGCCCACCTGCTCGTCCTCCCGAGCCAGATAGTCCATGCTTTCTTTCAAAAAATTTTCCAAGCCTTTTTCTCTCCTACAATCCGTTTTCCCGCCCGTTTTTATTTCGGGTCCTGCTCGCATTTATCGCTCCGCTTTTATTTTCCTCATTATAATATATCCTTCCCCCAAACGCAAGCAAACCATTTAGCATATCTCGGCTTCTCTCCGGGCCGAAACGCGCGGCGGTGCGTCGTTCCGTCCTCCGTCCCCGCGTCTCCTACTCAGGCAAAGCAGTAAAAAAGCGGGCATTTTTTACCAACAAATTTTGCGCATAAACCCGTCCCATCGGCTCAAACTATGCTTGCGATACCCAAACAGGCGAAAGCCGAGTACCCAAAGAAAGGAGATCGTGACTATGTCCAGCAAGAACACCAATAAGCTGAATGTGCCCCAGGCCCGTGCCGCTATGGATAAGTTCAAGATGGAAGCCGCCAACGAGGAGGATGTGTATCCACCTTAAAGAATTTTTGCAAACCCCGATTTTTGGCTTAAACACTGGAAAAATGACTTTTCGTAAAATGTCATTTTTTGAGGTAAAAACACCAAACCTGTAAAGGCTTTTTTCTTCAAGGTAAATATTTTTCACATCCCCGCAGCATGGGCGGCTTCTTCACGATCTCTATTTGCCTGCATCTCACGCAGGTTATCCCCCGAAACTTCCCCGATAAAGCGGTAGAAAATTCGGATGCTTTGCCGGTATGGGGTGCGCGGCCCGGCAATTTTTTTGCCCTCCGGCAATATCTTTTCACCGATCTCTATGCGGTCGATAAAGGCGTGCAGCATGTCCCGGTCCAGCTTTTCTACACAGGTGTACTTTTTGGCCAGGTCGAAGAACAGCCCATAGGCGCTGCGTATCTCCTTGGCCGTGGTCTCGCCCTCCACCAGCTTCTTGCGCCGGGCGGCCAGCTCCTCGATCTCCACGCCGAACTTCTTCACCATCTCCCCGTGGATGTCGTCACTGAGCATCCCGGCGATGTTGTCCCGGTAGGAGCGCTCGATCATCTTCTTCAGGCGCAGGGTCTGCTTGTCGATGTTCTCAATCTGCGTTGCCGGGTCGGCTCCGCCCAGGGAGGCGTTGGCCTGCTCAATGGCGCTCTCCGTGATGGCTCGAATCCCGTCATCGTCAAAAGACAGTAGTTTGTTGAGGTCACGGCGAACCACTTCCATCAGATCATCGTAGCGAATACGCGCCCCATGCGCGCACCGGTGCTGCGCCCGGGAGGTAAGATTGTTGCACACCAGATACCAGTATTTTTCCCGCTCCCCGTTGTAGACGGACCCGCCGGAGCACATGGCCGCGCCGCAGCAGGCGCAGTAGGCAATGCCGCCGAAGATGCTGTGGCGGAAGGCCGGGTTTGCGCCGTTGGCCTTGGTGTTCTCCCCCATGAAATGGGCCGCCAGATCAAACTGCTCCTGGGACACCAGCGCCTGATGGGTGTCCTTGGTGAACACCCATTCGTCCTCCGGCACAAGGATTTTCTTCTTGGACTTCACGCTGACCTTGCGGCTTTTGCCCAGCAGAGTGTGGCCCAGGTAGACCCGGTTGCGTAAAATGCGCTTGACCGTGGTGTAGTTCCACTCGTCGGAGGCCCGACGGGCACCCCGCTCGGTGAAGTTATCCCGACACTCCACCCGGTACTTCAGCGGCGGCATAACGCACGATTCGTTGAGCCGGATGGCAATGCTGCGGCAGGACTGGCCCGAGGCCGCCAGGTCGAAGATCATTTTCACCACTGGGGCGGTGTTCTCGTCCGGCACAAGCTGGTCCGTGGTGCGCTCCGCCTTGCGGTAGCCGTAGGGCGGACAGGCCACATATTTGCCGTTATTGCGCTTGGTGTTCAGCGTCTGCTTGACCTTGCGGGAGGTGTCCCGCAGGTAGACATCGTTCATGGCAAACTGAAACGGCGCCATGAGGTTGTCTTCCTCGGAGTCAAAGTTGCTGCCCGGTGCCAAATAGCGGATGCCGTGCTCGGGGAAATAGCGCTCCGCATAATGGCTGGATTCCGTCATGTCACGGCCCAGGCGGGACAGGTCCTTGGTGATGACCATGTTGGCCTTGCCGGTTTTGAGGTGCTCCAGCATGGTCTGGAAGCCGGGCCGCTCAAAGTTGCCGCCGGAAAATCCGTCGTCTACGAACTCCTCCACCAGGATGATGCCATGCTTTTCGCAGTACTCCCGGACGATGGTACGCTGGTTGGTAATACTGGCCGACTCGCCGTACTTCCGCTCTTCGTCGGAAAGGCGATAGTAGGCGTCTGCTAATTGAATGTGGTTCCTCATGTTTCCTCCTTCCCGGAACCACTCATTTACGGCTCCATTATACCATATCCGGGGCCTGTCCGTCAAAATTTGCGGCCTGCTTCCCGGTGAAAATGATTTCCTCCGTTACCACTTCCTGGATGGTTTTTGTGCCCGTGAATACCCGCTCCACCACATAGGTAGCCGCGCCGATCTGTTGCTCATTTTTGTTATCCAAGTTCTTCCACCTCCGCTATCATTATGAACGCTTCTTTTCCGCTTTAACCAAAAAGCCGCCGAGCATACAGGCAAAACATTTTGTCCGCAAGCTCCACGGCTCTGCATTTTGACTTGTTTTATCACGAGCAGAACAGGCGGCTGGTGGCTGCCAGCCTCACGGGAATCTCACCCCGGCCCATGCTGATGGGTGCGCCGCACGATGCTTTGAGGGCGTCCAATGCGGGAGTATCTTTAAGGGCGCCGGTGGTCGTGGCCCACAGAGTACCGCTCTGTTTTTGAAAAACGCCTGTGTCGCTCCCTCCTGCCCGGAGATCATGGCGGGTGTCCTTCCTCGGCTCGCACCGGCACGAATGTACCTGTCTGCTCTATGCAGCGCCGCCGCAGCAGCGCCCTTTTCAAGGTGCAGTCTCGGCTCTTTATCAGCCTGCACCGGCCACCAACCCCTTGATGGCCGATGCACGCGCATAAAGAAACCCTTGGCCGTTCGCCGTAAATTTGGCCCGTCTTTCTGTAATAATTTTACACGATTTTTGCCCATTTGTGCCCCCCGTTCGTTCTACAATGGCCGACGCAAACAGGGCAGGTGTTGTATAGTCTCGTCGATTTTTTAGGCCATACCCGCTTTTCAAACACGCCCTTATGGCAGTAAACGCCCCCTCGCCCTGCACTGATCAGAACGAGGGGAGCTTTTGTACTTTATAATCCGTCTCAAATTGAGGCAAAATTTTAGTCGGCATAGAAACGCACTGCTTCCTCTTATTTCAAAGCCATAGACTGTTCCTCGCAAGGACAAACTGTTGCAGATAACTGTTGTCTGTGCTATAATATAACTACTTTTAAGTTGAGGTGTTTTTATGAGTGAGATGGAATACTCTGCTTTACAGGACGCATTAGCCTCGGCAAGCATGGAAGGCTACCCGGTCACAAAACAAACGGAGCTAGACTGCGTCCGGCTGCTAAACGGCAGCACCAGTGTGGCTGCACTTGTTCAAGAAATTATAGCACGGGGGTAAATACGATGGCATACAGTATAGACCCGATAGAAAACAACTGCTACCCCGGCACTTCCGTGTTAGTGAACAAATTTGATATTCACGATGAAGCGAAATTGAACGAGGTAGAAACCGTACTGGTCTCTGCTCGCAGTGCAGAATGGACAGCCGAACCGATGGTGAAATCTTTTGACTTTGCCCACTATAAGGCTGTCCATCGTTTTTTGTTCGCTGATTTATACGATTGGGCTGGGCAGGTACGCACCGTCAATATCAGCAAGAAGGGAACAGATTTTTGTCCAGCAAAAGATGTTGAAAAACAAGCCGATTTGATTTTCAAACGGCTGCAAGATTGGAAGTATCTCAGAGGGTTATCCCATGATACATTTGTAGAAGAGATCACTGATTTTTACTGCTCCACTAATTATCTGCATCCTTTTCGTGAAGGAAATGGCCGCACACAGCGAACATTTCTAACGCAACTCATACGCAACGCTGGTTACGAACTTAATTGGTCGGAGGTAGATGGCGATTTACTGATGATTGCCACCATACAATCTGCACAAGGTGTAATGGATCTGCTACAGCAACTGCTTAACGAGGCAATAACCGAGCGTCGTCTTTCATCCCATAGCTCACCCCAAAATTGATCGCACAAAAAGCTCCCCTCGTCCTGCACAGGACGAGGGGAGCTTTTGCACATTGTAATCCGTCTCAAATTGAGACACATTACAGAATGGCGCTGTCACGCGCATAAAAACTGCGGCGGCGATGCGGAAAGGAAAAAAGTACATCACCGCTGCCGAAACAGGGGAAGCGTTTTAGGCACTGCTGCGGAGGTAGGCTGCCAGCATATCAATGAACTGCGTATTTGTCGGCGGCTGTGACAGCGGATGCCCCGCAATGCGTTCCAGCAAGCCGTGGTCTGGCTGCCGCCAGCAAGCCTGCACCAGGGTGCGCAGATTCCGCTCCACGCAGTCGCTTGAGGTGTGGAAGTGCTGCGCTGTCTGACGATACAGACGCTTTGTGATCAGCAAAATACACTCCGGCTTTTCCCGAACCTGCTCCAGCATGTATACTGCATAGTAAAACCCCGACAGTTTCCCGGATAAACCCAAAAGACGCAGCAATCGTTCAGCGTCCAAAGTTCCATTCTTTTCGAGGTCCGAAACATAATAAACTAACGGCACTGATACTCCTCCTGTCCTTGTGTATTTTGGCATCCAAAGAACTGTCCGCCACGGCGGCCCCCTTGCAGTCCGGCGCAGAGTTGCTTGGTCTTTCTGTAATGATTTTACACGATTTTTGGCCATTTGTGTCCTATGTTCGTTCTACAATGGCCGACGCAAATATGACGGGATTCGTATGAAATTGTCGATTTTCAGTTTAAGCAATATCGTCTCCTTTGCAAATGCGTCTTTATGCGGTCAAAAAAACTCCGACCCTTGGTTCCCCAAAGGGTCGGAGTTTTTTTCTATTGTTTTTTCAGCGGATGTTTCCGCCCTCTTTTACAGGGAGCTTACGCCTCCCGCTCCTTACGCTTGAGGACGAAGGCTGCGGCGAGGGCCGCCACAGGCAGGGCGATGACCCAAACCAGCACGCCGGTATCGCCGGTGGCGGGGGTGCCGTTGCCGCCGGTCTGAACGGTCACATCGCTCATGTCATAGAGCCGGGTCTGGGCGTTTACGAAGCGGTAGTAGGCCGCCAGGGCGTAGTAGCCCTGCTCGGTGGCCATGCCGTCCAGCTCGCCGTTAGCGGTGTGGCGGAAGCCGCCGCCGGTGACATAGAACCCGGCCAGGGCATCCAGGACGGTGAGATCGTTCTTCACAAAACGGCTGTCGGCGGTGGGGTCGATGCCCAGAGCGGTCAGCGCCACGATGACCTGAGCGCAGCTTTCGCTATTGACGCTGCCCCAGCTGGCGAAGCCGCCGTCAGGCCGCTGCATGGCGGAAAGGGCCTCCAGGGCCTTATCCACAGCGGCCTTGACCGTCTCGTTGGTCTTATAGTAGGGGGCCAAAGCCTGGATGGCCATAGCCGTCATATCCGGGTCGGCCTTGTCCGCGCTGAGGTCCCAGCCGCCGTCAGTGAGCTGGGCGGCCAGGATGACCTTAATCAGCTTCTCCCGGGTCACATCGCCCATGGTGGGATAGTTGTGGCTATCCAGGGCAATGAGCGTCCAAATGGGGCCGTTGATGCCCTGGGTCTGCACATAATCCATGTTATCCAGGCCCTTCAGCAGGTTATGGCCGCCCACATTGGTGACATCCTTGCCGATGGCGGTGAGGGCCAGGATCACCCGGGCGTTGTCCGTGACTTTTGCCCGGTGCAGGCGCTCATTGGCGTCAGCCTTTTCCTTTACATACTTGACCACATTGTCATAGTACCCAGCGGGCACAGTCCGCCCCGAACGGGCCAGGCCGATGGTCATCCACTCGCCGCCCACGGAGCCGAAACCGGGGGTGCCGAGCTTGCTCATATAGTCGCCGGTGGTCTTGTAGATTTCCTCCAGCTTCTTGCCCATCTCGGCCACCAGCTTAGCGTAGGCGGCCTCGGCGGCGGTGAGCTTGTCGTAGTTGGTGACCTGCTTCTTCTCCGCGTCGGTGAGCGCGTCGTAAGCGGTGCGGGCCTCGGAAATGGCGGTGCCCTTGCTCAGGCTCACGGCTCCGATGGCGTCAATCATCGCCACCACCTCAGCGGGGCTCTTGCGCCCGCCGTCCATGCCGCTCTCCCGGGTGTAGTCGTCGGTGTAGTGGAACACGATCACATCGCCGCCGTTCAGATACTGCTGCGCCACGCCCAGGTTGGGGTGTACGCCGTTGAGGGTATACATCCAGCCGGAGAGATTGCCGTTGGTAAACTCGCCCAGCTCCTTGCCGTCCTTGGGGGTGATGGACTGGATATAGTTCCCGCTCTCGTTCAAGATGGTGTACTTATCGCCCAAAGCGGCCTTCACAACATCCAGCACGGTGGCGTTGTTGCTGACGGTCACGCTCACGCTGTCGATCCACTTCTCCAGGTTGTCGTCCGCCAGGGTGTGGGGTCCGCTCTTGTCGTCATGCACGCTGTCGCCCAGCAGGGAGAAGGTCACGGTGATGTCCGCGCCCACGGGCAGCAGCACGGTGACGGTGATGGTGGTCTTGGCCGCGCCGTAGGTCAGCGTCAGCGTCTGCTGGCCCCGGGTGTTGGTGTCGAAGCCCGTAATAGTAATGTCCTTGACATCTACAATGGTATCTGCCTTGCCCATCGTCCAGTGTGCGATGATAACTGCGCCGCTAAGGTCAAGACTTTCGCCCACCGTGTAAGCGGTCTTGTAGTCGCCGGAGATGTCCAGCTTGTAGCACACAGGCGTAGAAGCATCCTTTACCGCCTTGGTCAGCTTGTCAGCATCCGCGCCCAGAGGATCATCGGTGCGGTTGTGGTTGGTTTTAGTCACACCATAAACATCGGGCAGGCTCTTAGAAGTGTCAAAATAAACCGTACCGCTTTTCGTTTCGTGGCTCTCACAACTGGTGTCCACATATTCCACAGCGCCGATGCCCTGCTTGGCACCGCAATCGGTCTGGTAGAAGTTTCCGGCGATATTATCGCACATATTCAGGCTTCGATAGTAACCGATAATGCCGCCCACATTCTTTGTGCCGCTGACTTTTCCTGTAAAGGTGTTACCTACGAGGGAGTAGTTGTTCCACGCCTGGTTCACCTTCATGTCGCCGCCGGTGATGCCGCCCACATTTTCATTGCCCTTGACAGTGCCGGACGCTGCACAGGCTTCAATGGTCGTTTTGATGCCGTTGGGTGCCGCCGCGCCGGTATACATCGTGCCTGCAATACCGCCAGCAAATTTGCCGGTGGCGATTACTGTGCCATCAAAGCTGCACTTGCTGACCGTGCATTGGCCCATAGCGTTGTCCCGGGAGCCAATGATACCGCCAACATAATCCACACCCTTGACGGTGGCGTGGCTGACGCAGTTTTCAATGATACCCTGGAATCGTCCGGCAAATGCGCCGATCTCGCTCTGAGTGCCGTCATAACCAATAACAACATTCTTTTCAATGGTGCAGTTGCGAATGGTCGTGATAAAGGCGGCGCTGGCTCCGGCAAAGCCGTTTACATCCATATCCACCTCTGCCCCGATCAAGCCGGATTTGAGGGTTTTGGTGCCGGATTTCAGTGCCACATTTTCAATGATGATAGCGAAAGTGTCCTCACTTGTAAAGCCAACGCCGTGGAGCCCATCCACCAGGCCGTAGCCGTTGATCTCCTCGCCGTAGATGTTCAGGTCTTTGACCGTGGCGTTCTTAACATAGGCCAACAGCGGCTTTCCACCCTTGGGAATGGTCAGCAGCTTGTTGTTGCCCAGGATGGTGCCGGAAAAAGCACGGAGGTTATCTTTTTCATTGGGATTCCGGGGGTCAAATTTATTGGTCCCATCCACCGTACAGCCGATAGGCGTCCAACCGTTCGGCAAGGTGATGTCGGAAACAAACTTGAAAAATACTCCCTCAAAAGAAAGGCCGGAATTTACAGAATCCCGCAGGTGCTCAAGATCTGCAACGGTAGCAATCTCGTAGGGGTTTGCAGCGGTTCCATCACCTTTCATGTCGGTTTTCCAAGGATTCGTAGTGACCTGCACACACTCTGTTGCTGTGGTCGGGCTTGTCTTGCCATCAAAAGCCTTGTAAACGACGCAATAATACCACATGGTGCCGACTGCATTTGTAGGCACTACAAAGCTATTCTTCGTCTCACCCTCAAGCAGTTTGCCGTTACTATTGTCGTTGACTGTATTGCTATACCACTGGTAATGGAACTTCACGCCTAATGCAGCATCTTTCAGTTCCACTTTCACAGGGCTTGCCTCTTTGCCGAAATCGCAGGTGATAGTCTGTGGCGTTATGCTAACCTTAGGCGCACTCAAAGTCTCTGCACTTATTTTGATATTGTATCTGTAAGATACCGAGTAGGAAAGGCCGTCTACAATATTGGTGACCTTGCAAGTATACAGAACCGCCCCGGCCACATTGTCGGTATTGACCGGGCAGGTCGCTTTCGTGCTTACTACGGCTTTTGTAGTTAGGAGAGTCCATTCATATTCCGTGTTCTCATTGATGCTCTCCGCATCAATGTATTCGCTTGAATCCAAATAAAAGTCTTTTGCACCCTGTGCCACCGTAAGTTTGATACCGGCAGCCGAAGGCTTTGTGCCGCCTATAAAGGTCGGGAAATGGTCTTTTTCTATGCACTTCACATTGAGAGTGTACTCCCTCGCTTCCACTCCCTCGGCCTTGCTGCTCACCTTGATACTAACGGATTTATCTCCGCTAAATGTTTTGGTAGCAGATGCACCTGCCCCATCTATTGCAGTTGTATCTACATTTTTGATTCCGCCGCCCGCCGTGATTTTCACGGAACTTTTTGCCACAACAGTCGTAGTGTATGTTCCGTCCTCCAACAGTTGCATAGGACGGGTATTTTTCGCGCCAGTCGTTTCCACAACGGTCAGCGTTGTTAAATCGCAAAACGGAACTACATCATACTCGACCGCCTCTCCATCGCAGGATAGCGTAATGGTTTTTGTCCATTTGAATTTATCTGCCGAAATATATCTAAAAAAGCTGTATTGCTCCGCATAGCTTCCTTTAATCGCCACGCTTCCATTTTCAGCTTCTTTGGATGTACGGTTTTCTTTTTCTTTTGCGTCTATGTCAAACTCACTGTACTCCGCTGAAAACTGCTTGCCATCATTTGACTTAATAATAAAATCAAGAACCGCAGTTTTGTTCATCAGAGATACTGGTATATAAACTGTGTTTTTACTGCCTACCTTTTTTGTTGTTAGGCTCACAGTTTGCTTTCCGCTCACAATGGAGAACGAAAACCCCGTAGGCGCATCGTCCTTCCCCCCGCTTCCCGCAGGGTCCGCCGCCAGCACGCTCATGGGCAGCAGCGAAACCGCCATGATAAGCGCCAGCAGCAATGAAATGATCTTTCTTTTCATTGTGTTTTCCTTTCTTTCTTTTTATTTATGTAAACGCCATAGCGATCACACACCATTCAAAGCCTCCCCTGCGCAAGGGGAGGTGGCGCGAAGCGCCGGAAGGGTCGCCCACCGCACTTCTTGCAACCTGTCATTGCGAGCCAGTGACCGATGTCACTGGTGTGGCAATCCGTTCTCCCCCCGTAGGGGCAACCCTCGCGGTCGCCCGCCCCACGCGACCCTATCTTTCCTCTTTCCACTTTCAACTTTCCTCTCTATGGTTTCCCTCCCCCGGGCCGTGTCCTTCACAGCACGGCCCAGGGCCCGGGAACAAGAAAGGATCGAAAAAGAGCAAAAATAATCCTGGAAAGCAGGGCGGGAAAGGTCTGCTGTCCTCCCCCGCCCCGTCGGCTTGAAAGTTTATCGGCAAAAAATCACCCGGCCGCCATAGGCAGCCGGGTGAAGCGTTCGCATAACAGCTTTGGCCCCGGTACTGGCAGCGACCCGGGAGCAGCGTATTGCGTTCCTGACTTAGCCGAATAAACCGGCATCACAGTGACCGTCTCGCGGGGCCTCTCACCCCATTCCGCCGCCGGGATAAACCCGGCTCACGCTGTCCCGTTATTTGGTTTTCTTTATTATACTACGCAATGCACAATATTTCAACAGGAAAAAACATCATTCCTCCCCATACCACCCCGGCCTGGCCGCCTGCGTGAAACCGTTGCTGCAAGAGAGCGTCACCCAGCCCACACCGGCGGCGCAATGCACCACCAGCAGCCGCCCCTGCCCGTCACGCCCTGCGGCAATGCCCACATGGTCATCCTCCGGGTAAAACACCAGGTCCCCCGGCTGCACTTCCTCCCACGGGATGTCCGCGCACTGGCCGTGCTGTGCCGCCGCACCGCCGCCCTGGCCGGGGATATAGCTGCCCCCGCTGGCATTGTAAAACGCCCAGTCCACGAAACCGGAGCAGTCCAGCCCGTAAGGCCGCTCCGTGCCGGTGGTGTCGTCGCCCTCCGCCGTGACCTCCATCATCTCGCCCCAGCGGTCGTCCCAGCCCAGCACCAGCGACTTGCCGCCCCAAAAGTAGTCCACCTTGTCCACCAGCGCCAGCGCGTATGTCACCACCATGCGCCGCTCCACGGAAAGGTCCTCGGGCAGCCGCTCCCACGCCTCCAAAGCCGCCCCGGTAGGCTCCACCGTGCGCCCGTCCGCCACGATCCCCGCCGGGGACAGGCTCACCACCGCAGCCAACAGTGGCAAAGCCAGCAGCAAAACCAGCACCACGCCGCCCCCTGCGGCGGCTATGCCCCCAAAACCTGAACGAACGGTTCTGCCCACCGCCTGGGCCACCCGCTCCAGCTCCTGCCCCGCCTTATGGGCAACGCTTTTCGTCCGCTGAAGCATCCGTCTTTGCGCCATGCGCTGTGTACGCCGCTTCGCGCCCCGCTGAGGTCCGGTCGAAGTGGTGGGCGGCATTTTCTGCGGTGCCCTATGAACGGAAACTGCCATCTGCGCCGCATCCGCCGCCCCCTGCTGCACCTGCTCTGTGGCGTACTCCTCCGGCTTCCGTTCCCGCTTCTCTTGGGCATAACGCCGCTGCAATATCCGCACCGCCGCCCGGGGCATGGCGTTTTGCTGCCGCGTTTTCGGCTGCTCCATGGCGGCACGGGTCTTGACATCACGCATTTTGCTCCCCCGGCTTCGTGGTCATAAGGCGGTATAGCTCCGTGTCCCTGGGCAGTTCATTGATGAAAGGCACCAGGCAGGAGCCCACCTTAATAAGCCCGTGTCCGGCTGGGGCGTCGCTGACATAGTCCATCTGCGCGTCACTGGCCCCCAGCAGCTTGGCCAGCTCCGCCCGGTCCGTGGGCGCCTGGTTCAGCAGCACCAAAAACTCGCTGTTGGCGAACATCAGCCGCGCCGTATCGGACAATAGACACTCCTCCACATTCTGCGTAATGCCCGTGAGGGTGGCGTAATACTTGCGGAACCGCTTCCAGCACTTATACAAAAACTCGCTGGAATAGTTGTTGATGCCGCTCCTGTTCGTGCCGGGGCTGGCAAAGAACAGGTAAATTTCGTCGATGTAAACATGGGTGTACCGTCCCCGCTGCCGGTTGCGGATGACGCGATTCAAGATACTGTCCAGCATCACCAGCAGACCGATGGGCTTCAGATTCTCGCCCAGGTCCTGGATGTCGTAGCAGGTAATGCGGCTGCCGGTGTCGATATTGGTCTGGTGGGCGAATATGTTGAGACTCCCGGTGGTGAACAGCTCCAGCGCCAGGGCGATCTCATGGGCGACAGGCTCCTTCTGCCGCATGAGGTCGTCGTAGAGGTCTTTCAGCGTGGGCGGGTCTCCCTCGTATTTGTGGATGTACTTGCGGTAGATGTTGGCAGTGCAGCGATCGATGATGGACTTCTCCTTTGCGCCCACCTCCTCCGCACCCATGAGCTGCTGACACAGGCTCATAATGAACTCGCTTTTCAGCACCAGCGGGTCCCGCCCGTCGCCGTACTCTGCGGAGATGTCCAGGGCATTGACATAGCTGCCATTGGAGGCAGAGATAGTGATGATCTCACCGCCCAGGGCTCGGATCAGCGGGCCATACTCCCGCTCAGGGTCTACCACAATAATATCGTGGTCGGTGTTCAGTGCCACAAAGCCGATCTCCTGCTTGGCCATCATGGACTTGCCGCTGCCGGACACGCCTAAATACAGACCGTGACCGTTCAGCAGGGCGTCCCGGTTACAGATAATAAGGTTCCGGGACACGGCGTTGACGCCGTAGTACAGGCCGCCGGTGTCCATGATCTCCTGGGTCTTAAAGGGCAGCAGCACAGCGGTACTCTCCGTGGTCAGCGTCCGCATAGCGTCGATACGCCGCAGGCCGTAGGGTAGCACCGTGTTCAGCGCGTCCTCCTGCTGGTGCTTCATAGTAGCAAACTGGCAGCCGTGGGAACGCCCGATGGCGGACAGCGCCTCCGTGTCCTGCTCCAACTGCTCCTCGCTGTCGGCAAGGTGAGTCAGCGTCACCAGCGCGTACATCATCCGTTGGTCGCGGGCGGTGAGGTCGTCTAAGAACTCCCGCGTCTCCTTCCGCATTTGCTCCAGATCATAGGGGATATTGGCGGAGAAATTGTTGTGGTGGTTCTGCCGCTGCTGCCAGCGGGTGATGTCGCTCTCCACCGCCATGATGCGCCGGTGCATCTCCGACACAGCCTCGTCTGTGGCCACCGGCACAATGTCGATGGACAGCATCATGTTCCGGGGATAGTCCATCAGCTCGGTGATCATGGTGTCCTTGATGAAGCTGGCATACTCCCGCAGGAACAGGGTGCGGCCCACACGCTCGTCCACGGCGTAGTGGTCATGGAAGAATTGCAGCGTCTCCGGTGCGATGGCGTCGCGGAAGTCGTGGCCGCGCCGCTGGGCGGTTTGCAGGTCGAAGGCGAAGGCCGATTCCTGCCCTACGCGGAAGAAATCGTGGAACAGCCGCAGGCGCTCATTGAGGGTGATTTCCCGTATACCGGAATCCATGCGACCGAGGCCAGCGGTCAGGTCAGTTCCCACGCGGGCGAAGAAGGTGCGGGCCTCCTCGATGCTGCGCTTGGCCACGGACACAGTGATGTACTTCTCCTGCACCAGATTGTTGCTGCCGCTGGCCTTGTCCAGCAGAATGCCGTTGTACTCGCGGCGCATATAGTCGCGGCTATCCTGCCGGTAGGCCATGAGCAGGTTCCGGCTGAACTCCTGCCGGTTCAGTTGCCGGTTTACCAGCGTCAGCTTAATACCCGCGTCGATGGGCAGGCTGTTGAGAACGCCGCAGTAGCTCAAAAACAGCTCCATTTGCTTTTCCGGCGAGGCCACGGCATAATTGACATCAAAAAAGCGCCAGGTCTTGGAAAACCTGCCGCTTACACGAAAGATACCGTCCTTATAAACGCGCTTGATGGGGATGGACTGCTGCACACTGCGGGGAATACGAAAGGCATCCCGTTCCGTGCTGCGGCCCTTGAATAGTTTTCTCACTTCTTGTCCTCCTTCTCCCAAAGGTCGTATAGGTAATTCTCGCTGTGCCACAGCCGTCGACCGGCCAGCAGGAAATTGGTCTTGCACCATGCCCACAGGAATTGCTCCAGCGTCAGGCCGTTGTAGTGGAAGAAGCCTGCTGCCGCCATGGGCGCAGCGCCCACGATGCACAGCCAGCCCAGCGTCTCGCGCCCCAGCACGCCCCGCAGGGCAAAGTACAGCCCCACCGCCGTACCCACCGCCAGCAGCGAACAAATAAGCTGCCGCGCTGTCAGGCCGAAGTAGACGGTTTCCTTATAGTTGCGTATCTCTTTGTTGATTTTGATTTCCATGTGTTTTCTCCTTTTGGGCAAAAGAAAAGCACCGGAAACCGGTGCTTTTCTTTTATGCGAAGGGATATTACCGAATAATTAGTCCTGAAATTCTTTGGTGGAAGGATATTTTTACACCTTGTCCTTATCAGGATGACAGCTTTCCATCAGCCATAAGTCTTTCCTTTATTTGGTCAATAAATGGTCTCATCCGGCGATATGCCTTTTTACTTAAATCCAATTCATAGGTAATTCCCTTTCTTTGCTCCGCAAGAATATGAATACCATTTCGATAAGAATAGATCTCTATTATTTCTGCGGGCAAATCGATTTCTTCCCCACTTTCATTCGCATATTTATGAATCAGTCCCAACTTTTCTGCCGTTCTACATTTTTCATCAAATCGGACTTTTGCTTTCTCTCTTTTCTTTTTTGCAATATAGTATGGGACAATCGTCTTGCCATCATGTGATAACGCCGATTGTAGTTCGCATTGTTTGTGTTCGGGGATATCTATCCTTATTGGCATCTCGTGATACATTAGCGATTCAAATTCCGGAGTATCTGAATAATATGTATCAATTACATTTTCTATCACAACTTCATAGATTGACGCATATGCAAGTATTTGATTGCGAACCTCAAACATCAAGTTTTCGCCTTCTGCCCCAATTCCCTCATAGAGTTTATATGCAAATCTAATAGACTTGAATTCTGCAATAATTCTCTTTTTCAAATTTGCATCTTGAATGACCGAAAACTCATTTTCATACCATAAATCTGGAGCCAAATGATTGTTACAATACTTTTCTATTTCACTCTTAAATTCTCTTGGTAACGGCATTTGATGATTTCCTCCTTTTAGTCGTTAATGCGCGCAATCTATGATGTAATGTTTTTATTTTTGCATACTCGGCGTTTGATGTCAACACCGTTTTACATCCCAACCATCTCTCTCACTACCCGGTCGGCTCCCTTCACCAGCCCCACCAGCACCAGCATATTGAAGATGACCTCCCCCAGGTAGCCCCATACCTGCGTGACTACCGAGCCGCCGCCCAGGGCCGTGGTGCCGCTGGAGGCAAAGGCCGAGAACACGATACAGGCCAGCACGATCACCGCGCCCTCCAGGCACACGCCCACATAGCTTTTGAGAAAGGCACGGCCCATCTGCGAGGTTCCCTCACCCGCAAAGGACGCCAGGGCCACCGGCGACAGCGCGGCGTATAAGTAGAGCTTGAAAAACCGTGCGTACACCGTGAGGATCATCAAAAAGGCCAGCACCGTGATCAGCAGACACCCCAGCAGCGTCACCAGCCAAAGGGGGATGCTGGCAAGAAAGCCCACCCCCTCAATGGCCGTGACGATCTCCCCAGGCAGCGCCACCGCCGCGCCCTCTATGCCGCCCACGCTCCCAGCCGCCGCCGAGATGATCCCGGCGCAGACGGCAAAAATGTCCATCATCAGGTCGATGCCGTAGGTCACAGCCAGCTTCGCCATGACAAAATACAGAAAGTGCCGCAGCACATATTCAGGCCGTCGAAAGTCCTGAAAGCCCACGCCGCTGCGGAATATGCCAATGGCCAAAAACAGCACCAGCAGTCCGTAGCCAACGCCCTGCATAGCCCCGTTTACGGTCTGGATGGTCTGCCATATTGTCCCGCCCTTAAATGACTGGGGCGACTGGGTCAGCAGCGACCACATCTCCGTCAGCTTGTCGTTCCACAGGGTAAAGGCATAGTTGAGGTTGTCAATGATCCAGTTGTTGTCCATGGCTTACACCGCTCCGATCAGCGTCAGAATTTCCTTGGCAAAGGCAATGAGCAGCCCGCCGAACAGGCACAGCAGGCCCTGGGTCCGCTGGCTGGCGTCGTGGCTCTGTATGCTCATGCCCACCTGCACAACGCCCCAGCCCAGGATGATGATGCCCACAGCCTTGATGATGGAAAAGATGAAGTCCGACAGGTTGTTGACGATAGCCAGCGGGTCGTCCCCGGCGGCGTAGGCGGTGGCCGCCGTCAGTGTGCCGACACACAGGCTCAAAAGAAAAACGCGGCCTACCCGCCGCACCATAGATTTTTTCATTCTGTAAATCCCTCCAATAAGATCAGTTCCTCCAGCGAGACGAACGCCCCACGCATATCCCCGCAGGCGTAGTCCGCCGCCTTATGCACATAGGGCGCGGCCCCGCCGTCCGCCGTGCGCCTCAGATTCGGATGCCGCAGCAAGTCGTATTTTTCGTCCATTACCGGCTTTTCTCCCCGGATGAGCAGCAGTGCGCAGCGGTTATCCATACTCCTTACCTCGTCCGGTGTCATCAGCTCCCGGGCCAACTGCTGGCGGCTGACGGAGTCGGACCCGTTTCGCCCACGGGTGGTGCTCCTGTGCCGCACATCCAAGGTCTCCTTGCCCAGCATCTCCGAGATGTATTTGTGGGTAGACTGCTCGTTGCCGCCCAAATACAGCAGCGTGTCCGCGTTTCCCAGCAATCCCTCCCAATCGTCCTTAAACAGCGCCTTTAGCCCTGAAATATTTTGCAGCACAATGGTGGACATGATGTTCCGGGAGCGCATGGTGCTCTGTATCTTCCCAAAGTCGCTGGGCAAAGCCACATTGCAAAACTCGTCCATCATCAGCCGCACCGGCACAGGCAGCGGTCCTTGATGAACCCTGTCCGCCTGGTAGTAAAGGGACTGAAACGCGCAGGTGTAGAGCATCCCCACCAAATAATTAAAGGTGCTGTCGCTGTCGGGGATCACGGCAAACACCGCCTGCTTCCGCTCTCCCATCCGGGAAAGTTCCATTTCGTCATGGGATGTAATGCTTCTGATTTCCGGAATGATAAAGGCCGACAGCCGTACTGCCGCGGTAATGAGGATGGACCGGGCCGTTTTGCCCGCTGCCTGCTGAAAAATATGGTATTCCCGCACGGCGATGTGGTCCGGCTCCTCGTCCTCCAGCGCCTCAAACAGCAGGTCCAGCGGGGAACGGTACGCCTCGTCCTCCTCGCTGGCCCCGCCGTTCTCCAGCATATACAGCACCGTTTCAAGATTCTGCTCCTCCGGGGGCGCTTCGTACAGCAGATACAGCATCAGCGCCGTGTCCAGGGCCACCTCTGCCCGCTCCCAAAACGGATCACTCTGCTGGGCGTTCTTTGGCGTGGTGTTTTGAATAAGGTTATTCACCAGCTTCATCACATCCTTGGCATCCCGGATATAAGCAAAGGGGTTAAAAGCGTCCGAGTGTCGGGGGTCAATGAGGTCAAACACCCGCAGCACATACCCCTCCTCCAGCAGCAGCGGCGCCAGGTCCCGAAGCATTTCGCCTTTTGGGTCCGTCACCAGGAAGCTGCCGTTTACCTGCATGATATTGGGCTTGCAGAAATACCTCGTCTTACCGGCACCGCTGCCGCCCACGATGATTTGCAGCAAATTCCGCCCGTGTTGCCGCCCGTTGAGACTCATAGCCACATGGCGGGTCAGCAGGGTGTTATTGGCCGGGTCTTTATCCGCGTATTTCCCATTGAGCTGCCGCGCACTGCCCCACCGGGCGGAGCCGTATTCCTCCCCCGGCCTGCGGTTTTCCCTGCCGGAGTAATACAAGACCACCACGCCCCCATAGAGCATAAGAAACACCAATACAAAGCGCGGTGTATACGCTGTCCAGCGAACCGAAAACAGATGCGCCGCCGCAGAAAGCCGTTCCAGCAGCTGGAATAGATTCATCCCGCTTTCATACACCCCCGCCGCCAAAACCGCCGTCCACAGCACCGGGACCGCCAGCGCCGCCCAAACCACTGGCGGCACAGATTTACTCCGCATAGCCATTCCTCCTAATCCGTCTCAAATTGAGACACATTTTGGCACGGCGCCTGCTGCGCCCTTTCGCAATACACCACCAGCCGTTGCCGTCCTCCGCTGGCATAGGGGTGGCAAGTAACGAGCGTCAGCAGGTCACGCCCCGGCTGGATTTTGATTTTGTCCACCCGGTCCGGCTGGATGATCTTCATATCAACCACGGCATAGGTGAGTGTTTCCCATAGATTCGTAATCGTTACCATATCGCCCGCCTGCAAGCGGTCTATGTGCCGAAAATAATCCGCGCCATACCATCCTCTATGCCCGGCAATAACGCAGTTGGTATTTGCGCCGCCAATGGGCGCCGAAGTGTTCCCCAGCACGGCGGCCCCTGCGGCAAGGTGCGAATCCGACGCGCCCAAGTATACCGGCATGACCAGCTCCAGCGTGGGTATCTCCAATACACCTATGATCTCGTCCTCCACGCCGCAGTCTCTCAGCAATACAGCAGGCTCCTCACAGACCAAAGCGTCGGCCAGTCCCGCCTGCCGCTCTGCATAAATGCGTTCGTTATATTCCTGCAAGTCCGTCAGCGGCTCGGAGTATGGCTGTCTCGCCTCCTCCAAAAAGCCCTGTGCCGCCGCGCTCATGTCCGCTTGCAGCCTATGCCCGGAAACCACCGGCCACAGCAGAATACAAAGCCCCGCCACAGCCAGCGCCACCGCCAACAAAGCAGCTTTTTTACCCACGGCGTCGCCTCCTTGCAAAGAGGCAGACCCCGCCGATTGAAGCCAACACACCAAGGCCGATGCCCAAGCCCGTGAGATAGTGCTGCGTCCACGAAGACGCAGCCTTCGGAGTTTTTCCATTTTCTACCACCAGCTCCGGCACATACGGCACCCGATGTCCCCGCACCAGCAGCCGGTGGGTGTTCACCGCAAAGGGCATACAAGTGATTAAAGTTACATAGTCCTTGTCCTCCTCGATTTGCAGCAGCGATGTGTCCGAAGGCAGTACCGTGGCGATCTGGTCCACCTCGTAGGCCAGCACCTCACCCAGCACATGGATATAGAAAACATCGCCTTTCACCAACTGGTCAATGTCTGTAAACAGCTTCGCACTGGCCATCCCACTGTGAGCCGACAGCACCGCATGGGTGCCTGCCCCGCCTACAGGCAGAGAAGTCCCCACCACATGCCCCACGGCCCGCTCCAGCGTCTCCACTCCCGTGCCGTGCCGCACCGGGAGATACACGCCGATCTTCGGGATGTCGATAGTACACATGGCCCCGCCCACGGTGAGTTGCTCTGCATAGTCCACGGGAGGGACAGAAGCCCCTCCCGTACTGACCGCCGCCTCGCCCCGCAGCAAGGCATTATACGCCTCCGCCGCCCGACGCTGCTCGGCCAGCTCCACATTGTCAGTGTCCGCAATAGCGGCGGTGTACACCGCCTCCACATCCGAGTGATACTTTTCACTTACCAGTTCACCCATAAGCGGGTAGAGCAGCAATCCCAGCGCCAGAAGCACACAGGCCACCGCCAGCAGTCGCCACTTCACTGGTCGTTCCTATTGTGCTTCCGCCCCCGGACCACAATAAACGCCGCCACGCCCAGCAGCATACAGCCGCCCACGGTGAACATCCAAGTGCCGTAGCCGCCTGTCTTAGGCAGGTCAAAGCCGGGGTTGTTGATGACCGTCAGCGGCACGATGGCATTGCCGTCCTCCATGTCCACCGCGTCGCCGTTGACGCTGCCGCTGGCCGTCAGGAGCTTCACGCCGCAGGTCTCGCAGGCGCTCTCGCCCTCCGCAGCGGTAATGATAATTTCAATGCCATCCTTCAGCAGCACATACCCCTTGTCTGTGTCTGTCTCCGTCAGCGTGTAAGTGTCATCCTCCAGACCCATGACCCGGATATGCCCCTCCCCGTTGGGCACGAACACCGTGGCCTTGCTCTCCTTCACCTCATGGCCGGTAACATAGTACACGCCGTCCACCAGCATTGCCGTCACAAAATAGCCGTCCGTGTCGTTGTGCAGCAGGAAATGAACATTGGCCAGGTCGCCCTTGCCGTCCGAAAACTGTTTCAGCACATCCACGCCGTAGGTGTAAACATGGCAGCAGTCCTGGAGCGTATCAAAGTAACCGGTATTGGTGCGCTTCCAGGTCAGCACCACCTCGTTGGGGTTGTCGGTATCACCCAGCTGTGCGTCAGCGGTAAGGGTAGCGGCATAGGTGATCCGCATAGTACAGTCGCTGTAACCACGCTTCACGCTATCGGTGTAGACACTTGCGGATTCATTGATGTCCGCCAGCCCGGTCTCTGTCATACCAATGGTCATGGTGTTCTGTGCGTCATCATAGCTGACGGCGAACTTGCCGGAATCCTCGTCCCATGCCGTAATCTGATCTGTGCATCCGGCATCCCGGAAGAACTCAATGACCACATCGCTTCTGTTGTAGCGGATGCCCTCGCTCAGCGTGTCCGCAAAGGTATAAGTAGTCAAACTGGTAGCCTTGGAGGTAATAGTGGGCAGTGTGCTGATGATCTGATACTCCACCACATCGCCCACGGAAGCGGTGGCGGTATGTGCATAGCCATCCGCAATGTCGGTCAGACTGCCGGTATTCTTGCCGGTGCTGTTTTTATCCTCCCGAACGGTCTTTTCCAGTGTGGGTTTGCCGGTCTGATTCTTCGGGTACACAGTCACATCGTAGTTCCAGTTTTTGCCGTCCATGGTGGTCATGGGCAGGGAAACAAAAAACGGGTTGCAGGTGCTGGTGACATTCTCCGGCACACGGGTCTCCACCGCCAGATACAGCCCCTGCTCCAGACCGCTGACCTTGCTATGTCCGTTTGCATCCGTCTCGGGCATGGCCCCGCCGTTCCGGACGGCAATCTCCAGCGCATTTTTGACGGTGGTAGCATTGTCGGCCAAAGCGTCCGCCAGGGCTTTGTTCAGCTTGTCGGAGGTAAAGTAGGACACGCCGTTCCCTCTCTTGTAAGCGTCCGCCTTAGTCAGTCCAATGGCCTGGAGCACTGCGTCGTCCGCAAAGCCATACAGCACACCCACCTTGTACTGACCGCTCTCCCGCTGACTGTAAGTGGAGATGGACGCTACCCGCAGATAGCTAAACTCCACGCCCTGAATGGCGTACTTTTCCAGCTTGTCACTAACAGCATCGTCCTGCACACCGGTGCTGACATAGGACGCCGCATCCCACGCTCCGTCTGCGCTGGCTGCCGTGATGTCGTACTTGTAAAGGGAAAGGGATGCCTTTCGCCCAGAGTCAATGGTCGGCGCCGCGAACGCCGTGGTGATAAGCCCCAAGGCCATGACCACAGCCAGGAGCAGCGCCCAAAGTCGTTTCGTTTTCTTCATGGTTCAGTTCTCCTTTTTCATCGTGGTTTTTTTGCAAAAATAAACACCCGTGCCGGCACCCATGCCGAGCATGAGTGCCGCAAACAGAATATAAATTGTGAATCCCGCCCCGCCCGTAAAGGGCAGCGCAAAGCCCGCATTGTTGCAGGCGGTAATGGTAATGTCCCGGTCGTTTGCGTCCAGCGTCCCCACGAACAGCGGCTCCGCCAGCAGCGTCATTCCCTCCGCCGCCTGCACCTCCGTCACCCGGTAGTAGGTGCCGCCGTCTGCTGTCAAATCTTCCCAGCAAACCGAGCCGCCCGCACCCGTTTCCGCTGTGCTCACATCCTGCCAGTTCACCTGGTCCGCAGAGGATTCCAGCAGAAACCGAATCCCCTGCAAAGGCGCACCCTCGGCGTCCACTTTCTTTACCGTGATCCTGCCGGGGATGGCAGCGGTCTTGATTTTGAGATAAGCCGTCACCGGGTCCCGAACGCTGGCGGAATAGGTGACCACATCCTGAATACCGGTAGCCGATCCCCACACGCCGTCGCCCCAGACTACCACGCCCGCATGGGTAGTGCCATTTTTGCTGCCCACCACGGTGACAGCCTCCGGGACAGGCTTCTCCGTGGAAACCGTCAGCACATTCCCGCTCTTGCTGAAAGCCAAGTCCGCGTCCTCACAGCTGAAGCTGTACCTTTCCAGCATCCCATTTGCATCCGTGACGCTGCCCACAAACTCGCTTCCGTCCCAACTCAGCTCCAGCGTCCCCGCATTGGAAGGCAAAGACCCGCAGAAGCTGGGCCGCTTACTGTGGGTCTGCACCGAAGTCACAATGGAGTTGTAGTAACTGAGAATTTTGCTCCGCAGGGGATGGGTGGTATCCACCCGTTCCAAGGCTTCGTTATAACCCATAGACTTCACATCCATGTGGCGGAAGCTGCTGTCCCGTTCGCCTACCACCACCTCCCAAATGAGAATCTGCGTGGCATAGGCCCAGGCCATTTTCTCCGCCGTAGCTTCCACATCCGCCCACCAGCCCCCACCGATAGAGCCGTGATAGCCGTAGCTCATAACCCGCCCAATCAGCCTCTGCACCTCACGGGGTGTAAGGGGATGCCCGGCAGGCAGGGTCATGCGGTCCCACCAGGTGTCATCGTGGTCCGTAAGAGAATCATAGTTTTTTTGCGGCACACCCGGCTCAATGCAGTAGGCCACCTCACCCTGCCAGGAATCCAGGCACCGAAACTGCGTGTAGTTGTTGGCTGCCACATGATACCCAAACCGCAGGTTTAACGCCCCATGCCCCCACTTGCCGCTGGTTCTCAAGGTGTCATCTGACAGCGGAAAATTCCAAATATACACCTGCTTAGATGCCGCAAAAGCTGTGGTAGGCAGCAGGCATAAACACAGCACCAGCGCCAGCAGAAACGCCGCTACGCACTTGATAATTCGTTTCAAAACAAACCTCCCATTCTCAAATTTGAATATAAGAAAAAGGCTCTCCACGAGAGCCTTTCAGCGGGTCGAAAAAATCTTTTCGACCCGCTGCCTAAGTTTTTGAAACTTTTTCAAAGTTTCAAAAACTACTGATTTCAATGGTGAGGGACACCCTTCTTGGGTTTCCCTCACACTCCCTTCCTTACCGTTATCACAAATTCCACCACTTTATCTACAGGCCGAAAGGCTCTCCATGAGAGCCTTTCTCCTATAATTTTTGCGTTACCCGCGACCGATGAACAGTTCGTACTGCCCATCTCCCACCTGTTCCGCCCATATCCACACAGCCGTGCAGCCTTCCTCGTTCTTATAATATGTCAGATCATCCCGGATATAGGCGGCCAGAACATCCTCCGTCTTACTGCTGCATCGGATGGGCGTGTCCCAGCTATCCGCCGCATTTTCATCCAGCCGCAGACCAATGCCCACGGCGTAGTCCTTGGCATAGCCCAGCCAGTAGTCCATGTCAAAAACTTTCTCCTCCGGCTGCGGCGCAGGTGTTTCCACCGCATCCGTCCCACTCCCCGCAGGTACGGATGGACTATTCCCCGCAGGCTTGGAAGAACTACTCCCTGCCGAATCGGATGATTCACCCCCAGCAGGCCCCGCCTTAGACGGCGCACTCGCTCCATTTTCCCGCGCAGGAGTTTTCCCCACCGCAGGCTTTTCATCTCCAGCAGAGGAGCCCGTGTCCGCTTTCGCCGCTCCGCCCTGCTGGGTCGGTGTGTCTTTCTCCGCGCCGGAATCTGTCTCCGCCTCCGAAGCCGTTCCGGGGGCCGCTTCCTCTTTCACATCCGTTGCAGCTTGCGTCTTGCTCTGCGCCCCGCCATCCACCGTTTCCTTTTGTCCGCCACAGCCCACAAGCAGCGCCGCCAGGCAGACAAGCAGCAAAAATACAGTTACTTTCTTCATAAGATCGCCCCCTTGTTTTTGTTCACCTCCATTGTACCGCACCGCATTTTTTATGTCAAAAAATCGAAGAAAAAAACTTTTCAGCAAAAATTGCGTCTCAATTTGAGACGCAATTCCCGTTCTGTACGCCGCCCCCGCTGCGCTCTAATCCATATTGGCTCTATCCGCGCTCTGCGCGGATAGGAATGGTTTCCCCCTTCCCTGCCACAAAAGCCGCTGGGCGGCTCCGGTCAAGGCCCGTCCAGTGCGCACACTGGGCGGCTCGTAGGCGGCTGACGCAAGGCAGCCGCCCAGCCTTGACGGGTGCAGCGCGGCGGCTTACACTCCCGCAGACAGGGGAAACCTTACCGTCCGCTGTGCTGCATCGGGACCCGGCTCCGCTGGGGCGTGATGCTTTTCTCCACAGACGCGCCGATCTGCTTGCTCATTTTTTGTATCTGGTCCAATGCCTGCCGCCGCTCCTGGGTGTCCCAGCCCTCATACAGGGCGGGCATCTCCGCCAGGTCCGGCAATTCACGCTTCACCCCAAACCGGCGGCACAGCAGGTACGACACGCTCTGCGCGTCCAAGTCGCACTCGGCATATTCATACTGCGTGTTGTACCCCTTCCCGTGAAGCCGCGAATGAGCCACCGCTGTGGCGATGGCAGCGAACATCCCACCGTCCGGGTAGTCCGGGTTGATGGCTACCTCCATCCGCTGAGGATCATAGACGGCGGGAGTGTGCAGTTCCTTGTCAATGACCACCTGACAGGCAGCATAGTTCAGCAGCGTCGCCATGGCCGACTCCATCTCCCTGGTGTCATTTTCCAGCTTCACCTCCTTCATAGGCCGCCCCTGGGTCTGTCGCACATCGTAGGCATCCGCCAGCGTGTAGCCCTTGCCGAAGGTAGACCGGGCGAAGATATGTATGCCATTCCCATTCTCGCTGACCGGCACGAACCGCCCCAGCATTTTCCATTTCTCCTTGGTGCCGAACACCGTCACATCCCCATCCTGCACCATAGCCAGGGCGATGTTCCCCGCGCTGTACGCCGGGTTGTCCCCCTGCAAGTCCAGGTAGTGGCTGTACGCCTCCGGACTGCTGGTAATCTCCATGACCGCCGCGTCCTGCAAGGCCATGAGATTTTCCCGGTCCGCCTGCTGCCGCGCCTTCCACTGGCTGTCGTTCTCCGTTTTCCTTGAAACGATCTCCTCCAAATTTGCCATTTCGCATAACCTCCTATTCCCGAATCTTTGACGGCATCCGTCCACCCGGCAAATGCGGCTCCGTCTCTCCCGCCGCACGCCGTAGCGCCGCCAGTCGCCCCTTTACCGAGGACTTCCCCTCAGTAGTCATCTCCTCTTGCGTCAAGCCATTCCCGCGCTGTGGTGAGGAGCTGCCTTGTGCTGCGCGGGCATCTGCTTTTTTTGCTTTGCTGTCCTCCCGCTGGGGTGCGGCATAGCCGTGGCGCTCCAAAAACAGATTCACCTGTGCCGCAAAGTCCACATTGGTGATCAGATCCACCAGCCCATCCCGAGCGTTCTTGTCCTTGACCACCGCGTAGAGAACGCCCTTTTTGGCGTAGGCGTGGAACGCCGCCAGGTCGCTCTCCCGTAGCTGAAACACCCGCAGCTCCTTGCCCTCCCGCAGCAGGCGGCCCATGTTGGTCCTGCCGGACACCCGCTTGTTGTCTTTCGCCAGGGCGTAGATAAATGCCGCTAAATTTTTACTGCCTGCTGCCAGCAGCTTGATGCTTGCCTCTGTAATTTGCAAGCCCTCCCGCACCATCAGGTCAACGGCTTCGCTGCCTGCATCCATGTTCCGGTCCTCCTTGGTCTAAAATTTCCTGTTCCCGCTGTTGTTTGAATTGCTGCTCGATCCGCCGGGCATCCGCTTCAATGGCGCAGCACTGCCTCCACTCCTTCCGCAGCCGATGCAGCCGCTCCGTGTGCGCCGCGATCTCCGCGTCCAGCCCCTCCACGCCCCTACGCCGTGCCAAATAAAGCTGTCGCCGCTGCTCTGTGTGCGCATCCATCTCCCCTTGCAGCGCATCCCGCAACATGGTAAGCTGCTGCCTCGTCTCAATGCGGTTTTCCCGCAGATACCGAAACTGCACCTGGTATCGCTCCAGCTTCAGCATCTCCCGCCGTAGAGCCGGAGAAATGTTCCGCGCCCGCCGCGGCCCCCGCAGCAGGTACATATAATATAGGCACAGCCGCTGGAAATAGGGCAGCGGCTTCCTCTGCATTGGCATCCGCCGCACGCGATACATCTTGCGCTTAGCGGACTGCAAGGGTCTCTGCCATGCGCCTTTGATACGCGCCCGAATGTCCGCCTCTCCGTAGCCGTCCCCCAGGCTGTCCAGCCGGATAAACCGCCGCCCGCCCGACGGGCGTACAGCGGTGTGCTTCACATTGTCCCCGCTTTTCACCTGGTAGCCCATACGCCGCAGCTCCCGCAGGAACTCTCCATAGCTAAGCGCCCTGCGGATAGCCTCGTCCATGTCCCGGCGCACCACATCCCGCAGCGTAGTCTGACCCCGCTGCTGCGCCCGGTACTGCCCTTGGGGTGCGGCGTCCTCGCCCGGCTCAATGACGGAGAGCCCCTTCTCCCGGCATAGGGCATCCGACATACCCCGGATGCCCTCATAGTAATCCCGAAAGCTATCCCGGTACATCTTCCCATCCACAAAGGACACCGCGTTAAACACCACATGGTTGTGCAGATGCGTCCGATCCAAATGGGTGGCAACCACCACCTCATACTGTCCGCCCAAGGCCCTCTGGGCCAGCTCCGCACCTATGGCATGGGCCTGCTCCGGCGTCACCTCCCCGGGTCGGAAGGACTGGATCACATGATACCCCTTGCGCACACGATTCTGCTTGCCCCAGCGCCGTGCCGTCTGGGCCATGTCCTCATAGGCCGTGTCCCGTCCGCAGTTGATGGCCGTCTCAAAGCACACCCGCTCCGTCTTGTCCCGGTCCAGTGCGTAGTCCACCGCCGTCTCCAAATAGGTCTTTTCCTCGTTGGCCGCATAGCGCAGGCACTTATCCAGCCGCCCGCGGATCACAATGATCTTCGTATACGCCATTAAAAGCTGTCCTTCACCAGCCGCCACGCCCTTTGCACAAGGGCCACGGCCCGGTCCACCTGGCTGTCCGCCGCATACTTTTGTGCGTTGACGGTGTGGGCGATCTGATTGATGTTGTTGCCGATGGCCGACAGCTCCCGCAGCAGGGCGGCGTAGGTGTCGGGTGGCCGTGGCCGCAGCTCTACACCCAGGATGAGGCTGCGCAGAAATGGATCCATGCCCAGCCCCGCAGCCACCGCCTGCCTGCGCAGATGATCCAGCTCCGCGTCGTTCAGCCACACGCTCACATGCCGGTTTCGTTTTCTCGTGTCTCTCACCTCCTACAAAAAATGCGTCTCAATTTGAGACGCAATACGCGCTTTCGGGGTCTTAGGGGCCGCGCCCCTAACAAGCGGCATTTGTGCTACCAAATGCCATGCTTGCGTGGACAGTGCCGACCGGCGCTGTCCATCCCTACCGTGTCGGTGCCGACTTTCCATGGCAGCGGGGCTTAATTGGCAGCCCATGCCGCCTGGCAAATTCCGCAATGGTAGGTCTGTCTTTAGAGCACGGCCAGTTGAAGTCGCCCGGTGCCAGGTCCCGGTATCCGTTTTCCGGCAGGTCTATACGCTGGCCGGTCAGCACGGTCCCGTAGTGCTCCACCGTGATATGGCAGGCCAGTAAACATGGCTGCGACCAATCCTCCGGGGAGGTCTGCATATCGTAGGCGTAGATGCCATTCGGCAATGCAGACCGGCGCACGCGCTCCACGGTGAAAAGCCCCTGCACACCGCATATCTCCACCGCCTCAAATCGGGTCTTCTGCATATCCACCGTCATACCTTCTACCTCTCCAAACCATCATCCTTCTTAGGCCCGTCCCGTTTCTTAAACGGCTCCACCCGCAGCGTCACCGGCGTATTGTCCATAACGCCCAGCAGCAGCTCTGCCTGGTGAAACTGCTTCTTATAGACCTGCATCTGCTCCGGCGTCAGCGAAACGAAGTCGTCTGCGCCCAACCCGCACACAAAGAACGGCCCGAACACCCCGCCGTAGCCACCCGGCATACTGCGGTTAAACTCATTGGGCTTCAGCATCCCTTCGTCGTCGCACACCACGGCCACCTTATCCTCAAAGGGATAGATGGCCTGGATCAGCCCGCCCACAGCCTGCTGCATTTCCTTCAGCCCGTTCAGCTCCTTTTCGTAAGGCTCCGTGCCCGGCTCTACCATTAACACTTTCATTGCTTACCTCTCCCTATCTCGGTTTCGTTTTTTCGGTTTGGCTTCTTTTGTGTCCCCGTCCTCCACAAACGCCAAAAGCTCCTGCGGCGTAGGCTGGTGCGGCTGCACCGTGTACCCCGGCAGCAGCTTCCCATTCACCGAGAACAGGTGCACATGATTTTCCGGCAGCGGCGGCGACAGTTCCCTAAACAAATGCGCATAAGCCGCAATGCGCCCCTGCACATACCGCTCCGCCGCCGACTTATCCGCATAGCGTTTGTTGTCCTGCCCGGCCAGCGGGGACGGTCTGCTGTAATAGGGGTCCTTCCTGGGTGGGAGGTTATATTCCACGCTCCAGGACACATACCACGCCACCGGGACCTGCTTTTTTAATTTGTGGTCATAGGCGGTGTCCTCCCGGATGCGGTAGGTCATTTGGTAGACCCGGTTGCTGATCCTGCGCCAACCGTACTCCGTGTCCTCCCAGCGGTTTCCACTGTTCTTCACCTCCGGGGTCTTCACATATTCCATGGCTTTTTCCAGCACCATGGTCTGGGCCGCCTGCGCCTCCCAAAGCTGGGCCCGCTCCTGCAATTCGCTAAAAATTTTCCGCTCCTCCGCCACGCTTTTCTCCCGCATGACTTGCAGATTGCCCAGGGTCATCTCCGTCAGTGAGGACAGATCTGCCCGGTAGGGGTTAAAGCTGATGTGGTGCTCCAGGGTCATCTTCTGTCCCGGCTCCAGCTTGTCGCCGTAGGAATAGGCGTTATAAAACAGCTCCTCCCGCTGCGGCATGGTCCATCACCTCTCTTTACCCGACGCCGCTTTTTTTGCGGTCTTTTCCTGCTCCGCCTTGGCCTTTTGCCGGTTCAGCGCCCTTTGCCGCAGGTCCAGCGCCTCAAATACCACCCGCTTAGCATCCGCAATGGTGGTGTCCTTCTTGGGGAAGTAGGGCCGCAGCTCCTCCTCGGTGAATGTGACCTTCAGCGGCAAAAACATCTCCCGCTTGCTGGGTGCCACGGTCTGCTCGATCTTCTCCGCCGTCAGCTTGCCCGCCTGGCTCTCCTTTTTCAGCTCGGCGGCCTTGGCCCCGGTGGGGACCTTATCCTCCCGCTTGATGGCATCCGCCAGGGCTTTCTGCTCCTGAGGCTTCAAGTAGGAGATGTCCGCAGCGGAGTTCACAGGCAATTTCTTCTCCTCCACCATGTCCTGCAATTCCGGCTCCAGCTTGGTCAGCCGGGTCAGCCGCTGGATGGTGGCCCGGCTCTCCCCGGTCTGCTGGGCCAGCTGCTCGTCTGCCCGCATGGGCTTGTAGCCCGCCTCCGCCTGTGCCTTGGTGGGCCGCCCCGCCTTGCGCTTCATGGCCTCCAGCTTCATGGTGTAGGCCCGCGCCTTGACCATAGGGGAGATATTTTCCCGCTTGAGGTTGGAATCCACCATGTAAATGATGGCGCTGTCCCGGTCCATATCCCGGACGATGGCGGGGATCTGCGCCACCCCCGCCAGGGCGCAGCCGTGCTTGCGGCGGTGGCCCGCCACCATCTCGTAGCGCTCCGGGTCCTTACCACTGCGGATCACCGTCACCGGCTCCAGCACGCCGAACTTCTTGATGCTCTCCACCAGGTCCAGCATATCCTTATCGTCCTGCACCGGGAAGGGATGTCCCTCAAAGTCGTCGATCTTCTCCACTGGCAGCATGACCACCGATCCCAGCGTACCCTCGCCCACGATGTTCAGCCGAAAGTCCTCCGGGATGCCGTCTGCGTCGGTCTGATCTTTCTTCTCCGTCTCCTTTTTGGACTCATGCATACCCTCGGCGCCCTTGTCCTCCGCAGGCTTCTTTTCCTCCGCCTTTGCAGACGCAGCGGCTTTCTTATCCTCCGGCTTTGCAGGTGCGGCGGATGGCTTTTCTTCGGGCTTTTTCTCGTCCCTCTTTTCAGCAGGCGCAGCCACCGGCTTCTCCTCCGCCTTGCCCGGTTTTACCGCATATGCCGGTGCAGGCTTCTCCGCCTTTTTCTCCACTGGCTTCTCAGCGGGCTTTGCTTTTTCCTTGGACAGCACCACCGCCTTCTCCGGCTCCGCCGCCTTGCTGCCGGGCGGCTCCTGGTCCTTCGCGGGCGCACTGCGAAACGCCCCGATCAGCGGATTTTTCTTCTCTTCTGCCATACTTTTTTGCCTCCTCCTTGCACTATATCAAAATCCGTCTCAATTTGAGACGGGTTTTGTTTCGGTCCCAGGTGCTCCTTTCTGCACCCTTGTGTGGCTGCCGTAAGCGTCACCGGCCCCTGCACGGTCACATCTACGGTCAGCAAATAATACTCCGTGTGCATAAAATCCTCCTTCTTTTTTGCCAGCACAACGCCCGCCTCCCTGGGCGGGCTACCCACCAGCCAGGTCGTGCTGGACCTCCGCCTGGTAATAGTGATAAATGGTGACCGGCGCGTTATACAGCGTGGTCATTAAGTACGCCCGCACATTGACCACCTGCGCCGTGGTGCGCTGCAAGCTCTCGATGACATACTCCAGGTGGTCCCGCTCCAGCAGCCGAAACCGCTTCTGCACCTGCCAGGCAGGCAGCAGCTCGCCGCCCACCCGAAGCGTTGGGCGGGTGCTGCACAGCACATCGGTGATGACGGCCACCAGCTCGTCTATGAGCTCCACCTCATAGCGCTCACAGAGCCGACTATACTCCACCTGGCTGCGCACTTTCTCTGTCATCCTCTCCCTCTCCCATCGCCCGCCGCCGGGCGGCGAAGAGGAGGATCTGTAAAGCTGATTCACATCCGTCTGCTTTCTATCTGTATAGTTTCCGTCCCCCTTTGGGAAGTCTGCCCTTCCGCTTTGGGGAACTCTTGACTTCCCGTTTTCGGAAGTCTTGACTTCCTCCCCGGGGAAGTCAGCCGGAGGCGGCACCGCCCGGGTGGTGTAGCGCTTCACATAAATGCGCGTGGGCTTCCCCTGGCCCTGCTTTTTCCGCTCAATGAGCCCGATGCCCTTCTCCGTGTCCAGCTCCGCCAGCAGCCGCACAGCCTTTCCATGCCCGCACCGCAGGCTCTCCTGTATCTCCTCCAGCGTGTAGTAAATGTAGACCCGTCCAGCCCCATCATACCACCCGTTCCGCGCCGAAAGATTCATCCTGTCCAACATCAACCCATACAGCAGCTTGGCGTCCGTAGACAGCCCCGAAAACCGCGTCCCTAAAATCAGCAGCCGCGGGATTCGATAAAAAGAGCAGCTTTCGCTCTCCTCGCCGTAGTAATAATCAAACTTCTCAGGCACGAAAACCCCTCCTCAAATTCCTAAAATAAAAGCACCTCCCGCCTTTACAGATGGGAAGTGCTTTATTTGCTAAATTCACTTTTCTTCCTCAGTTCTAAACAAGACCCGCAGATAATCCTGCCGTCCGTCCAAAATGCGGGAAATCTGTATCGTCTCATTCTCAACGCAGTAGAACAGGAAATAGTTTCCGCTGAGCAGCGCCCGCAGGTTAGTCTCTCTTCCGATTTTGGAAGAAACGGAAAAACCTAAATGCGGATTCTGCTGTAGAAGTCGCAAATCATGTGTGATGTTCTTCGCAATGCGTCGCGCTGCCTGTGGGTTATGCAGCTGCATCGAAATATACGCACTGATCTCTGCTAAATCACCGGCTGCTGCCGGTGTAATTTTCAGTTTATACATCCGTCAGCCCAAGCTGAGACTCCACTTCCTCCAGCGTGAGCCAGCCCCCTTCTTCCGCAGATTTCCATCCCTTGTCGATTTCCGCCATAAGCTGAGCCGCAGCCTTTGACTTCATATACTCTGCGTTTTCGGGAGACAGCAGAAACGGAAAGCCGTTACTGTTCAGCGATTGCTGTAAAAAAATATTAAACGCATCCGTCAAGCTCAGTCCATAGGCAGAAAAAACATCCTCAGCCTCTCGCTTGATCTCCGGGTTAATGCGCATCTGAAACATCGCCGTTTTGGGCGCAGAAGCTACATTGATACTTGAACCTTGCATAGCTCAGACCTCCTTTTTCTTTAGTATACCCACAGTAGTGGAAAATGTCAACACATTGTCAGTACAAAACACTATATAGAGACATTAACTTTTGATTGTTCTCGATGTAAATGAGTGATTCCGACCAAATATCCGTTTTATCTCGTATTTCGCCTCTTTTTTGCACTTTGCATTTTTAAGTAGTGAAAAAATTCGATTCTTTGAGGTGAATACACACCGCAAGAGGTTGGCGTCAACCTGAAGGACGGCTACAACGGCGACCTGACCTCTCGTGAGGCCGGCAGCGTGGGCGGCCAGATGGTCAAGAAGATGATCGAGTCCTACGAGAAGAACCTGTAACGGAAGCTCTCGTAAGAAGACCCAAGAGCGCTTTGGAGTTTTTCTCCAAAGCGCTCTTCAGCTTGTCAAAGCCCTCCCGGGGCTTGCCGCCTCCGAGGGCGAGTCCCGGGAGGTCAGATTGTTGCACACCAGATACCAGTATTTTTCCCGCTCTCCGTTGTAGACGGACCCGCCGGAACACATAGCTGCGCCGCAGCAGGCGCAGTAGGCGATGCCGCCGAAGATGCTGTGGCGGAAGACCGGGTTTACGCCGTTGGCCTTGGTGTTCTCCCCCCATGAAATGGGCCGCCAGGTCGAACTGCTCCTGGGACACCAGCGCCTGGTGGGTGTCCTTGGTGAATACCCGCTCCACCACATAGGTGGCCGAGCCGATCTGCTGCTCATTTTTGTTATCCAAGTTCTTCCACCTCCGCTATCATTATGAACGCTTCTTTTCCGCTTTAACCAAAAAGCCGCCGAGCATACAGGCAAAATATTTTGTCTGCAAGCTCCACGGCTCTGCATTTTTGACTTGTTTTATCACGAGCAAAACAGGCGGCTGGTGGCTGCCAGCCTCACGGGAATCTCACCCCGGCCCATGCTGATGGGTGCGCCGTACGATGCTTTGAGGGCGTCCAATGCGGGAGTATCTTTAAGGGTGCCAGTGGTCGTGGCCCACAGAGTGCCGCTCTGTTTCGGCGCAGCTTCTCCGTAACCGCCAAGCCCACCCGAACATGGGAGCGCATAAGGAAAAGAAATGTCTGAATGTTCATGAAAATATTTGCTTTTTTCGGATTTTGAGATATACTATTTCTATATAAGCTCCGCAGGGGAAAGGGGATTCATGATGGAGAATAAAATGGAAGAAAGAAACTGGAAGTATAAAATCAACGGTGGATGGCCTACGCTCATCATGGCTTCGGTCATGCTGGCAATCTTTGGCGGGATCACGGTTTGGCTCTACACCACACGGAATGGTGCCTTCATCGGCGGCCTGATTGTGACGGCCTGTATGGCGATTGGCTTCATTTTATCCGTATGCAGCGTTCTATTTTTTAAGGTGTTCGTGGATAAGGACGGCTTTTTTTGTCAAACCGCACCGGGCAACGGGCGGTACTATCGCTACAGCGAGATCCGCAATATGTGGCTCAGTTCCGGCAGGGAGACAAACGCACGCCAGCCGACCTACTGCAACTTTGAAACGGTAGAAGGAAAGCGGATGAGATTCCTCGTACTTGGCTCCCAAATCGATGCAGTTGATTATATGATCGAGCGGGTCGAGTCTATGGGGAACAAAAGCGGGGAAGATGATCTTGACTGGGAGATCGTCATCACCGGCAAGAAGGAGGCTGGATTTGTGGTAATTCCCACGATTCTCTCCTTGATTATGCTTGCCGTAATGGTGATGTTGTTTTTGGCGTGGAATCTGCCGCCGATAGTCATTGCAGTTCCCGTTATTCTTGAGCTGATGTCACTGTCACAGATTCTTTCTCTTGGGTTGTTTTACAAAGTAATCATTCAGAAGGACGGTTTTTATTGCCGCACCAATCCCTTCGACGGGCGGTACTACCGCTACAGCGACATTCTGGACTGGCGTCTTGTCGAGTCGCAGCGGAAGATCGGCTCCCGGTACAACAGAGGAAGAATCCGCAAAATGTACTACTTTTACGACCTGAAATTCATCGACCGTGCGCACCAGACACACCGGCTCCCTTATAACAAATCACTGTACGAGGGAGAGATTGGCGAGTTGGTCGCCAGAATTGAGAGGACACATGACAATGAAGCATAACTCCCCCCGATTGACAGATGGCATTTCCCGGTTTTTGATAACCGTTATGGGAATTGTCATGATGATTGCCGGTATCCGTCTGCTCATTATGGGGGTGGATAACTTTATCCAGCCAATCCGCCATGCCGGCTGGGTAACCACCAGCGCAAATGTTACCGACATATCTGAAACGGTCATAAAGAACAATTTTTTTAGAAACAAGCGGACAAGAATCCACTATAAGTGGACTTATGAGTATGTGGTGGACGGTACGCACTATACAGGCGAGTTTGGCCCCTTGGCGAACTCAGTCACGGTGGGTAAGTCCATCCAGATCAAATTTGACCCGGATGCACCGGAAAACTCGACCGGCTTTATAGAACCGAGCTTCAGCGACATTGTTCTCGCTGTGATTGGCTTGGTTGTCGCTGTGCTCGGGTTCTTCATATCGGGCATCTGCCCCCTGATCCGCAGGCTGACCGGGAGGGATCGATTCGATGAGGAGGAAAAACTGCCGCCGGAAGAGAAATACGACCTGTCCGCTGAGGACGCCCCGCATACGAGAGAAAAGTGAGGGTAGGCAATACCCCCCCCCCGAGTTCTTTTCCCGATACTTGCATTTGTGCTTTTCGGGGTGCTCATCATGCTTCTCCAGGGCGGAAGATTCTGATCATAGGAGCTATTGTTTGTTCTTTCTCTGTCTTAATACCTCCGATAGAGTGAGTCCTTCTGGATGCGCCATGATGACGCTACCCTCGTGACAACTCGAGAGCGCACCTTCCCCTTGGTGGGAGGTGCGCTCTGTCTGCGTTCATTTGATGCGATACAGGCTGCTGGTCAGGCTGCCATTGGGACGACGGCGGTGGGTGCGCTCTAAGAATCCGTGTCGCTCCAAGTCCGCCAAGGCCCGCTGCACGGTGCGGCGGGACAGCTTTAAGTCCTCCGCGATCCTGCGGACGCTGGGCCAGCAGGTGCCGTCGGTCTCCGCCGTGATGGGCTTGACTTCCTTTTCCGTAAGCTCCGCCATCATTTTGCGGATCAGCTGATGTTCACGACTGAGATTAAATCCATAGCCGTTTTCCTATTTTGTTCCTTAAAAGTGTTCGGTCACAGGGGCATCCAGCTGCCGCTGGCGGTGGCCAGCAGCTTGCCGGTGGCGGCGTCGGTCAGCTCCGCTCGCTGGCGGATGAGGCTGCGGCCCGCCTTGACGATGAACACCTTCAGATAAAGCTCCATGCCGTAGTCCACGCCCCGGAGGAAGGACACCGACATATCCACGGTGGTAGCCTCGTTTTCCCCGGCGGTAAAGTTGGCTACTACACCGAAGGCCGCGTCAAACATTCCGGCGATGGCGCCGCCATGGATGCCGCCCTTTTCGTTGATCTGCCAATCTTGGGTGGGGAAGGCATAGGTGACGGTCTGGCCTTCGTAGTCGCAATCCACCAGGTGGGCCCGCATCCGCTCGTCAAAGCCGCCGTCACCCAGGTTCAGATAATGGGCTGATTTCTCCTGCACCAGCCGGAGCCACGTTTGCTTCTTTTCCATTCTTTTACTCCTTAATCCCGGCGATGTTCTTCGCCAGCTTCTTCTTGCCCTGAATATTGCCCTGCCGGGCGATCATCACCCGCTGCGCCTGAGGCGAGCCGGCCCCATGCATGGACTCCGTGCGGTAGCCCACGGCGGCCGCGCCCAGGCACATATTCTCCAGGAACCGCATGATCCGCTGTCGATCCTCGGTGCTGACGCCCTCGTGGGCGCCGAAATACTTGTTGCAGATCTCGCCGATGGTCTCGCCCTCGCGGCCCACCACAGTGTCGGACAGGAAATCCTTCTCGCTGGGCATGGTGACCATCAGGCCGCCTGCGATGTCCTCCGCCAGACGCACGATCTCATAGGGGAAGCGGGTGACGTTCTGCTTGCAGACGTTGGCCAGCAGCAGGTCGATCTGGTAGTTGCCCGCCTTGGTGGGGCAGCCCTCGCAGGAGCAGGCGATGCCGCAGGAGTACAGCGTCTCGTTGAGATGGGTCATCTCAATGAGCTTGTCCTTGATGTGGCTGGCCTTCTCCACGCCGTTATACTCGGCGGCCAGTGCCGCCGCGCCGATGACCACATCGCCTACGCCCACCTTGCAGCCGCCGTAGCTCTGGCGGTGGTAGCCGGCGAAACGCTCCACCATCATGCCGGCGAACTCATACTCGCCGTTGAGGAAGATATACTCATTGGGGATAAACACGTGGTCGAGGACCACCAGTGCCTCCTGTCCGCCGAATTTGGCGTTGCCCACGTCGATGCAGCCGTCCTCCATCTTGCGGGTATCGCAGGACTGGCGGCCGTAGATCATGTACAGTCCATCGGCGTCGGTGGGGCAGGCGAAGGACACGGCATAGTCCCTGTCCGCCTCACCCATGGCGATGGTGGGCATGAAGATATGCCAGTGGCTGTTGATGGAGCCGGTCTGGTGGCATTTCGCACCGCAGACCACAATGCCGTCATCGCGGCGTTCCACCACGTGGACGTACATATCCGGGTCGGTCTGCTCATGGGGAGCCTTGCTGCGGTCACCCTTGGGGTCGGTCATAGCGCCGTCCACCGTCAGATCGTTGTCCTGCACGTAGACAAGGAATTTCTTGAAATTCTCGTGATAGCTTGTGCCGCACTTCTCGTCGATCTCGTAGGTGGTGGAGTACACGGCGTTGAACGCGTCCATGCCCACGCAGCGTTGGAAGCAGCTGGCGGTCTTCTGCCCCAGCAGACGCTGCATTTTCACCTTCTTCACCAGATCGTCGGCGGACTGGTGGAGGTGGGTGAATCGGTTGATCCTCCGCCCCGTCAGGCTGGAGGTGGCGGTCATGAGATCCTCGTACTGGGGATCCTGGGCCAGAGCGTAGGTCATCGCCACGCAGTTGATGGAGGGCCGGATCATGGGGTGATCCACCCAGTTGTCAAGCTTCTCGCCGAACATATACACGCGGGTGTTCAGCTTACGCAGAGAGTCGATATATTCTTTCGCGGTCATCAGTGCCATTGTCGTTTCCTCCTGTCAGGTATTTGTAAACTGCGCGGAACGTTTCTCCAGGAATGCGCCCATTCCCTCCTTCTGGTCGGCGGTGGCGAAGCACATGGCGAACAGCTCGTTTTCGCAGGCGATACCGCTGTCTATGTCCGTCTGCATCCCCCGGTCAATGCACGCCTTGGCGTATTTCACGGCGATGGGTGCGTTCTTGGTGAAGGACTTGGCCATCTCCAGCGCACCGTCCAGCAGGGCTTCGGGGGCGTAGACGGCGTTGACAAGGCCAATCCGCTCTGCCTCGTCGGCCTTGATCATCTTGCCGGAGAAGATCAGCTCCTTGGCCTTGGCCACGCCCACGCGGCGGGGCAGGCGCTGGGTGCCGGAGAAGCCGGGGGTGATGCCCAGGCCCACCTCGGGCTGGCCGAACTTCGCCTTCTCGGAGGCGAGAATAATGTCGCAGCTCATCGCCAGCTCACAGCCGCCGCCCAGGGCGAAGCCGTTCACAGCGGCGATGGTGGGGAACTCCAGCTTTTCGATGCGGCGCATAAGGGCGCTGCCCCGCTGACCCCAGCGGCGGCCGCCGTCCAGATCCAGCGGGTACTGCTCCCCGATGTCGGCACCCGCCACAAAGGAGCGTCCCTCACCGGTGAGAATCA
The DNA here is from genome assembly GCF_018326305.1 of Vescimonas fastidiosa. Lineage (NCBI taxonomy): Bacteria > Bacillati > Bacillota > Clostridia > Eubacteriales > Oscillospiraceae > Vescimonas > Vescimonas fastidiosa. Next base: position 1,338,483 of record NZ_AP023415.1, read on the forward strand.
TGCAGCGGACGTCGCGGTCGTTCTCCAGTGCCGCCACCACCAGCTCCAGCTCCGTGATGACGGTGCCATTCAGGGCGTTCAGAGCCTCGGGCCGGTCAATGGTCACGATGGCGATTTGATCTTGCTTTTCATAACGGATAGTCTGATACATGAGAGTCGTCTCCTTGCGGCAATTATCAAATGGTTTGAAAAAAGGGGGAATCGCTTGGTTGGAGCGATTCCCCCGCTGTGATCGCTCAGTATACGGAAGCAGGCTTCAGTTTTCCTCCGCCATCCTCTTATACTTGGCGTAGCGCGCCTTTACATCGGCGATCTCCTTGGCGTAGAGCGCGTCCGCCTTCTCCGGGAAGTTGTTCTTCAGGGAGGCGAAGCGGTTCTCGCCCATGAGGAAGTCCATGAGCTTGTCGGTGTCGGGTTCCTTGGAATCCAGCTGGAAGGGGTTCTTGCCCTCGGCGATGCGGCGGGGATCGTAGCGGTACAGGTGCCAGTAGCCGCACTCCACTGCCTTCTTCATCTCCTCCTGCGTACAGCCCATGCCCGCCTTGATATGCTGCTCCAGGCACGGGCAGTAGCAGATGACGATGGAGGGGCCGTCATAGGCTTCCGCCTCGCGGAATGCGCGGAGCGTCTGCGCCTGATCCGCGCCCATGGCCACCTGGGCCACATATACATAGCCGTACTGCATCAGGATGCCGCCCAGATCCTTCTTGGACACCTGCTTGCCGCCGGCGGCGAATTTCGCCGTGGCACTGGTGGGCGTTGCCTTGGACGCCTGCCCGCCGGTGTTGGAGTACACCTCGGTATCCAGCACCATCAGATTCACGTTGCGGTTCTGCGCCATCACGTGGTCGATACCGCCGAAGCCAATGTCATACGCCCAGCCGTCGCCGCCGATCGCCCAGACGGATTTCCGCGCCAGATACTCGCGGTTTTCCAGAATGTACGCGGTGTCGTCGTTCTGGGGAGCCGCCTCCACGGCGGCGAGCAGCGCATCGGTCACGGCGCGGGACTTGGTGCTGTCGTTCCAATCCTTCAGATAGGCGGCGATGGCGTCCACCGCCACACCCTGCGATTGCAGCTTCTCCAGATGCACCATCAGCTCCTTGCGGATGATGTCCTGCGCGTGGAAGAATCCGTAGGCAAACTCAGCGTTGTCTTCAAACAGGGAGTGCTCCCATGCGGGGCCATAGCCGTGGCAGTCCTTGCAGTAGGGCAGGATCGGCGCGCCGCCGCTGATGGCGGAGGAGCAGCCGGCGGCGTTGCCGGCGTACATGTGGTCGCCGAACAGCTGGCTCAGGAGCTTGATGTATGTCGTCTCCGCGCAGCCAGCGCAGGCAGCGGAGAACTGGAAGTAGGGCTTGGCGAACTGGATGCTCTTCACGGACTTGTCGCTGATAACGTCCGGCTTCAGATACTTCTCGTCCATGGCCACCTGATCGAATAGGGGCTGCTCTGCCTTCATGTCCTCGAAGGGCACCATGGTCAGGGCACCCTCGGCGGGGCACGCCGTCAGGCACACGCCGCAGCCCAGACAATCGTAGGGCGATACCTGCATACGGAAGCTGTAAGCGGGTGCGTCCTTCCCCAGGCCCTTGGCGGGGGCGGTGACGAAAGCGGCGGGCACCTGTGCCTGCTCCTCCCCGGTCAGCAGCACCGGACGGATGGCGGCGTGGGGACAGCTCATGGCGCAGCGGTTGCACTGGATGCAGGCCGTCTCATCCCATTTGGGAACGAGGGTAGCCACGCCGCGCTTGGAGAAGGCGGAGGTGCCGTTCTCCCACGTGCCGTCCAGCACGCCGTGCTTTTGGAACACGGACACGGGCAGCTTGTCGCCCTGCTGGCGATCCATGGGGAGGACGATGTCCTTGACGAAGGGCGTGGCGTTGATCTCGGCGGCAGGCGCGTCCTGCGCGTAGGCCCACGCGGCGGGGATCTCCACCTTCACGGCGGCGTGGATACCCACGTCCACCGCCTTGTCGTTCAGATCCACGATCTTCTGTCCCGCCTTCTTAAAGTAGGTGGCGTAGTTGTTCTTCTTCATATCCGCCACGGCAACGTCCATGGGGATGACCTTGGTCAGGGCAAAGAATGCGCCCTGAAGGATATTATTGGTGTGCTTACCCAGCCCCACCTCCGCCGCCAGCTTGGCAGCGTCGATGATATAGAACTGCGCGTGCTTCGCGGCCAGATCCCGCTTCATCTTGGCGGGCAGACGTTCCTCCAGCTCCTCTACCTGCCAGGGGCAGTTCAGCAGAAACGTGCCGCCGTCCTTCAGGTCCTCGGTCAAATCATATTTCTTGACATAGGTAGGTGCGTGGCAGGCTACGAAATCGGCAGAGGACACCAAATAGGTGCTGCGGATGGGCGCATCGCCGAAGCGCAGATGGCTCTGGGTCAGACCGCCGGATTTCATGGAGTCATAGGAGAAGTATGCCTGGGCATACTTGTCGGCCACAAGACCGATGGTGGAGATGGCGTTCTTGTTGGCACCCACGGTGCCGTCGCCGCCCAAACCCCAGATTTTGCAGGAAATTTCGCCGGGATGGGAGAACTCCACATTCTCATAGTCCAGGGAGGTGTGGGTCACATCGTCGCAAATGCCGATGGTAAAGCTGTTCTTAGGAATCTCTTGGCGCAGGTTATCGTACACAGCGATGAGCTGGCCGGGGGTGGTGTCCTTGCTGCTAAGACCATAGCGGCCACCCACCACGCGGATGTCGCCCCGGCCCGCCTGGTTCAGCGCCGTGACCACATCCAGGTACACGGGCTCGCCTACGGAGCCGGTCTCCTTGCTGCGGTCCAGCACGGCGATGCGCTTGCAGGCGGCGGGGATAGCGGCAGAGAAATCCGGCACGGAGAAGGGGCGGTACAGGTGGATCTGCACCATGCCCACCCTGCGGCCCTGCGCGTTGAGATAGTCCACGGTCTCCCGCAGAGCCTCGGTGACGGAGCACATGGCCACCACCACTTCCTCGGCATCGGGGGCGCCGTAGTAGTTAAAGAGCTTGTAGTCGCGGCCCGTCAATTTGTTGATCTCGTCCATGTAGTGCTGCACCGTTCCGGGCACGATGGCGGACTTAACGTTGGCACCCTCCTTGCACTGGAAGTACACGTCGGGGTTGACGTTGTTGCCGCGGTTGGTGGGGTGCTCCGGGTTCAGGGACTGGCGGCGGAAATCCCGCAGTGCGTCCTGATCCAGCAGGGGCCGCAGCTCCTCGTAGTCCAGCGCTTCGATACGCTGCATCTCGTGAGAGGTGCGGAAACCGTCGAAGCAGTGCATAAAGGCGTACTTTGCCTTGATAGCGGACAGGTGCGCCACCGCCGCCAGATCCATGGCCTCCTGAGGGGAGGAGGACATCAGCATGGCGTAGCCGGTGGTACGGCAGGTCATAAAGTCCGTATGATCGCCGAAAATGGAGTGGTGGTTAGAGGTCACAACGCGGGAGGCGATGTGCATGACGCTGGGGAGGAACTGACCGCCCATGGCATACATGGCAGGGATCATCAGCATCAGACCCTGAGAGGAAGTAAAGGTAGTGGTCAGGGCGCCGGCCTGAAGAGAGCCGTGGCAGGTGCCGGCGGCACCCGCCTCGGACTGCATCTGGATCACGTCCACCGGTGTGCCGAAGAGGTTCTTTTTCCCCTTGGCGGACCACTCGTCCACCTTCTCAGCCATGGGGGACGACGGCGTGATGGGGTAAATGGCCGCCACCTCGGTAAAGGCATAGGCGGAATGGGCTGCGGCGGTATTGCCGTCCATGACCACATAATTCTTTTTGCTCATATTATTTTTCCCAACTTTCACTTTTCACCGTGGAAGGCTGCGATGTCTGCCTTCGCCATGTTCATAAAGATCGCGGTATCGCAGGAATATCCCACAAAGCGGACACCCATTTCCAGCAGCCTTCTGCCGGACTCCGCAGAATCGGCGAAGCAGCCCACCTGCACGCCCTTTGCCGCCGCCTTGCGGCAGATCTCGCCGATCAGCTCCATGACTTTGGGGTGGTTGATCTGCCCGATGATGCCCAGAGAGGCAGACAGATCGTAAGGCCCTACAAACACGATATCCACACCTTCAACGCTGAGGATGTCATCCAGATTGTCAATGGCCTTCTGGCCCTCTGCCTGAAGGATCACCATGGTGTCCTGTGCCTTGGCAAAGTAATCCGCACCGGGGATCGCACCATAGGCGGCGGAGCGGACAAAGCGGCAGGTCCCACGGGTGCCGCGGGGGGAGAACTTTGCCGCGGAGACGGCGATCCTCGCCTGCTCTGCGGTGTCGATCTGGGGGATCATCACCGCACCGGCACCCACGTCCAGGGCTTGGTCGATCCAAATGTCCGTTCCCCGGGGAACGCGGACTACGGGGCAGACACCGGACACATTGGCAGCGCGGATCAGGTTTTGCAGGTTCTCAAAGGTGCCGGGACCGTGCTCCATGTCCAGCAGCACGAAATCGTAACCGGCGTAGCCCGCCGCCTCCACGAAGGCGGGGTCGGAGGTGATCATAAAGGGTCCGAAAGCACCCTGCTCGGAGTGCAGCGCCTTTCGGAAAACTTCAACATCACGCAAGCTCGGAAAGGGATAATTATTCACGATCTTCACCTACTCTCTCTTTTGCAGCAATAGCGGCATCACGCTGAACTTTGCAATAGCACACGCCCAAATCATTGATACCGTACTCCTTCAGTTTCAATCCCACTCGCAGCACCGTCTCTGACATTTTATCCAACCCCAGCAGGGTCTCACAGCCTGCCAAGGCGGCATTTGCACAGATGATCGCAGTGGGTACGGCGGTCATATTGCGAATAAAACAAGGAACCTGGGAGCAACCGTCTACCGGGTCGCATATTTGTCCCAAAACGCTTTGCGCCCCAAGCACAGCAGCACGCTCGATCACATCAGGGTCATCCGTAAGCAGAGAAGCTAATGCTCCGGCCGTCATGGAGATGGATACGCCAATCTCAGCCTGGCACCCCCATGCACCGTGGTAATGCGTGGGATAGTAGAAGATACCTACAATGCCGGCTACCAAAAGGGCCTTCAGGCAATCCTCTTTGGATTTTTTCAGCGCCTCGGCGGAGTATCGGATGGATGGTACGGGGATGCCAGAAGATCCGCCGGTAGGCATACAGGCAATTACGCCATGAGCTGCGGCATATTCCATGATGGAAAGCGCATCAGCGGAAGCCTTGTCGGCAACGCCCAAAGAGACAATGGGCCCATTTTCATAACGGTTTTTGGTCTGGAGGGCATGAGGACTGGTGTTGCCGTCGAAAGAGGTCACTGCATAGCCCTGCTCGGCAGAATATACAGACAAATCCCACAGGCTCTCGGCAATTTTCATCAAGTCCGAATCACTGCAGCCGCTGATAGCACGTTCATAGTCCAAGGCCGCCTGCCACACCGGGATATTCTTTTCTTTCACATAGTCAAACATTTCTTTCGCCGTGGTAAATGGCATCTGGGGGTTGTCCACGGGGATAATGTCATAAACGGGGTTTATGCATCTGGCATAGACCACACCCTCTTTATGGCGCAATTCCGCCACAAGTTTAGAATTCAGCGGTTCTCTGCTGCGGGCTGTGATCAAGCTTTCTCCGTTGCCGCCGTCAACCGTGGTGAACGAGCAAGAGAGCATCGTATGGACTTCGGATACCTTCTCTGTGGCAGCACGCACCAGCAGATAGTAAAATTTCCCGTCAATATAAGTCTCGATACCGTCCATCTCGCTGATGATGATCTCTCCGCCGCCCAAAGAAGCTGTCTTGACAAAGATTTTGTCACCGTTATCGGAGCGCAGTGTCAGCCATGCGGATTCGGAAGGCTTGACAGGTACACTGTCGGTAAATTCAAAGGTATAGGAAAAATCGTTGGACTCGGCATCCGTATAGATCTGGTCAAAGTCGTAGGTGCGGATATCCTTTTTCAAGATACCGGCCAGAAAGGCTTTATCACTATGCATACCATAAAAAGTTGCAAAATATCCCCCTTCCTTAGCCATCTCGATATATAGATGGGACGGTTTACCCTCCAAGAGGTCAACAGCCATAGAGCCTAAACGATACGGGCCGGCAGTATTAGAACTGGAAGGACCGGGAGAGACGGGAGAGAGGCAGTCGTTAAAAATACTGGGATATGTTTTCATGGGTTTTTCTCCTGTTATTCTCTGTTCATCACCCGCTTCAAAAAGCAGGCAGAAAATTCGTAATCATCTGTGTGCAAAAGCGCATAGTCTTTGTCTGATAAACGTTCTCTGTTGCATTAATGTCCGCAAGTGCAGGCGCAGTTTGCCTTATTGGTGCATTGCATGTCGTAATAGCATACGCCCATGTCGTTAAGTCCCATCGTCTTGAGCTTTATGCCAACTCGCAATAAGGTCTCTGCCATTTCATCCAGACTGGTCAATGTTTCGCATCCGCCGAGTGCAGCATTGGCGCAGGCAATGGCAGTCGGAACGGCCGTAATGTTGCGGAGGAAGCAGGGAACTTGGCCTGCGCCCTCGATAGGATCACAAATCTGTCCCAGAATGCTCTGCGCGCCTAATACGGCAGCACGTTCGATTACATCTAAGTCGTCAGAAATAAGAGACGCCACCGCTCCGGCAGTCATTGAAATGGAAATGCCGACCTCGGCTTGGCATCCCCATGCGCCATGATAGTGAGTGGGATAATAGAAGATACCTATGATCGCTGCTGTCATCAGTGCTTTTATGCCGTCTTCCTTAGTCATTCCCAGATGCTTTATGGCATGATGAATAGTGGAAACGGGGACACCTGCGGCACCACCGGCCGGCATACCGGCAATAACGCCATGGACTGCACCGTATTCCTTAACGGCGAATGCATCAGCTGTGGCCATATCGCCCACGCCCAGAGGAATGGTGCGTCCCTGTTCAATAAGCGCCTTCATTTGAGCAGAATGGGGCTCAATAATTGCTCCGTCAAATTTCGTGACCTTGTAGCCTTCTTCCGCAGCATGCACGGTCAAGTCCCACAAGTTCTCGGCAAAGCCCATCAGTTTCTCGTCATCTAAGCCGCTGATAGCCCGTTCATAGTCCAAAGCCGCCTGCCACACCGGGATTTTCTTCTGGGCGGCATAGTCGAACATCTCCTTTGCCGTAGTAAAGGGCATATCCGGCTCTTCGATCGGAAGAATGTCGTAAACCGGATTGACACAACGCGCGTATACAACGCCCGTTGCTGCGCGCAAATCAGACAGCAATTCGCGGCTGTATGCCTCACGACTCCGAACGGTGATCAAACTCATACCTCTGCCATCTTCAGCACAGGTATAGGGCAGATCGATCCTATTTTCTATATCAGACGCATTCTTTGTGGAAACTCGTACAAGCAAATAGTAGTACTTTCCATCAATATAAGTCTTAATGCCGTCCAGATTATCAATATAGATTTCTCCACCGCCGAGTGAAACGGTTTTGACGAACAGCTTGTCCCCTGTATTGGAGGTCAGAGACATCCACGCAGCTTCAGAAGGCATCGCCGGCACATTGTCTGTAAAATCAAATTCGTAGGTCAGGCCCTCCGATTCAGCATCCGCATAAGCACGTTCATAGTCATATGTGAGCATATCCTTTCTCAGGACACCAACCAGGAAGCCCTTATCACTATGGAGTCCGTAAAAGGTAGCAAAGTATCCGCCGCTTTTGGACATTTCACAGTACATGTGTGCAGGTTTACCGTCTAGCATATCCGTAGCCATTATTCCCAATCGATATGGCGCGGCGGTATTAGAGCTGGAGGGGCCTGGATATATGGGAGAAAGGCAATCGTTGAATATACTGGGGTAAAACTTCATGAAACGTTCCTCCTAATTTAAAATGCGACGATTTCCAGCATTTGAGCATTTGGATGGATTCGTCTGACATGGTATAGCATATTAAATGAGACATACGGCAGCTATGCCGTAAATCTGATTCCAACAAAATAAATAACCATTCAATATTCTTCGTGCCATACGGTCAACTAGTTTCCGTATGGCACGAAGAAATACTTATCTGCTAAGAAGCACCGAAACACGAGTGTCTGCATCGCAGCATACACGCACAGGCGCGTCAGAGAAGTCATAAGAGCAGATGCAGAACCAGCATATACCTGCTGGGATCGGAGCACCCGATAAGATAATCAGCTTATTGTGCGTCTCTTATACAAAATCAGTTTTCACAAAGGTGGCAGGCAACAAAGTGACCGGGTGAAACCTCCTTCAGCGTGGGGGCTTCCTGCATGCACCTTTCCTGACAATACTCGCAACGAGCGGCAAAGCGGCAACCGGGCTTGGGGTTCACGGGGCTGACTACTTCCCCCTTAATAACCTTAATCTCCTTGTTGCGCATGGAGATATCCGGCTCAGGAATGGCGGATAGCAACGCCTTTGTATAAGGGTGGAGAGGGCTTGCAAATAACTCATCCGAGGATGCAAACTCCAAACACTGGCCCAGGTACATGACGACAATATTATTGGATATATGCTTCACAACGCTTAAGTCGTGTGTGACAAACATATATGTCAATCCCATTTCATCCTGCAAGTCCATAAGCAGATTAAGAATCTGCGCCTGAATGGAAACATCCAGAGCGGAAACAGGTTCATCGCAGACGATAAACTTCGGGTTAACAGAAAGAGCGCGGGCAATACCGATACGTTGACGACGACCACCGTCCAACTCATGGGGATATGCCGTAGCATAGCGGCGAGCCAACCCAACCACATCCATCAAATGTGCCGCCCGGTTATAAATCTCCCGCTTGGTAGGCAGCGTTTTATTGATGATCATGTATTCGGCAATGATTTCGATGACAGACTTGCGCGGATCAAGGCTTGCATACGGATCTTGGAAAATGATCTGCATTTCTTGACGCATCCGCTTCATTTGGCGGGCATTAAGCTTGGTAATGTCCTCGCCGTTATACAGGATCTGCCCGGAGGTCGGCTCAATCAAGCGCAGGATGGTGCGACCCAAAGTGCTCTTTCCGCAACCTGATTCACCAACCACGCCGATAGTCTCCCCAGGATACACTTTCATGTTGATACCATCGACTGCATGAAGATAAGACTTGTCGCCTACCTTAAAATACTTTTTCAAGTCAACAGTTTCGATTAGAGGGATTCGCTCTTCTGCCATGGCTTAGTCCTCCTTTTTCTGGCAATAAAGATGGCAGCGGATGGAGTGGGTACCGTCAACATAGACTTCCGGAGGTACTTCCTTGCAGATTTCCATACACTTATCGCACCGCGGTGCAAACTTACAGCCCTTGGGCAGATTGGTCGGATCCGGCATTAGCCCTGCAATAGGATGAAGGCGATCCGTTTTTTCCTTGAGGTTAGGGAGTGATCCGAATAGGCCATCTGTATAGGGGTGATGAATCGGGCAGGTAAAGATATCCTCAGCGGATCCCATCTCGATAATCTCACCGGCATACATAACAGCCACGTTATCGCACGTTTGCGCCACAATACCCAAATCATGGGTAATCATAATCATAGAGGTCCCTAACCGGTCACGCAAATCACGGATCATCATCAGTACCTGCGCCTGAATGGTCACATCCAGAGCGGTAGTAGGCTCATCTGCAATCAGCAGATCAGGTTCGCAGGACAAGGCAATCGCTATCACAACGCGCTGGCGCATACCGCCAGAGAACTGATGGGGATACTCGTGCTTTCTGGCGGGGGGAATACCCACCAGCGTCAGCGTCTCATCAACGCGGGCTTCAATTTCTTCCTTGCTGCGGCCGCTATCGTTGTGAACATAAAGCGCCTCAGCGATCTGTTCCCCCACAGTCAGCACCGGGTTCAAGGAAGTCATGGGGTCCTGGAAGATCATGGCGATCTTATCGCCACGGATCTTGCGCATATTCGCTTCAGGCAACTCCACGACGTTCTCGCCCTCAAAGGTGATGCTGCCGGAGGTAACTTTACCGGTACGCTCAGGCAAAAGGCGCATAAGTGTCAGTGCGAGTGTGGTTTTACCGGCACCAGTCTCGCCTACCAAGCCCAAGGTAGCGCCCTTTTCCAGAGACAAAGTAACACCGTTAACGGCATACACTGTCTCCAGATCGGTTTCATAAATTACACTCAGGTCCTTAATCTCTAACATTTTTTCTGTGTTGCTCATGAAGACAATTCCTTTCTCTCGGCATCAACTCTTCAGACGAGGATCCATAGCATCGCGCAGTCCGTCACCCAACAGGTTCACAGAAAACGCGGTCAGAACAATGGCCAAGGCGGGGAAGAGCACTAGCGTGGGTGCACGTAGCATATCAACACGGGCACTGGACAGCATGGAGCCCCATTCGGGCGCAGGTGCAGGTAGAGAAAGTCCAATAAAGCTCAGGGTGGACTGATAGATGACCAGGCTGGAAACATTCAAGGTCACGTTAACCAAAATGATGCCCAAGGTGTTGGGGATGATATGACTGAGAATAATGCGTGCAGGACTGGCTCCACCTGCGCGAGCAGCCTCCACATATTCCTGATCTACTAGATTCAGGACGCCGGAACGAACAAGACGTACATAGTTCGTAAAGTAAGCCAGCGTCATTGCGATGATCAAAACGGGAATGCTGGAGCCCAATGCGGCCACAACCACCATGGTGAACAGAAGATCGGGGATGGACATGAAGATGTCCAGTGAGCGCATAATGATTTGGTCAACCTTGCCGCCGAAGTAGCCGGCAATAGAGCCCAATGTGCAGCCGACCAGGCAAGAGGTGATCGAGGCGATAATTGCCACTTTCAGCGAGTTACGGGCACCGTGTACCAGACGCGATAAGACATCGCGGCCATAGCTATCGCAGCCCAACGGATGTCCCGGGGTCCCTGGACCAGCCAGCTTATTTTCAGCAACCTGAATAACGCCGGCGTCATAGGGGGCAATCACGTCTGCAAAAATGACGACCAGAATGATAAGAATAAGCAAAATCAGACCGACCATTGCGCCCTTATTCTTTTTCAGTCGGCGGATAATCTCTTTGGCCTGACTGGGACGCTTAAAATTGATGTCACCGCCCTCAAACGCATCGACGCTGGGGCGCGTATTGATCTTAGCCATCAAGATTACCTCCTTTTACTATACTTGGCTCGGATACGCGGATCAATGAAAGCATAAATTAAGTCCACGCCAATCATCAGCAAAGTAAAGCAGACAGATACCATTATGGCGCAGCCGATAATCATAGGCTCATCTTTCAAACTAATGGAATCAACGATTAGAGAACCAACACCCGGGATGGAAAACAATTTTTCTGTGGTAACCATGCCGGCCAGCAGGCAGCCGAAACGCATACCAATCGAAGTAACCACGGGCAGCAGCGCATTCTTCAATGCGTGCTTCCAAATAACCGTACGTTCTGCAACGCCTTTAGCGCGGGCAGTACGAACATAGTCCTGGCGAATAGACTCCAGCATAGAGGACTTTGTGAAGCGCAGATACGCAGACAATTCGCAAATCGTGGCCGCAATAACGGGCAAAACATAATGCTTCGCCGACGTCAGGCCAAAGGATGGGAACCAGTTAAGCTTCAGGGCAAATATATACATAAGTACAATGCCGACAACAAAGCTTGGTACGGCTGCTAAGAAGAAAGCTATCATCGTTGGTATGGTATCCATTAGCGAGTTTTGTTTAACTGCCGACAGGATACCTAATGGAACACCTATGCTGACTGATAACACAAGGACCAAGACAGCAAGACGTAGCGTAATCATAAAACGAGGCCAAAGCTCATCAAAAACATCGAGTTTTGTTGAATAAGACTGACCAAAGTCACCCTTGGTAAAAACATTTTCCAAATAACGGGCCCAACGAACGAGGACCGGATCATAAAAGCCCAATTCCTGGTTCACCGCCTCAACCTCCGCCGCGTTTGCGTTGGCGCCTAAGATCATGCGGCCAGGGTTACCGGGCGTAATGTTCATAACGGCAAAGATAATAAGGGTCACACCAAGCACGGTGGGGATCAGGAACAATAGGCGTTTGAGAATATATCGATACATATTTCCCTACTTTCTTACGGACTGACGGAAAACTTTCGGCAAAATGTGCTTTGTGCACGGAGAGATCATACCCGCGGGGATTGAAATAGAAGTTGTGTGCAGGAAGCCCTTTCCTGCCGCCTGCACACAACTTTCACAAATAACGGCTAATAACGGCTGTTGTTATGCGTTCAATCCGTTAATTAGCTATTCCAGCTCCAATCATAGACACGGTAGTCGGTGGGAACTGCGATGGCGTTCAGATCCTTGCTATAAGCAACGCAGGAAGGCAGATTGATCAGCGGAACCTGAGTGTGCGTGTCATAATAGGCATTGTACATCTCAGTATAGATCTCAAGCCGCTTAGCTTCATCAGCAGTGGAGGAACCTTCCTTCAGCCATTCATCGAACTTAGCGGACAGGTCGTTGAACTTGCCGGAGGGTCCGTTGAACAAAACATTGGTGAGGCCAATAGCAGCGGAAGAAGACTGCTGCTCAAAGTTGTTGAAGTCATAGTTGCCGCAGTCGTAAGCGATGCAGATATCGTACTCCTGAGCAACATTGCGATCACCGGCAACATTGTAGTCGCTGACAACCAGAGTGGACTTAATGCCGGCAGCCTCGAGCTGAGCCTGGACAGCGACACCGAAGTTTTCATTACGACCGGCAGCGACATTGAACTCACCGATATCAATGCCATCGGGATAGCCTTCCTGAGCAAGCAGCTCTTTAGCCTTCTGCAGATTGTAGGGGATGGGGTTCTTCAGAGAATCAGCAGCGGGAGCGGCAGCGGCGTAATTGGGGTTGATGTACATATAGGTAGGAGTGCCGTAGCCGTCGCAAACCAGCTTGTTGATACCGTCACGATCCAGAGCATACATCATAGCCAGGCGGATATTATCATTGCGAAGGAGCTCGCCGTGCGTCTTGGATTCAACGTTGATGCAGAAGAGCATTACCTCATTGGACTCTTTCTCCACGCAGTTGAACTTGTTGGAAGCCTTGATATCCTCCCAATAGGAAATGGGAACGACCATATAGTCAAGCTCACCGTTCTGCAGGGCAGTGATAGCGGAGGTATCATCCGCGATCACATTCCAGGTGATCTTCTCAATCTTGGCCTTGCCGCGATAATAGTCTTCAAAAGCGACGGCGGACCAAGAAGACAGGGGGTTATAATTGTTCTCATCCCACATGTAAGGACCGGTACCGACCTTGTTGGGAACCTTACCGAAGTCGTTACCCAATTCCTCGACGCCCTTCTTGGACATGATTTTCACCTTGTGCAGCATATGGCCAATAGGAGAGAAGGGCTGGTTCATAACGATTTTAACGGTATAATCATCAACCTTCTCAACATGATCCAGAGGACGGCAGTAGGAACCCATGTGCGCATCCTTCTGAGCATGAGCATAGCTGAACACAACGTCATCAGCGGTCATAGTCTCACCATTGTGGAACTTGACGCCCTGCTTCAGAGTGACAGTATACTCAGTGGCATCGTCATTGGCCTCGACCTTCTCAGCCAGACGCAGGTCATAGCCGCCGGTGGCCTCGTTCAAATCATAGAGGCCCTCATAGATGTTCTCGAAGACGGTATAATCGTGGGTGTTGGTAGTAGCGTGCGGATCGTTGGTGGACAGACCAGCGGTATTGCGAAGAACGAGGGTCCGGGTTCCGTCCCCACCGTCAGACTTCTTGCCGCAGCCAGCCAAGAGGGAGAGCAGCATCAAAGCGGCTAGAAATAGCGAAATGTACTTTTTCATTGTGTCCTCCTATTGATTTTTAATATATTCCGCACGATGTGTGTAAAACACATCGTTAAGGACGGCCTTGGGTTTTGAATACAGATGTCCTTATGATCTTGGGGCTGTATTCCTCATAATAATGGATAATAGTGGGATGATATTGGATTTCAACATCATCTCTGAACACGACCCGTGCTGTTACCGGCGACCAAAGCATTTACTTCCTCCACGGTAACAAGGTTCACATCGTGTTCGATGGTATGCTTCAAGCAAGAAGCGGCTGTGGCGAAATTGATAGCATCCTGAGGTGCCTTCTCTTCCAGAACACCGTAGATCAGGCCTGCACCGAAGCTATCTCCACCACCCACGCGGTCTACAATGTGAATACGATAGGTGGGAGAGAAATACGCCTGACCATCACAATAAAGCATGGCTCCCCAGTTGTTATCGTTGGCCGAAAGGGATTCCCGTAGTGTAATGGCAACCATCTTTGTGCCGAAACGCGCCTGCAGCTGCTGCGCTACAGAAATGTATCCCTGTCTGTTGAGATTGCCGCCTTCCACATTGTTGTTGGCAGCCTCGATGTTGAAAACATCTTTTGCATCTTCCTCATTAGAGATGCACACATCCACATAGGGCATCAGCTCTGCCATAACGCGCCCGGCGTCCTCGCGGGACCACAGCTTCTTGCGGTAATTCAAATCGCAGGAAACAGTAAGTCCCCTTTTCTTTGCAGCCTTGCAGGCATCCAGACAAATCTTCGGTAAATCACCTCCCAGCGCAGGGGTAATGCCTGTGAAATGGAACCAGTCCGCATCGCGGAAAATCTCATCCCACTGGAACTCCTCCGGCTTTGCTGTAGTGATGGATGAACCGGCCCGGTCATAAATGACCTTCGAGGGACGCTGAGAGGCGCCCTTTTCTGCGTAATAGACACCCAACCGGCTTCCACCACGGTACATGTAGGTCGTATCGACCCCGTACTGCCGCATGGCATTGACGGCACACTGACCGATCTCATGCTCGGGAACTTTTGTGACAAATGCGGCGCTCATCCCATAATTAGCAAGTGAAACAGCAACATTGGCTTCTCCACCGGCATAAGAGGATTCAAATTGGGACGCCTGAACAAACCGGTAATAGCCTACAGGATTCAGGCGAAGCATGATTTCTCCAAATGTAATTACTCTCTTTTTCATCATTAAATCTCTAAAGCAGCAACAAACTTCTTTGCGGTTGCAGTAATCTCGTCATAGCGTCCTTCAGCGAGGAGCTTTTTGCTACAAAGATTACCGCCCACACCAACACCTACCATACCCAGCTTCAGGAACATACCGATGTTGTCGAGGTTTACGCCTCCGGTAGCCAGAAGCTTCACCTGGTTGATAGGCGCACGAATGGACTTGATGTAATCAAATCCCAGTTGAGCCGAGGGGAACAGTTTTACAAAATCCGCACCCCAACGACTTGCAGCCAAAATTTCAGTGGGGGTCGCGGCACCGGGGATAGACACCACTCCTCGCTTGATAGTTTCGGCGATTACACTCTCATCGGTATTGGGAGAGATAATAAACTTTGCACCTGCATCCGCCGCAACATCGACCTGCTGAGCGGAGATCACGGTACCGGCGCCAAACATCATTTTATCACCCAGAGCAGAATTCAGTGCTTGAATTGTATCTGCCGTTTCTTGAACAGACTGGCTATTGCTCTGATCGTAAGTGATTTCCAGCAGTGAAATGCCGCCATCATACAGGGCCTTCGCAAGATTGATACACTGTTCGCCGTAAATCCCTCTGGCAATTGCAATGATTTTTTCGCTTGAAATCTTGCAAATGACCTGTTCTTTGTTAATCATTGCGGTAACTCCTTGTTGGTAAAAGTGAGGCAACAGAATGTTTAGGCAAACTCGATCCTGCTATTCTAAATGTGTCTAAATGTGATAGATACGAGAGATAAGCTCTCGAAAAACACGTTGGGATAGGGCATCACCTCAACATTCCGTTAAGTCCATTAACATTAAGACGGAAAACGTACGGTTGGACGTATATAAGAACTCGTCCGCAATCTCGTCTTGGTGTAACTATAGGGGATTTGTCGGCCTTTGTCAAGATATTTTAATTTCAAGATGGGGAAACGAGGCTTTTTTGTTGTGTTGCACAAAATAGTTCGTTCATTTTTATCTTGAATTCCAAAGCCCAATGTGTTAGTATGCATATGCGAACTGTGTACGTATATGCGAAAAAGGAAGTTTTGGCGCCTGTTCTGTGTAATTTCAAGTTACATCCGCGCTTATTCCGGCATAAGGCATAAATATTTTTTATTATTATAAGGAGGCATTATGGCACAGCAGCATCGTTCTACCCAGCGAGCATTGGATATTCTCTCCCTTCTGGCATTATGTGGTGACACCAAGGGCTACACGTTAACGGAAATTGCAACCGCGTTAGATGTTCCCAAAAGCAGTGTATCTCCTATCATTCACACACTGGAAGCAAACCACTACCTGAAGTACTCTTCTCCTGAGGCAAAATACAGCATCGGACGCAAAGCGTTTGAGGTTGGCAGCGCGTACGTCAAAAACGACATTTTTTATTCACAGGCGATCTCCATCATGCAGAGCATTGTGGATGCATGTTCCGAAACCTGTCACATGGGTGAGCTTCAGGGGATAAACGTGCAATACCTGATGAAAGTTGAATCACCGGAACCCATAAGCATGTTCTCTGCGGTAGGCAAGCAGATTCCTGCAAACTGTACAGCTCTGGGAAAGGCTCTCCTGTGCGAGCATACCTTGGATGAGATAAAGGCCTTGTTCAAGGACGGGCTTCCCAAGATGACAGAATACTCCGTAGCAGATGCAGAGCAGCTATATCAGCAGACCAAAATGGTCAGGAAAACACAGATTGCACGCGAGAAGGAGGAAAACTATCAGTTTATCCAGTGCCTTGCCACGCCCATCTACAAAAATGAGAAACCCATTTTTGCGATGAGTGTTTCTGTACCCACTTTCCGCTACACAGAAGAAAAGGGTCAGCAAATTGAGAAACTTCTATTGGAGGCAAAGAAAAATCTGGAGCTGATTCTCTGAGATTCCTTATGTTTTTTTCGCGGCCAGGATTTCTTAAGTTTTTTTTCGCGGCATACTTGACAAATCATAAGCGGGGCAATATAATGCAATTGGACGTATATAAGACTCTGTTCGCAATCCCGCACAACAAGAATAGGCTAAGTTTAGCCAAATGTTTTTTTGGGAGGTAACACTTATGATTTTTGGTATTCCCCGTGAACTCAAGGACCACGAGACTCGTGTGGGGGCTGGTCTGATTCCTCGTAATGTTGCGACTCTGATTGCTCAGGGACATACGGTTTATTTCCAGAAGGGCGTTATGGAGCCCGCTGGTGTTTCCGATGAGGAATTCCTCAAGGTTGGCGCCAAGTGCGTTGACACCATGGAAGAGATTTATGAGAAGTGCGACTTCATCGGCAAGTTCAAGGACATGACTGACGGTGACATGAAGATGCCCTTCAAAAAGGGTCAGATCATCATGACTGCTTTCCACATGGCCGAAGGTACTGCCAAGCCCGAGCAGGTCAAGATCCTGGCTGACGCTGGCGTGACCTGCATTTCCATCGAAACCTCTCGTTATCCCGACGGTTCCCGCGCAATGACCCGTCCCATGGGCGAGATTGCTGGCCGTACGGCTCCTCTGCTGGGTGGCCAGTATCTGCAGCGTCAGTACGGCGGCAGCGGTGTCTCCATCGTTCCCGTTACCGGCGCAAGAAGAGCTCGCGTTTGCATTCTCGGCGGCGGTCATGCCGGTATGTGCGCAGCACAGACTGCTGAGGGCCTCGGTGCCGAAGTGGTCGTCTTCGATGTAAACATTCAGCGCCTGGAGTATCTGCGCACAGTGCTGAAGAACACGGATCTCCGCTTTATGAGCAAGACCGCTTTCGCCGAGGAAGTGGCTAAGGCCGACGTACTGATCAACTGCATCTATGCCTATCCCGGCATGGAAGTTCCCATCGTGACCCGCGATATGGTTCGCAGCATGCGTAAGGGTTCTGTCATCGTTGACCTGGAGGGTGAAGGCATCATCGAGACCTCCCAGTATACTACCATCAGCAATCCTTACTTCGTCGAAGAAGGCATCGTCCATGTTGGTATTACCAACATCCCCGCAATGGTTCCTACGGCCGCCAACGAGAGCTATGGCGCATACGTTTTCCCGCTGGTACAGGATATTGCCAAGTACGGCATCAAAGAGGCCTGCAAAAAGAACTATGTCCTCAGAAGCTGCGTAGCGATGGTAAATGGCAAGATCACCCAGAAAGAGGTTGCTGATAGCCAGCATTGCGAGTATACTCCCCTGGATCCCGATACCATGTTTTAACAACTGATAGCTTAACCGGTTATCTGTTAATTCTGTAAGTACGAACCGCAACATAGGCTTTCTCTGTTGCGGTTCGTAACTTATATAAGAGGGCTATATTGGTTTCATGAATAAGCTTTTTTTCTCTTGGCCACAAAAAAATCGGGCTCTCCCCGTAATCTGCGTCTGTGTGGGGCAGGTTATTTGGGGATTCAGCTACCTTTTTACTCGCATTGCGCAGAGCTCGGCAAGCCCGACCGTTGTTCTTTCCATGCGTTTCCTGGCCTCCTGGGTTATCATGACCGCGTTGATTTGGAGCGGGAAAAAGTCTTTTTCCCTGAAAGGCAAAAACTTTCGCCCACTTCTGGCACTTGCACTGCTCGAACCGCCGTATTATTTTTTTGAGAGTTACGGCGTTTATTACAGCAACGCAACCTTCGCTGGCACCGTCATGGCCTTTGCGCCGGTTGTCGGTATTTTGGCAGCAATGCTGTTCTTGGGAGAAAAGCCTACTCGCAGGCAAAAGATTTTTTCCCTTTTACCCACTGCCGGCGTTATCATCATAACGTCGGTGGGCAGTTCCATGGGAATCGTCAAGCCCTTGGGTGCCATCTTTTTATTTGCATCCCAAATCGTAGCTGCCGGTATGAAGCTCTACAATAAGAAGTCCAGCGAGGAGTTCTCTTCGTTTGAGCGAACCTATGCGATCGTAGTAGCTAACGCCATTATCTTTACTATCAAATCTATGATAGACCTACACGGTGATGTGCGAGCCTATGCGGCGCCGTTAGGAAATCCGGAATACGTGTTTGCGCTGGTGGTACTGTGCCTATTCTGTAGTATTGCAGCCAATCTTCTGGTGAATTATGCCTGCGGTATGATGAGCGTTACCAGAATATCCACTTTCAGTACCATTGCCACGATCTGCTCTGCTTTTGGCGGTGTGATCTTTTTGGGTGAGCCCATTACTTGGATGACATTTTTTGGCTCAACGATCATCATCATTGGCATATGGCAGGTAACGAGGGATGCCTCATGAGCAGCCTTCCCACAATTTAATAACAAAAGAACCATTCCGCATTACACATTATTTATAAAGAGTGAAACAAAATAATTAAAGGAGTTATTTGTTATGGAAAAGATGCCCAAAATCGCCTTGCTGCGCTGGGACGCCGATCAGATAAGCGATGTTCTGATGAAGCTGGAAACTCTTCCCGGAAACAGCACCAACCCTGAGTCCTATCCCTTTGATGTTGCGCTGGTACACGTTAAGGGTGCAAACATGGACACAGTTGAAGTCAATCCTTGCCAGGAGCTGCTGGATGAGTATATCAGAGTATGTAAGGAACTGGCCGCTCAGGGTGTAAAGGCTATCACCACCAGCTGCGGTTTCAATGCATATTATCAGGAGGCTTTGGCTGCCGCAGTGCCCGAGGTGGTTTTCACCAGCTCCTTGCTGCAGGTACCGTTCGCTCAGACCATCGTGGGCAAAAACGGTAAGGTTGCTATTTTGACCGCCAACTCTAACGACTTGACTGAGGAGCACCTTGCCCGTGCCAATATCACTAACCGCGAAAATGTGCTTATTTACAGCATGCACGAGCAGCCCGAGTGGAGCCGCGTATACAGTGATCCTAACGGCCCCTTTGATTTGGACGCTGTTGCTAGTGAGGTAGTGGACGTCCTGCGCAAAGGTCTGGAGGAGCATCCCGACATCGGCGCCGTAGTCTTTGAATGCACCGATCTTCCTCCCTTCGCCTCTCGCGTGCGCGAGGAATTGGGTCTGCCTGTGTTTGATTTTAACTCTATGGTGGGCCATATCGCCATGGCGCTGAATGTTCACAAGCTGTATTGATTCTACAAGCAAATCTCCGCAGATTGTAGATTTCCTATCATAATGATACCGGTTGCTGTAGATTATTTACGTGGTTTGTGTACGTGCGGTCACTACAACTCACAGATAGATACAGCCTTTGAAAAACAATGGTAAGAGGAGATTGCATGATATGATTCGGTTGACACCCTACGAGCAGGAAATGCTTGATGGTAAATACGGTGCTGCCAAGCAGGTCGCATTGCAGAAGATCATCGACTATGCGCGGATTCTGGGCGCGGAGGAGCTGGTACCCATTACCAAGGCTCATCTGTGCTGCGGTTCCACCTGTGAACCGTCCGACTTCCCCGATGGGAATCTGGACCGCCCCGATATTCTGGCCATGGGCTACCACGACTGGCAGACCAAGCTGAAATGCCCCGGGATGGACCCCACCACCTTTAACAGCTTTAACGAGAGCACCTTCGTCATCGATGACGTACACTGCTGTGACACATTTCAGTGGCAGTGGACGCAACAGACCCGCGAGTTTTACGAGAATAACCAGCATATCCTCGCTGATGCGGCGGCGCACGGCGTGGTAATCGGTTCCACCTGCGCCCCCTATCTGGCCGGATGGCTGCCCGTCATGGGTGAGTATTTCGTTACCACCGAATCCAGCAACGTGCTGTACTGCAACTCCGTTTTGGGCGCACGGGGCTATGGCGGCGGCGGTAACACCACCTTCTGCGCAGCGATCTGCGGCCGCGCACCCAAGTGGGGCCTGCACCTGCCGGAAAACCGCCACGGCACCCATGTGTTCCATCTGGCCTGCGATACCAAGGACAAGACAGACTGGGATCTGCTGGGTGCCGCCGTGGGGCGTCGTCTGACTCCCAACGCCGTCCCCGTGATCTGCGGCGATTTTGAACGGCCCGATCTCATCAAGCTGAAGTCCTTCTTCACTGCACTGGCGGTGACCAGCGGCTGTGAGCTGTGCCTGATCGTGGGAGTGTCCCCCGAGGCCCAGACATATGAGATGGCTATGGGAGGCCATGAGCCCGTCGCGGAATTCACCATTACCAATGAGATACTACAGTCCTATTGGGATGAGATTTGCTGCAAAGTGTCCGGCCCGGCTGACTATTTGCAGATCGGTTGCCCCAACTGTTCCGCCGAGGAGCTTGTCCGCATCTGGCGGTACATGAACGGGCGGAAGGTTAAGGAAGGCGTCCGCTTCTGCGTGTTCACCAACATCGCGCAGTATGCCATGGCGGAGCAGTCCCACATTATTCAGGATCTGAAGGATTGGGGCGCGGAGGTTCTGACCAGTGGCTGCATCCTGCGTACCATCAACGTAGCCAAGGGTGCCAAGTCCATTGGTCTGTCCTCCTTCAAGCTGTGCAACGGCAGCAAGGATGAGCGGGACTGTCCCATCTATTACGGCTCCGATGAGCAGGTCATCGATGCTGCCATCAGCGGTTATTGGAAGGTTAAAAGGAGATATGAGTAAGAATAAGATCATCAAAGGCCGTCCCGCATGGGGGCCCGTGGTCGAGGGTTACGCCTTTGTCTGCCCCAACAGCATCGTGGGCTGGAATGGTGCGGATGTAAAGACCGGTATTGTGACGGAAAAGGGCAATGTCCATTATGGAGATAGCTTTGCCGGTAAGATCATCGTAATGCCTTGCAGCCGCGGTTCTTTGGGGTGGTCCGATATGTTCCGTAACAGCGAGTATAATGGTGTTGGGCCCATTGGCTATGTTTTCACCACGATGGACTCCAAGTGCGGCACCGCGATCTTCAACACCAGACGCCCCTGTGTTGCGGATTTTCCGGCTAACTGCGATCCCTGCAAGGAGATCCATGACGGCGACTACATCAGGCTCGACGGCATTAACGGTACGGTGGAAATACTGACTCCCGTCGAAGGTGAATAACAAATTTGAAAGGAAATACTGTGATGGAATTCAAGAAAGAAAAAGTTTATACTCCTTTGGTTGCTACCCCTACTCACAACGTCTCCCAAGCTATCAAATATGGTAACCTGGTGTTTATCTCCGGTATGGTTGGCGAGGATGAGAATGAAGTTCTTATGGATGGTCTGGAAGCGCAATGTGAGCGTGCTTTCCTCAACATGAAGAATGTCCTGGAAGCCGCCGGCTCCAGTCTTGAGAAGGTTCTTTTCTGCCAAATCTTTATCGGCAAACGTGAAGATCGCACCATTGCCAACAAGGTGTGGGATCGTTATTTCCTGAACATGGATGTAGCCCCTGCCCGTTATACCGTTGTGGCTCCCACAGTTGCTGAGCCGTATTTGTTTGAGATTACTTGTGTCGCAGGCGTATAACAAGCGCCTCCTCAACGTAATCGTTTGTAAAAGAGTAACTGATATCCTATCAGCCTAAGAACAAGAGACATCTCCCGTGTTTACACGTTGAGATGTCTCTTGTTCCGTCTATATTATAATAATGAGTGGTTGGCGTCAACCTGAAGGACGGCTACAACGGCGACCTGACCTCTCGTGAGGCCGGCAGCGTGGGCGGTCAGATGGTCAAGAAGATGATCGAGTCCTACGAGAAGAACCTGTAACGGAAGCTCTCGTAAGAAGACCCAAGAGCGCTTTGGAGTTTTTCTCCAAAGCGCTCTTCAGCTTGTCAAAGCCCTCCCGGGGCTTGCCGCCTCCAGGGGCGAGTCCCGGAAGGCTCCTGGTTTATTTTTTCCGATTTAAGCGTGCCTGCGGTGGCGAAGCGTGTCGGCCACGAAGAGGATCACGGCAAGCCAAACAAAGGCGAAGGTGACGGCGTTGGCTTTGGTAAAGGCTTCCCCGTAGACAAACACACCCAGTAAGAGCTGGAGCGTGGGATTTACATACATGAGGATGCCTGCGGCGGTGATGCTGGTCTGCTTGATGCCGCTGGCAAAAAGCATCAGGGGAACGGAGGTCACCGCCCCGCTGAGGACCAAAAAGGCAATTTCCGAGCCGGTCAGGGAGGAAAAAGTGGTGAGCCCCGAGAACTGTGCGTACAGGATAAAGCCCAGGGCCAAGGGCAGCACCGACAGGGTCTCCATGCAGATGGAGACCTCGCTCCGGGCCCGGATACCCTTCTTCAGCGCCCCATACAGGGCGAAGCTCAGGGCGATGATAATGGCCAAATACGGCACATTGCCATAGAGCACCACGGAATACATGACCCCAATGAAAGCCAAAGCCGAGGACACCCACTGCACGGCGGTAAGTCGCTCCCGGAAGATCAGTGCGCCGATGAGGATGGAGAACAGGGGATTCATGTAATAGGCCAGGCTCGCCTCCAGTATGCGCCCGGTAGTAACCGTGAGGATATAAACGCCCCAGTTTACGGAAATAAGCAGGCCGCAGCACAGGTACAGCCGGCGCTG
The DNA here is from genome assembly GCF_018326305.1 of Vescimonas fastidiosa. Classification (NCBI taxonomy): domain Bacteria; kingdom Bacillati; phylum Bacillota; class Clostridia; order Eubacteriales; family Oscillospiraceae; genus Vescimonas; species Vescimonas fastidiosa. The sequence goes on from NZ_AP023415.1 coordinate 1,361,810, forward strand.
CTTTTTATCCCGCAGAATGGCCCGAACGGCGGGGCCGTCCTTTTTTACCCATATAAACGCATAGCAGAACAGGCAGGAGAAAACTACCCGCTGGGCCAGCACATAAGCTGCGTTGACCCCGGCCAGCAGCTTCCAAAACACCGGCAGCAGGCCCCAGAGAATGTAGCAGCCTAAAACTTGTAAGGTAGAACGGTTCATGGACAACACTCACTTTTAAAAGAATGGCTCTGCGTCACAGGACCATGACCAGGGTGCCTATGGTGATGAGGACACAGCCGACGAGGGATTTTGGGGTAAATTTTTCATGCAAGAAAACAAAGGCCAGCACCAGGGTGATGACCACGCTCAGCTTGTCGATGGGCACCACCTTGGACGCCTCGCCCATTTGCAAAGCCTTGTAGTAGCACAGCCAGGAGGCGCCGGTGGCCAGGCCCGAGAGGATAAGGAAAAGCCAGCTCTTCCGGCTGATCCCCGAGATGCCGCCCTGGCCGCCGGTGAGAAATACCATGCCCCAGGCCATAAGCACAACCACCACAGTGCGGATGGCCGTGGCCAGGTTGGAATTTACACCGTCAATGCCGATCTTCGCCAAAATAGAGGTGAGTGCCGCGAACACGGCGGACAGCAACGCGAACATAAACCACATCATAATCATCCCCTCTTGTATTTTGCGTATTATGAAATAGGAAATAGGAGCGGCCCCTGCTGCTTCTCGGGCAGTATAGCACAGCCATTTGACATTTTCCACCCCCGGGGAAAAGTTTCTTCGCAAATTAAAGAGCGGTGTACGGCCCCGTTTTGCAGAAAAACGCCAAACGCCAAAATAGAGCCACCCGAAATGGGTGGCTCTATTTTGGTGCCCCGTCGGGGATTCGAACCCCGGACACCCTGCTTAAAAGGCAGGTGCTCTACCTACTGAGCTAACGGAGCGAATATTCTCGCGGCGCGGCGCGCCGAGGAAAGGCTTGGCAGGGATGGCTGGACTCGAACCAGCGGATGAGGGAGTCAAAGTCCCTTGCCTTACCACTTGGCTACACCCCTGTGTGGAAAATCGATCAGGGATTGGGATCGCTCCCAATCCCTGATTATCAGTGGGGTGGGTAAAGGGACTCGAACCCTCGACACCCGGAACCACAATCCGGTGCTCTAACCAACTGAGCTACACCCACCACATATCATGCACACGGGAACTGGCGACATACTCCAAAAAAGTGGCACGCCAGAAGGGACTCGAACCCCTGGCCCACTGCTTAGAAGGCAGTTGCTCTATCCAACTGAGCTACTGGCGCATAGGAAAAGAAGTTGGAGCGGGTGACGGGAATCGAACCCGCATCCCCAGCTTGGAAGGCTGGTGCCCTGGCCATTGTGCTACACCCGCGTCTGCCCTCCGAAGAAATCGTCAGCTTGGTTATCATACCATTTTGGAGAAACTTTGTCAATATAAATTCTAAAAAAACTGTGATATTTTTGAGGTCCTCGATAAAGCGGTTGGATTTGCGATAACGGCAAGGAAAGGCGTGTGAGGGAAACCCAAAAAGGATGTCCCGCCCCATTGAAATCACAGAATCACAAAGGTCACACCCCGATTTTCCCGGTCCAGATCCCGGTCTCCCCGCAGCTGGGCACAGAGGGTGAAGCTGCGGCGGGTCTCCTCGCTGAAAATGGAGAAATCCTCTCCCCGGATCACAAGACGCACCCGGCCCGCTTTGGCCTGCTCCCGCAGATATTTGCGGCAGGCGGTGCGTATCTTACCGCCGGTGCCGGAGGAGCCGTACCCGTGGATCAGCTTCAGTCCGGGGCGGCCCATTTTCCGGGCGGCGTGCAGCTCGGCCTCCAGCCAGCGCAGGGCTGTGTCCACCGGAGGCATCCCCGCTTCCAAATTCAGTTCTTTCATACCTGCGGCCATAGGCTATCCCCTCATTTTTGATAAAAAGAATGTAAAAATAGGCGCAGCGTCCACTGCATCGGAGCGGCGCCGAAGGAAGCTCTGCCGCTCCGGGTGCCACTGGACACCCCACACAGGAAGCGCCCCGTGAGCCACTGCCTCAATAACGCCATCGGGGGTCACCTGCACCGCTTGCAGGCCTTGGCCCAAATGGCGAAGGGCCTGGTGATGGTTGCTTGTCACCGCCGGTCGGCGGCCCAGAAGGCGGGCCAGCTGCCCCACGGCCAGGGTCCCGTGAACCAGGTCGCCCCGGGGCTGTTGGTGGCCCGGGATATGGCTGTACAGGTCGCCGCCGAAGTACACATTCAGCGCCTGCATCCCCCGACAGATGCCCAGGATCGGGCGTCCGCTCTGTACAAAGGATTGTATCAGCTTTCGCTCGGGTTCGTCAAGTCTTTCCCCGATGTCGCCGCCGCCGGGGAGCAGCAGACCGCCGCACAGAGCGGAGTCAGCAGCGCTGAGACTGCAAATAGGAACGCCCCCGGCGGAATAAATGGCCTCCCGGTAGCTGCGCAGAGCCTCCTGCCGGCCGGGGATGAAAATGGTAGGGATCATGGGCTTCACCTCTTCTTTCACCTTATGCCGCCAATAGGAAAAAAATCCTTACAAATCAGTTGCACCCGGGCGAAAACTGTGGTAGTATAAAAAAGCACTTGTGCAGAGGTATCGAAGTGGTCATAACAGGGCTGACTCGAAATTTTTGGAAGCTCCGGCCGTTTCGTCCGCTGAAAATGTCCGCCGCACAGGGCTTTGCGCGGGTTCGGATTTCACAATTTCATATCGTTCTTGCGTGTTTTTCTTGCATTCTTCCGGAGCAAGGATTACACTTGAGATATACGGAGAGTTGTCCGAGAGGTCGAAGGTGCGACACTCGAAATCTCCCTCGGCAAACGGAAGTAAAACTTCCGAAAAGCCTTTAACCGTGCGGGTTTCGGGCATTCGCCCGCCGCAGGCACACCGTGAGTTCTAACAGGAATTCTAATACAACCGAATATTTGCGTTAATCTCGGTTTCCCGAGTTAACATACATGGAGAGGTATCGAAGTGGTCATAACGGGGCTGACTCGAAATTTTTAAAATCAGTGTCAGTTTTGTCCACTGAAAATCCAGTAACCATGCGGGGTCACGCAGTTCGAAAAACGGAATATTTTGTTGTTCTTTCCGTCAGTTCTTTCCAAAGCCCTTTTTCACCGAAAAAAGGCAGGAAAAAACGGCGGGCTGACATATACGGAGACGTATCGAAGTGGTCATAACGAGAACGACTCGAAATCGTTTTGGCGTGATGAGCGCCACGTGGGTTCGAATCCCACCGTCTCCGCCACAAAAATCCAGTAACCATGCGGGTTTCTGGATTTTTTCTTTTTTGTGCCCGCTCCAAAAATCACCCGATTTTGGGCTGTTCTTTCCATAAATTTGGAAAGAACAGCTTTTTGTTTTATTCCCCGCTTTTTTCTGCGTTTTGCTCCCATCTGCTGCCGAAATCGCCCGCTTCGGGAAGCGGCATACCGCACACCATCGCCTGCGCCGAGGAGAGTTTCGAACTGTAATCCAGATGGGCGTAGATGTTCGCCGTGGTGGAAAAATCCGAATGCCCCAGCCAATCCTGAATCTGCTTGAGGGGTACGCCGTTGGCAAGCAAGAGAGATGCGCAGCTATGCCTGAGATCGTGGAAGCGCATCTTTTTCATGCCGTGCCGCTGAATAAAGGCGGGAAATTGTGAGGTCAGATAATCGGGCCTCATCCGCTCGCCCAACTCGTCCACGAATACAAATCCGTCGTATTCGTAGTTGTAGCAGTTGCCGCAGACCTGCTTGTTCAGCTCCTGCGCCGCCTTGACCTCTGCAAAGTATTCCTTGAATCTTCCCACCAGCGGCAAAGTGCGCATACTGGATTTTGTTTTTGCCGACTCCTGCTCGATGATCTGCGTTTTTCCACCCACATTGACGGAGGTCACCGTCCGTTTGATGGTCAGCGTTCCCCGCTCAAAGTCGATAGCGTCCCACTTGAGCCCCAGCACCTCTCCACGGCGCAGACCGTAAAAGGCGGCGACCAGCACCGGCAGCTCAAGCTTTGTACCCTTGACCACTTCAAATAAGTGCTGAAGCTCCGCCGCATCCAGAAATACCGGCTGGAAATCATTCTTCTTTGGGCGGTCTACCTTCATCGCCACGTTCTGCGCTACCAGATCGGTTTTCATGGCGTATTTCAGCGCCTGATGGATCACGGCGTGATAGTGGATGACGGAATTGGGCTTGACGGTTTTCAGCTTTTCGGAATAGAACTGTTGGATGTGTCTTGCTTCCAAGTCCTTTAGGGTAATCGGCTTGTTTCGGAAATACGGCTCGATGGTCTGCTTCACCATGCTCTCATAGGAGCCGAAGGTGGTGGGCTTCACCCTGACCTTGACAATTTCCAGCCAGCCGAGCAGATAGTCGGCGAAGAGCATATTGGAGCAAAGCTCGCCGATCTCTGCTGGTGGTTCAAAGGCGTTACGGATTTTCACAAGCTCCGCTTCAGCCTTACGTTTGTTTCCCTTTTCGGGAAGTCCGGTGGATACGTACTTGACGTGCCGCTTGTTTTTGCTGTCGTAATAACTCAGCACAGCGTAGTAGTATCCCTTTTTAACCTGTAAATGTCCTGATACCAATTTGTAAAACTCCTTTCTTTGCTTTTACACAGGACAGTTCGGCACCGACAAGGCCATTATACCCTGCCGGTGCCGTTCTTTCCATTGTGTGAAGGTCGTGCTCCGCACACATTTTCGGTTCGAATTAGCGGCTGTCCCTGTCACGTTCCCGTCTGCGCTGCCATTGTTCCAACAGCTTAATGACCGTATCACAGACTTGCTTGTCCGTGTAGCTTTTGGGGAAGTATTTGCGGATATCCTCCCGCTTGAATTTAAACTGCTCCTGCTGGTTGGGCTTCTGCTCGGCGAGGATGTCGTAGATTGTCTGTTCGTTCAGTACGCCATCCTGTGAGAGCTTTTTCAGTCGTATGCTCTGTGCGTGGGACGGAGTGCAGTCGTTGAGCTCCATTGCGTTTAACAATACCCGTTGTTCCGACTGCTCTAAGTACGAGATTTCCACCGCAGGGTTGAAAGCGATTTTTCCGTCATCCACCATTGAAAGTAATTCGGGGATTAAGTAAGTTAAGCGGATATATCTGTGCACTTGATTTCGACTATCTCCACTATCTTCTCCGACTTTTTCAATGCTCAGTAACTTCTTCCCAACTTGGGAAGAAGCAATACCTTGATGTTTAATCGCTTCCAGTTTCATCTTGTATGCAAATGCTTTTTCGCTGGGCAAAATATGTTCCCGTTGCAGGTTAGCGTCCACCATCGCAATGACTGCTTCATCGTTGCTCATCTCTCGAATAATTACGGGCATTGTCTCGATACCCAGCACCTGACACGCCGCCAGCCTCCTGTGCCCGGAGATCAGCTCGTACCCGCCATCTTGCATCGGTCGTGCAAGCGCCGGTGTAAGTGTACCGAACTTTTGGATACTCTCGATCAAGAGTTTCATCTCGCCATTGTTTTGGATTTTGAACGGATGATTCTTGAATGGGTACAGCTCAGTAAGCGGAATCTCTTTGACTCGCTCCAGCTTTGCATCGTCCCGCTCCTCTTGTGAGGAAAACAACTCATCTAATGAATTCATTGGTAAAGTAAAATCAGATTTTCGTTTTGTCATGATGTTTGCCTCCTTTATTGCCATTTCAGATTGCTTTCACCGGGACGGAGAAACACTGCCTCGATGTCCGCCTGAAATTTGTGCCAGCGTAACGCTTCCGCTTTCAGCATCGATGCGTCGATAAAGCCGAGGGCGTTTGCTTTCACGGCAAGCTGGTTGATATTGTTGCCGATGGCGGAAAGCTGACGCATGGCTTCATAAAATCTTGCGTCCGGCTTTTCCTTCGGCTCGTAGCCGTGAAGCAGGATTCGGATCACCGCTGTTTCTGTAATGCCGCAAAGCTTTGCCTTGCGTTTTAACTCTCTGGCGTCCTGCGGAGAAAGCCAGAACTGTTTTTTGATTCTTCGATTCATCATGTTCTTCCTTTCGTTGAGGGGTATTAGGGTGCGCCCTAACGAGATTTACCGTTTTACGACCTTTGGGAGTACAAACGGTCTGCTCGCTACGATAGCGCAGCCATTTTCTGCCTAACGTAATTCTTTCAAAATCGCATCTATACAGCGGATAATTTCATCCTTTTCAATCTGCGGAATGGCTGCTCTCAGTTGCTTTAACTGCCGGAAAAGCCGGTAATCTTTTTCTCGGACTGTTGCTTCAACATTCATTCCAAGCCCCAGCCTCCGCAGATATTCTGAAAGAGATAGCGCACAGTAATCGGCATTCTTCAAAAGCTTTTCTTTCTCCGCCGGCGTTACCCGCACGTTGATTCCAAGTGTTTTGCTTCTCATGCTTCCGTCTCCCCAAATACGATTTTCAAAGCCTCCAACAGCTTCTGCGCTTCCTCCCGCTTCAGTGAAATTCCCTTTGAGGCGATGCCTCCCTGCCAGCGGCGGATGTCGATCATCGGATCATAAACGCCCCATTTTACGATATTGATTTCCTTGGTTACGCCGTCCGGCTTTCCGCCGAGCACGGCGATTTTCTTTACAATTTCATAGTTTGCCATTGCTTTTTTCTCCTTTGCGTATTTTCTGTTTGTGACGGTAATGACGCTTGTGACGCACTTTTCGCTATATACCGTTTGCCCCGTCATTTGCGTCACCGCCGTCATGCCGTATGAACTTGATCAGCCTGCTCTGTCCTGTCCTTTTGGTTCGGTACTCGATCCCAGCAGGCTCCAGTACCTCGCATGAAAACTGCCCCAAATACTTTGTTACCACATTGGGCGTGGTTTCGGTTTCCGCCATATCGGCGATCAATTCAGTGGCGGTTCCCACCCATTCGGTGCGGGTTTTCATGAATTCCACTACCCGAAAAAGGAACTGCGGAATTTCTGCTTTGCGGATTTCTTCTGTGTTTTTGTGCTCCACAAGCTCCCATTTCAGATCTTGAAACCGCAGGGTCAACTCCTGATATTCCACATCCCGCCCACAGGCAAGAAGCGTGGCATCCCTGCTGCTTCGCTTGCGCTTGAGCACATAATTGGTGTCCGCCGCTCCGGTGATACCGGTAGAGCCTGACACCTCATTGAACGGATCGTCCCCGTCCTTCAGTTTGCGCAGATGGTGAACGAGGATAATGGAAATATCGTGCTCATCTGCGATCCGCTTGATGGCGGAAATATCATCGTAATCGTTGCCGTACATTCCCGTTTTCCCGATGCTTCCCTTGGAATCCCGCACCTTTTGGAGCGTGTCAATAATCACCAGCTTTGTTTTCGGGAAGTCCTCCAAGAAGTTAATGATTTCTTCTTCCAGCCCGTTCCCAATCAAGCCGCAGGTTACGGCCAAGTGGAAGCTTCGGGTTGAATCGTCCGTCAAATCGAAAAGCCGGTCTTTGATTCGTTTGAGCGTATCCTCCAAGCAGAGATACAGCACATCGCAGTGCATGGTCGGGATTCCCCAAACGGAGAACCCCTGCGATACTTGCAAGCCAAGCCACAGCATCAGCCAGCTTTTGCCGATTTTGGCGGCTCCACTCAGGACATTCACCCCTTGCGGAATCAGCCCATCGACGATGAACATTGTCTTGCTCATCGGTGTGGACAGCAGGGTTTCTGCGTCCACGGTCACTAATTTTCTTTTCATAACTACATCCTTTCATTTTTGTGATTCGGACAATTAGAACGCCGAAATCGAGGGGGTTGGTATGATTCCTTTATGCACCCCGGTTCGGCACCTAAAAGTCCTTGAAAACAGGGCTTTTTCAAGCCTCTAATTGTCCGTTTTGCGCTTTCTCGCACTCTCGTTTTTCTGCCTGCGGTGCACTTTTTTGCTGCACGACGGGCAGTATTTTTGCCGGTTGGAGTTCGGCACAAAAGCCTCCCCGCACTCGGCACAGTGATATGTACGCTGCTTGAAAATCTACGCATACAGTTCCTTTTCGGCTGGTAAAACCGCATTGCGGAAATACCGGCACAGCAGAGAATAGGAGATGGTCTGCGGGCAGACGCAGGGCTCGCCGTCGTCCAGCAGCAGGCAGTTACCGTCATCATAATTGGCGCAGAGCCTTTTTATCAGGCGGTTGCACCGCCTGCGCTGGGACGGCGTGAGTTCGATTCGTTCAGGCACTGGATTTCACCTCCTTTTTCTCTTCAGTCACGAAGTTAATCACGCTGACTTTCGGGATTTTGAAACTGTTGCCGATTTTGATTGCCTGCAATTCACCATCGTTGATGAGATCGTAGGCAAGCTGACGACTGATGCCCAGCATTTCCCGAAGCTGCTGGACGGTCACGATGTCCGGATATTCCGGAAACATCATCTGATAAAGCTCTTTGAGCTCCGATTTTTTCATAGCGCTTCAATCCTCCTTTTTTATGGCTATGTAAGGCAGATACCGGCGTGAGGATCATAGTGCCTTCCGATATCTGTTGCGTTTTTCCAAATGTCGTTTTCTATCCCTGCCCCGTCAAGCGGCGTCGCCGTGCTCGCTTCTTTCGGAAGGTCGTGGCACAGTCATATCCCGCTCGGATTAATATTCAATTTTCAAGGTACAGTAAGAAGGGTTTCACTTATTCCCACTGAGAAGCGGCAAGTGGCAAGTCTAAATCAGAAATTATTTGAGAATTTGAAAAGTCCTTTCACCTGTTCCCACTGGGAAGAGCAAAATTATCGGGTGTTTTCGAAAAAATTTTTTGTTTTGCAAAAGACCCCTTCACTCATTTGGACAAAGGGGGCCGAAATGCACACCCATTTTCGGGCTTTTTCTCGAAAATTTTTTGAGAAAAAATTTTACCCTTCACTTATTTGGAATTACAAAGCCAAATGACACCCTATTTCACAGGAAAAATGAGAAAATATTTTTTCGGTTGCAGGTGCTTTATTTTGCTTGCCAAAAAAAGTCCCTTCACTTATTTGGAATTAGGAGGCTAAAACGCACCCTATTTTTAAGAAATATTTGAAAAGTTTTTTCAAAAGGATTTTCTGTCTCAAAAAACACCTCTCACTTATTCCCACCGAGAGAAGGCAAATGCACACCCTTAATCCGAAAAAAATTTTTACCCCTTCACTTATTTGGAATTGAAACGCCAAAACACAACCTGTTTTTAAGAAAAAATTTGAAAATAGGCAAAAAATATGCCCGCCAGAAGTGGCGGGCAAGGGAATATTGCTTTTCTCCTCTTTGAATATCAGAGAAAATTCCTTTAATTCTACATAAATCCATAAAAATCATTGATATACGCGAGGTTTTGTGATATACTTTAACATGTATTTTTATATCTACCCGAAAGTGAGGGCAACAAAAATGGATTTGAATGTTGAACGCTGGTGCTCCATGAAAGAAATCTGCGAATATCTCGGCGTCAGCCGTGATACCGTACTCGCTTGGATAGACAAAAGAGAAATGCCCGCCACGAAGATCGGCAGGCTTTGGAAATTCAAAATCAGCGAAGTGGACGCTTGGATGAAATCCGGCGTTGCGGCGGAAAAGTAACGAGGCTCACGATGGATGAAAAAAGACTAAAAGCCTTTGAAGATATGCTTGCCGCCATCTTAAAGCAGTATGACAATACGACGGAAAAGATGGTAAAGCTCAAAGCCGAAGGCAAAGAGAAAACCGTCACATACCGCCAGCTTTTCGCCAATAAACTGCAACTTCAGGCGATGCTAAGTTATTATCGGACTTATGAGTTGTTGAATGAGGAAAACGACCTATCAACAAGACAGTGATATTCCGTTTTCTGAACTATATTTGAAATATGCACTGCATTTGAAAATGCTAATTGACCAAACATAGGAGAAGCCATTATGAAAATCATTTCGCTATTTAGTGGGGCTGGTGGATTGGACTTGGGTTTGATTCAAGCTGGCAACACTGTTATCTGGGCTAATGATATTGATAAGGATGCTGTAGCAACCTACAAAGAAAATATCGGAGACCATATTGTATGTGACGATATTAAGAACATTGATATTTCCACATTACCTGATGCTGATGTTGTTGTAGGTGGATTTCCTTGTCAGGGATTCTCACAGGCTAACAGGCTTAGAACTCTCGAAGATGATAGAAACCAACTTTACCGCTTTTTCTACAACACCATCAAAATCAAGCAACCTAAATTTTTCATTGCCGAGAATGTAAAAGGTATTCTTAGCCTTGGTAAAGGAGAAGCAATTAAGCAAATCGTGGCTGACTTTGAAGCTGCTGGTTATATCACTTCTGTTAATCTTGTGAATATGGCAAACTATGGTGTGCCGCAGACAAGACAAAGAGTTATTATCATTGGACAGAGAGTAGACTTGGGCAAGGAGTTGCGTTTTATATTTCCGCAGCCTACCCATTCTAAATCCGGTGAATTGCCCAAATGGGTGTCGATCAAAGAAGCAATCGACCACTTCCCTGACCCTGACAAAGAAAACAATATCCTAAATCATATCTACTCAGCTTACAAAGTGGAGTATCGTAATTTCACAGGACATAGAAAAACTGATCCCGATAAGCCGTCTCCTACTGTTCTTGCACGAGGGAATGGAAAAGGCGGCGTTTGTGCTATCCCGCATTACAACGGAAAGCGTAGATTAACAATCCGTGAGAGCGCAAGTGTTCAGACTTTCCCAGAAGATTTTCATTTTGTTGGAACTATGAATTCATGTTATCGACAGATTGGAAATGCTGTTCCGGTTTTGTTTGCCCGAAAACTTGGAGACGAACTGATGAGACTTGAAAAGGAAGAAAATGTATGAAGGTAGTATCACTTTTTAGTGGAGCAGGAGGGCTTGATTTAGGTTTCAAGATGGCTGGCCATGAAATCATTTGGGCAAATGATTTATATGAGGATGCCGTAGAAACATACAGGCATAATTTAGGAGATCATATTGTTTGCGAAGATATATCCAAAATTGATGCGGAAGAAATTCCAGAATGTGATATTGTCATCGGAGGCTTTCCTTGCCAGGGGTTTTCTGTCGCTAATATGAAGCGCCACGAAGCAGATGAACGCAATGCGTTATATAAACAATTGATCAGAGTGATTGAAGCTAAAAAGCCGAAGTTTTTCTTGGCGGAAAATGTCAAGGGGCTTACAAATTTGGCTAAAGGTGCTGTATTCAAAATGATTCTTAGCGATTTTGCTTCGCTGGGATACAAAGTAAGTTATCGCGTGCTTAATGCCGCTGACTACGGGATCCCGCAAACACGACAAAGAGTCATTATAATTGGAGTCCGTAACGATATTGACTTTGAGTATATATTCCCCTTACCGACTCATAGCAAAGATGGCGGAGATGGGCTGCCACGGTGGGTAAGTGTCGGTGAAGCATTGTCAAATATACCAGACCCTGATCTCCCTAATGACTTACCCAATCATGATTATTCAAAATACAAATTGCAATTTAACGGTTATCTTGGGCATAGAGCTTTAGACCCCGAAAAGCCTGCTCCAACTGTTACCGCCCGTGGCGATAACAGAGGCGGTGTTGTTATTTTACCTCATCCGAATGCCCAACGAAGAATGTCTTGCCGTGAATTAGCAGCGGTACAGAGCTTTCCGTTGGATTATAAGTTTTTCGGCAATCGTTCATCAGTGTATCGTCAGATTGGAAACGCCGTCCCGCCATTGCTGGGTTATGCCGTTGCAAATGTTTTCAATCAATACAAAGGGAGTGACAAGTAGATGTTCTCAAAAGATTTTGTCCCGACAAAACCATTCCCTGATTTTAAGTGGAAGTGGGCTTGTTTACAATGCACCGAGGGTATCAACGACCCCGTTATCTTATTGGGCGTTCTTTTCCGCATGAAAAAGCTGGAGGGGCGTGGATTGAAATATAGTTCGCAGGAATTTGCGGATGAGCTTGTTGAGCTGTCGAATGATATAAGTGACTCCATTGGTGTTGATCTGGCACGACGAACAGGTGAACGAAACATTATTCGTAACTCCGGTCAATATTGGAAAGCTGTCGGGCTAATCCCTGATGACAGTCGAGGGATAATTCGCCTTACTGATTTTGGACGCCGAGTTGCTGAGCATGATATTTCTCAGACAGAGTTTTCTGCAATAACTATTCAGACATTCAAGTTGCCGAACAGTCATATCCAGACTCCCGCTGAATGCATAAATTGGGAAAGCCACAGCCTTATCATTTATCCTCTCAGAATAATTTTGTCGGTAATAATGGAACTCAAAAAGAGAGGACAAGGCTACTTAACCACCACGGAACTGACCAAAATCATTATACCGCTTTCCGGCTGTCATGCACAAATCGATGACTATGTGAATTTTCTTCTTTGGTATCGTGCCGATGAGATCACTATTGCTGACTGGCCGAATTGCTGTGAAGGAGCTAATGATTTTCGTATTGCCCGAGAATATCTGTTGTTTCTCGAAAACTATGGCTATTTGGAAAAGGCGGATGGAGTAACAAGGGATGCGGAGCAGTATCACCTTAATGCGCTTATCGAATCTGAGATTGCTGAAATTCTTTCAACTCCGATTACCGATGCTTCTCTGCAAATGATCTTGGATCAGATTCGTACAAGCGAAGTTGCATCGGAAGTAGAGCGTAAACGAGTTCAGAATTCCAGGATCAGTCGCCCCAATCAAGCAAAATTCCGTCACGATGTTCTTGCTGCTTGCCAGCGCTGCATTATTACGAATGTTACCATGCCCGAAGTGCTTGAAGCTGCACACATCAAGCCGTTCAAATATAATGGCGAAGATACCATTGCAAATGGATTTGCAATGAGAACAGATATTCACACTCTGTTTGATGCTGGACATCTTCGCATTTCCGAAACAGGCGTAGTCGAACTGTCTACAAGAGCACGGATGGACTATGGCGCTACTATTCCACCGAAAATTGTTCTCCCCGACTTCACCAATCGTGATTTTATCAGATGGCGCTGGGAGAATTACAACGGTATGTAATATCGCTTCCTATACTTACATGATGGAGGAAATAATTTGCCGCAAGAAAAATCAAAATTTGAACTGCTCCGTGAAAAAAGCATCTTATCTATTTTGGACGGCGATGTAGATTTTGGTACGCTTGAAGTCAATGGCACAGATAGCGGCATTAAAATTTCAATGCCATATTTGAGTGGCCCGACCCTGTGTGATATTTCAAATAAATTTGGGTTACCTGTCACATACGGATGGAACGGTGGTGCTCAAAGCAGATGGGCATACCTTGATGATCTATTGGCACATTGCATTCAGAATAAACGGGAATCCGACTTGCTTGCGTTTCTTTTTTCAAAAGGGCAGTTTGTAGACAAACTGAGAGGACAGACGCCAGAAGTTATTGAATATGCCTATGCTCAGATCGTAAATGTAGTAATCAATCAGATCAATGGCGCTTTGTATTTTGGCGGGAATGAACTTATACGGATTGGAAAAGAGTTTGTTATTCGCAAGCTTGGAGCAACCATTAGTGTAGCAGCTCCTTCCGTCAAAACGATAGACAGAAGTTATATTACTGATTTATCCGAACGAGCCATGAAGGATGTCATAGACGGGAACTATGACAGCGCAATCACCAAAGCACGCACATTGCTTGAAGAAGTGTTTTGCTATGTCATCGAAAAGAAAGGCGAAGATCCATCCGAAAGTGGTGACATCGGGAAACTCTACAACCAAGTTAAGAAGCTATACAATATGAACCAAAGCAAAGACTTGGACAAGCGTATCAATGGATTACTTTCTGGACTCGAAAAGATTCTTTCTGCAATAGCTGAAATGCGAAATAAAGGAAGCGATTCTCATGGCGTTGGTGCGAAAAGAATTAACATTGCAGAGCATCACGCCCGTCTATTTGTAAACTCCGCAATGACGATGGCAGATTTCGTATTAGCTGTTAGCGAAAAAACATCTCGGTAGTCCATGATAATCCCTTTGAAACAAAGGGCGCACTTCTATACAGAAGCAAGCCCTCTATCGCGCGCTCTGCGAGACGGACAGCCCAAACACTTGAATTTTCTGGCTGTTTTGCGTCACTCCGTTCTGTTCAAGGGGATATCCCATTTCGTCGTAGTGTACGAGAGGCGATGGCGGCGGAGCTTGCTCAAATACGTCTGGACTTTCAAAATATATCCAGGGTGAGTTTTCACATTCCGCAAACCTGTATGTTTACGTTTGATTCTTCTGCAAAAACGCAAGCGGTTATGCCGAAGAATGTATATCAAAACTACCTCTCCTCCGCCGAACCGTGTTCTTCGGCAGAACATAAATTTGAAAAATTCTGCGAATGGGCGGAAACAGTGCAGTGGGTATATAAAAACGGAGATAAGGGCAGCGAATTTCTCTCGATCGTTTACGCCGATAATTCCGGAAAACAGAAAAATTTCTTCCCGGATTATATCATCGGTGTAAACGATGAAATCTGGATTGTCGAAACGAAAGGCGGCTTTGACCGGAGCGGGAGCAGTCAGGATATTGATATTTATTCGCCGAAAAAATTTGAGGTGCTGAAAGACTACCTTACCCGCTATGGCTTAAAAGGCGGAATTGTCCGGCACGATGAAAAAAGCGAGGAACTGTGTATCTGTATGGAGCACTATTCCGAAAACGTCGAAAGCGATGATTGGATTGTATTAAACAGTATTTTAGAATAAGGTGAAAAAATGAGCAGTATTGTTTTAGATTTGCAGCAAGAAGTGTTAAAGCCTGAGTGCGATGTTTTAAATGCGCTAAGAAAAGCACATTTAATTGCTTCAAAACTAAAATTAAAAGAGTTTGATAAGTGGATTATGCATGAACTGAATGGGTATTCCGTGAAAGAACAAGATAAGATACCAGAGTATAGAAAAGTAAATGGAAAATTAAAAGCTTGGAACCCATATCGAGGTTGGACGTCTGTAATTTTTCAAGATAGCAAAATGCAATCTTTATTGTGTACAAAATATTTAGGAAGTTCAATAGGTGAAATTCTCGAACTATATAATAACTCTGATGGACCTGTCCAAATGAGTTATCCAGTAGATATAGAGCGCAAAATTGATGAAATGTGTTCAGCTCCATTTCCAACTAATTATTCATTACATATAAGTACTCATGTTCTAAAATCTATCGTTGACCAAGTACAAAACTGTTTGCTTGAATGGACAATAAAACTTGAGAATGAAGGTATATTAGGCGAAGGTATGCGCTTTAACAAAGATGAAACTAATTTAGCTAAAAAAGTACCGCAGACTATCTATAATTATTATGGTACAGTGGTAAATGGTGATATACAACAATCACAGGTTGTCTCAGGAGATCATAATAACATCTCATTCAACTATCAGCAGACAGAGAATTTGATTCAGAAAATTAAGGAAGCAATTCAAAATGAGCAGATATCTGATGAAGACAGAGAAACTGCCGATGAATTAATTACTGATGCTGAATCAAAAATTATAAACCAGAAGAAACCAGCTATCATTAAAGCAGCACTGAATGGATTAAAAGATTTTCTGATTGGTGCAGGAGCAAATATAGCCGGAGCTTTAATTATGCAATATTTACAACAGCAGGGAATTTAATTTAGCATTTGGCTCTTGCCCCTTGCTGATGAATAGACGGGCACGGGTAGAGTGAGGTGAAGAAATCATGACTGAAAATATCATTATTGCGATTATTTTCATTGCCATAATTGTCGTCATTTATTTTATAAATTGGATTAAAGGAAAAGAGGAAAACAGTGTTTCGAATACACTGATTTCCACGGGTTGTTTATTGATTGCATCAGGTATTCCAGCTATATCTGATGCTATAGTAGACGGTATTTTTCAACTTTTATCGCTTCAGACACCTACGAATGAAGGCGATTTTTTCTTTAGAGCATTAATTGGACTAGTATTAATCATTTTAGGATTAGTATTGAAATTTAATCTAAAAAAGAGAATCTATGTGTTAAACATGTACGGAATGGCAACACAAAAAGATATAGATGAGCTAAAAGCTATTGCTGATTTAAAGCTTGCTGAGCATAAAGTAAAGGAACAAACCATTGATTTTGTGCAACTTTTTAATGATGATAAAGTAATCAGTAAAAAAACGAATCAAGTTATCTGCAAACAGATAGAGAATACCACTGCAAAATTTTCTGCAAAAGCAGCTGATCAGGAAAAGACATATTTTACAGGAATGGCTCCAATCCCCTATACAGTTTATGCTGGTACTTTTCTCGAATCGGCAAAAATATCACGCTATTTTGAATATGACGCGCATAACGGAGGACACTATTACTCTTTAAAAAAGGCTTCACATAAAGAAATGAAAAAAGGCTGGGATAAACTCAACATAACCCTGCCGCAAAATATTGATAAGAATGCCAATGAAGTTGTCTTAGCAATTTCTATTACTCATAAAATTACTGATGTTGATTTATCCCAATTTTCAACTGATATCATTCATCTTGCTCTTGATGTTCCTCAAGATAACGCAATCAGATATTTGCAGCAATTGCATGAATACAAGAAAAAAATTGATGATGTTATCCAAAATAATCTTACTACTAATTATCCGAAACTTGAAATAATACATATTGCTGCATCTATTCCTAGCTGTGTATCAGTAGAAATAGGAAAAATTATCGGATTAAGAACAAATAGAATGGTGAATATAGTAGTTCACCATTACAATGAGAGCATTATGCCACCCTATATATTTGGATTGTATGTAAATGGTTCAAATAAAGGTAAATTATGGGAATGATCAGGAGATTGATTATGTTTGACTTGTCAAAAGAATTTAACAAATTTTATAGTGAATGTACTGTTCTTCCACAAAGCACACAAAACGACCTGCGTAATAAAAAAACTTTAAATATAGACCGACTAAAAGCAGGATTAAAAGAATTAAATGATGAAAACGGAACCAGTTATTCAGTTTCTGATATCAAAGAACAAGGCAGTATTGCAATGTCTACGGTTGTTCAAAACGATGACAAGGATTATGATATAGATATAGCAGTGATTTTTGATGAAGAAAATATCGGTTCAGATACTGGAACTACAACAATAAAACATATTGTTACTAATGCTCTAAAAAAGAAATGTTCAAATTTCAAAAAAGATCCTGAAGCATTAACCAATTGTGTAAGAATAGAATACGCAGATGGATATCATGTCGATTTTGCTATATACAAAAAAACTTCTGATGGTACATATTATCATGCGGGCAGTAGTTGGCAAGAGCGAAATCCAATGTCTATTAAAAATTGGTTTAGTGACGCTGTAAAAAACAAGGGTGATAATCTTAGGAGTGTTGTACGTCTTTCAAAGATGTTTTGTAAATCTCGCAGCAGTTGGCAAATGCCAGGGGGACTGATACAATCTGTACTATGTGATGAGTGCTTCGTCGAATATGAGCGTTTGGATGAGTGCTTTTATTATACAATGAAAGGTATCATTAAACGACTTGAAGAGTCAATAGAAGTATATAACCCCACAGATGCGACTAAATCTCTGCTGTTAAAGCAAAAAGACAGAGATAAGATGAATAATTGGAAGCAACGTTTAAGTGACAAACTGGATAAAATTGATGTTATACTTAAGTCTGATTGCACAAAAAAACAGGCTTTTGATTCATGGTACAAAGTATTTAATCATGATTTTTGGCTGTATAGTGATAATGAATCCACACAGAATTCTTATTCAAATATTGTAAAAAGTTATACTTATGCAAGTTCAGAAGAGTATATAAGAAATAAATATAAAATAGATATTAATTATTCAGCACGAATTGATTGTAATGTTGAGGCAAATGGTTTTCGGCCAAGACTTTTGTCACACATCCTTAAATGTAGGGAATGGTTACCAAAATCAAGAACACTTACTTTTTATTGCGAAACAGATACCCCGGCTCCTTATGAAGTTTTATGGAAAATAAGAAATGTCGGCATTGAGGCAGAACGAAGAAAAATGATACGTGGTGAAATAATACGAAGCAACTATGGTAGAACTAAAAGGAGAGAGCATACAGATTTTGAAGGGCCTCATTTCGTTGAATGTTATATTATAAAAAATGGTGTTTGTGTAGCTATTGCCAGAATAGATGTTCCAATAAAATAGAAAAAACTGCATCTCTTATACTGCTAAAGTATCCTCAAATTCAAACAATATACAAACGAACAAATTAACTATCAATCAACCAAACAGCTTAACGTTTTCTTCGGCATGTATTTATCTATTAACTTCTTAATGAAGAAAACTTGGTCTGTTATATATTTAGAAATATCAACTTTTAAAAATATGGTTGCAAATCCCCTCGATACTTTATAATCTGATAAATTAATCAAGCGAGATTTGGTAAATTGTGATTGACTAATTTTCTCTTATAAGTTAGAAAACAAATCAGGTGCAAGAATCCAAATTCCTGCACCCGCTTGTCATTTCAATGGTTTTTTATATGAAAATAATCTCTGCATTTACAACTTCGTTAACACGCTCTCGAATATTATTTATCCTGCACACCCACTCCATAGGGTTGTCTGCTTTCAGTTGTTCGGTCATGCCCTCCCGCTCAGCGTACTCTTTTACCAACCGAAGAAAGAGTGATTGTGCTTCTTGCTCTACATCAGCGAGATGAGAACGGAGTTTTCCAAAAGTAAGCAGATTGTAGTAGAGAATTTTATGGTGCTGCTTTAAGTACCTCAGGCGACGCTGTCCCCACACGCCGATAGGACATTCTTCTTCGGCGGGTAATGTAAGATCGGGCAGGCAATAATCGCCCTGCATGGTGTATGTACCGCCCGTTTGTTCAAATATTGTTTTAGCCATAATAGATAACCTCCTTTGATACGCTCATTGTACCAAAGGAGGTTCCTGTTTGCGAATGTGCGATTTCGATTATCACACATTGCATATTGAAAAAATTAGTCAACTACAATTTAGTCAATCGTAATTGACTAAATTGTGATTCGGCAAACCCTTCATTCTTTTAGATAGCTTTCAAACGGTGCGTCATCGCTGCAAAAGGTATCAAAAATCATTTTAGCGCCGAGGCGGAAGCCGACAATGAAAGAATCAAGACCACTTTCGCCCATCAGTTCGCCGTAAGCGTTGCAGAAATCGAGGAACAGCGCCTTATCCTCGCCGCTTAAACGCCCGGTCAGCTTTTCTTCCAGCTCGTTGATGTCTTTTGAAACCTTAAGAGTATGACTGCCCTTTCGGTATCCTCTGGCCTGCGGATCAACATTTCCGTAGTACAGCTCTTCCAGAAAATTTGTCATTACTCCGCACCTCCTTCACCGTCTGCTGTGTGCAGGTTGCGGATTTTCCGCCAGCTGGAAAAGCCTTGTAGGGTGCGGATGTGCCAAGGTGATTTGCGGGTGATGGTGCGAAAGTAGGTAGAGCAGAAGAACTCCACCAAATAGACCTTCGGAATGTGGTTGACGTTGTTTTTCCGGAAAGACTTGATGTGTCCCTGATTGCACCAGTTGTTGATGGCGGTTTTTCCGTAACCGGTGATTTTGGAAACCGTTTGGGTGGTCAGTACATCGGGATATCCGGAGAGCAGATCGGTATAATACAGACGCAAATGCTCCCGCACGATTGGGGGAACCGGTTCCTCCATCTGAACAGTATAATCGCCTTTGTACCAGCCTGCCGGGGCGGAATAGCTTTCGGGAAAGACCTTGCGGTTTTCCAGATAGGCAATCACATCCTCCTTTTTTATTTTGTAGCAGCGTGTTTTCCTGCCCGTGTACTCGCAGGGGATTTTCCCGCTTTGTAGCAGGTACAGGGCGGTGGATTTGCTGATATGGCAAATGCGATACAGCTGGTCTTTCGTGATTACATCGGGGACGGCGTCCCAGTTGATTGCGTTTTCTTTCATGACAATACACCTCATATCTTGATAATCTTTGCCGGCATTCGAACTGTCCGTGTATTGCCTTTTGATTTTTGTTCTTTCCGTTCTTTCCGCAGTTCTTTCCAAAAGCGGAAAAATCGTGGATTGGAACCGATGAGCGATTCCTCAGTATTTTCGGGCAAATTTTTCAAAAAGTCCAGATTTCATGCGGGTTTAAGGGCGAACAAGGCTAACTGAAACTGACAGGAGAAACCATGTAAGTAACAGACGACGATAAAACTCGAAATGTCGTGTTCCCAAAAGGAACCTAGGGTTCGAATCCCTAACTCTCCGCCAAAAACCCAGTCATATCAAGGCTTTTGCCCATATGACTGGGCTTTTCTTTTCTCTCAAGGTCACATCGGCGTACATGATTTTCGGCAAGAACTCAGGTGTGCCAGCCGGTCTGCCTTGTGTCCGGCAGAGTCAGGATATTGTCCATTACATTTGCCGAGGTGATCTTGGACTTGTAATCCAAATGGCTGTAAATATTCGCCGTCGCGCCTATTCTCCTTTTGCTGCTCCCTCAGCACCAGCAGCTTTTCCCGGATGTTGCTGACCAGCGGCAGGAAGCGCAGGCTGGATTTCGTCTTGGCACGGTCGGCGCAGACGATTTCACATTTGCCGTCTATCTTTGCGTTGGTTACAATGTGCTTAATGGTGATGGTGTCCCGCTCAAAGTCGATGGCGTCCCATTTCAGCCCCAGCGCCTCGCTGCGGCGCAGGCCGTAAAAGGCGGTCATCTGAATCAGCAGGGAGTACGGATGATCCTTGGACGCTTCCAGCAGCCTCTCCAGTTCCTCCTGCCGGTAATAGTCCGCAATGTACCGCTGCTTCTTGGGGCGCTCCACCTTGTCGGCGGGGTTGAAGGGAATCAGATCCATTTTGACGGCGTATTTCAGCGCCTTGTGGATATTGGCGTGATAGTGGATCACTGTACCGGGGGACACGGTTTTCTGCGAATCTGTTGTACATATTCTTCCTCCTTTTGCGCCCGCCGTGCGGGTTTCTATCATCATCCACATGATAGCGCAACCCGAAGGAAAAGCCCAATGTGTGAAAAGCAAATTTACAGATTTGGCAGCTGTAGCATCGCCAAATCGCAGAAAATATTTTCGCCAAATCGCAGGATTATCTTGAATCGGATGCGCTGATCCGCTATAATATAGTCATTCTATTCACGGTGTTATAGATGCTTTTCACATCGTAGCCCTTGTCGGCAAGGAAGGCGCATCCACCACGCCCAGCTCATACAGCTTCCGCACCAGCTTGGCCATGATCGGCTTCAACGCACTGTTGTCCACTGCCGCAGGAAGCGGTCATAGGTCCAATAAGACGGCAGCGACTCCATGATGTTAAAGCCGCAGTAGTGGGCAATGAGCCGGTTGTTGTTCAGATAATCCGCCAAATCTGTGATCTGCGTGAAGCCCTCGCATTTCATAAAAGGGGCTCCGCTTTCTATATCATTTGAGTGATTTTCGGTTTCAGCCATGGCCGGGAACCATTGCAATTACTACTCTTTTGGAGTTTTGCTCATGGCTGTTATAATTATTTCGTAAGGTGATCCTATCCGGTTCCCGCGCACGAGAGGACTTCCGCCGCACAAGCGATGTCACACGCCAAATGCCGGAAAGGACTTTACTTATGCGGCGCAGCCCTGTATAAACATTTAAGACGGAAAATCGTCGAAAGACTATGCTGCAGGGCCATATGTCTGAGCGGGAGCCCCTATGATCGACCGACCGCACTCTTAAGGCAACACCGCGCAGTGAAAGCTGCGGTATTGCCTTAGCAGGACTGCGGTCAGTTTCTTTCTCTGCGAAAGGAGGGAGCATCGGTGAACCGCGTGTTCCGCGAGGAAAAGAAATATCTGATCTCGCTGCCGGAGGCGCTGCAAGCCTGCCATCGGCTCGCGCAGGTCATGCACGAGGACCCGCACAACGGCATAAGCGGCTACCCTGTCCGCTCGCTTTACTTCGATACGCTCGACGACAGGGACTTCCGCGAAAAGGCTGCGGGCGTAGAGCTGCGGCGCAAGCTGCGCCTGCGCTGCTATGATCCGACGGCAGACTTCGCCATGCTGGAGATGAAGCAGAAGCAGGGCGCAAGTCAGCTCAAGCGCTCTCTGCGCGTGACACGGGAGGATGCCCAAGCGCTCACGCGCGGCGACTACGCGCCGCTGCTGCGGTATCCGGAGCCTTTTGCCGCGGAGTGCTACGCGCTGATGCACAGCCGGTGCTATCGCCCCAAAACGATCGTAGAATACGACCGCAAGGCATTTATCGCCAAGGAGAACAAAATACGCATTACCTTTGACAGCCGCATTGTTTCCGTCGAGAGCTGCTTCGACCTCTTTTCGCCGCGGCTGAACATGAACCCCGTGCTCGATCCGTACTGCGTGGTGCTTGAGGTCAAGTACAACGGCTTTCTGCTCGATTATATTCGCGAGCTGATCAACAGCGTGGATCGCAGTGAGCTTTCTGTCAGCAAATATGTGCTTGCCCGCCAAAACGGATGTCAGACGAGGCTATAGGAGGAAAACGCCATGAGACAACAGATCCTGAACCTTTTTACCACACCCCGCGATATGTCGTGGGAGGATATTCTGCTCAATATCGTCCTGGCCGCCGTGCTGGGCTTTTTTATCTTCCTGTCCTACGCCATCTCCCACCGCGGGACGATCTACAGCCGCAAGTTCAACGCCTCACTCGTCATTCTCGCGGTGCTGACGGGGACGGTCATGACCGTCATCGGCAACAACATCGCGCTGTCTCTCGGTATGGTGGGCGCGCTGTCCATCGTCCGCTTCCGCACCGCCATCAAGGACTCGCGCGATACGGTTTATATCTTTTGGTCCATCATTGTCGGCATCTGCTGCGGCGTGGGCGATTATGCCGTGGCCTGCATCGGCAGCGCCGTGACCTTCACGGTGATCCTGCTGCTCGGCTGCATCAAGAGCGATAACCGGATGCTGCTCATCATCCGCGCCCACCGCAGCAAGCAGGAGCCGATCAAGGCGCAGGTCTACAAACTCTTTCGCGCCAAAGCGACGCTGCGTGTGGAAAACACGACGGAGGATACGGTCGAACTGATCTACGAGATCACGCAAAAGCTCCTGCGCCGCGCGGAGCAGACAACGCCGGACATTCCCGGCAGCATCTATTCGCTGGGAAGCATCGATTATGTCAATCTTGTCATGCAGAACGACGAGGTGTCGAACTGAGAAACCGGAAAGAGGGGAGCGGAGACGAACATGAAATACAAGCGAATGGCTCTTGCGGCCTGTGCGCTGCTGCTCCTCCTATCCGCAACAAACCTGTCAGCCGTGCTGACCGATGAGCACCCACGCTATCATCAGCATCTTGAGCGCCCCGCCTACACGCCCTGCGCCGAGCATGACGGCGAGACGCTCTGCACGCATCTGCCGCTCGTGCTCATCGACACCGGCGGCACGGAGATCCCCGGCGTTCCCATCCAGAGCGGCGGCAGCGGCCGTGAGGACGATGCTTTCACCACCACCGCAGACGGCAGTACACTGCTGCGCGCGTCCGTCTCGGTGGTGGATCATGCCGAGGGCAACAATCACCCCGCCGACACGCCGACGCTTCAGAGCGTCATTGACATTCGAGTGCGAGGCAACTCCTCGCGCTATTTTGATAAGCACAGCTATCTTGTCAAGACGCTGACGGACGACGGTGCGGCCTCGCGCGATGTCGCCATGCTGGGGATGGATGCCTTCGACGAGTGGGCGCTGCATGGGCCGTACCTCGATAAGACACTCATCCGCAATTATATGTGGTACAATCTTGCGGGCGAGATCATGGACTACGCGCCGAATGTGCGCTTCTGCGAGGTACTGCTCAACGGAGTGTATCAGGGGCTTTATGTTATGACGGAGACTGTCAGCTCCGGCGCGGATGCCCGCTTGAAGCTCACGGAGCCGTCGAAGGACACGGTGCAGACGAGCTATGCTCTGCGCCTTGACCGCGGCAGCGGCAACGAGGTCAAAAACATTGAGGCCTTCTCCCAATACGCCCTGCGAAATCTGCAGGATATGGACATCGTCTATCCGGGAACAAAATGGCTTACGCCGGAGCGCGCGGCGTGGATCGCACAGGATTTCTCCGACTTTGAAAAGTCACTCTACTCCTATGACTATGATACCGAGCCCTATGCATGGTGGGAGCAGGCGGACATGAGCTCTTTCGTGGACTACTTTATCCTCAACGAGTTTACCTGCAACTATGATGCGGGCTGGCTTTCCACCTATATCTACAGGGATGTGCGCGGCAAATACAAAATGTGCATCTGGGACTTCAACTCCGCCTGTGACAACTACAGTCATCCGGTCACAGAGCCGCAGCATTTTGAGCTGCAATACAATGTCTGGTACTATATGCTCAGCAAGGACGAGGACTTTATAAACGCCGTGATCGAGCGCTACCGTGCGCTGCGGCAGGGTGTCCTGAGCGATGCATATCTCAACGACTATATGGATGCCGTGGTGGAATGGCTCGGCCCCGCCATCGACCGCAATTTCTCCGTCTGGGGCTACGCGCTGGATAAGGATATGATCTCACCCGCAGGGCGAAACCCGCACACGCACACCGAGGCCGTCGCGCAGATGAAGCGCTTCTGCGCGGAGCGCGGCGCGTGGATGGATGAGCACATCGACATTCTGCGCCAATACAGCCACGAATCCAAAAATAAGAAATTCAACCACTGAGAAAGCGAGGGCGGAGCCGTGAAAAAATTTATCATTGCACTTTCCGCTCTGATCCTGCTCTATCTTGCTTATGACACGGCGCGCTACCGGCTGGGATGGTACATCGACCTGAAACCGGACGAGCCGGTGACGGCCTTTATGACCACGGATACGCAAAGCATTTACATGGATCGCGGCAGCGGTCCCGAGCCGTTTATCGTTAAGGGCGTAAACCTCGGCGTGGGCATCCCGGGCGAGTGGGCGACGGACTACGCCGTCAGCAAGGAGACCTATCTGCGCTGGTTTGCCCAGATGCAGGAGATGGGCGCCAATACCGTACGCGTTTACATTACGCTGCATGACGATTTTTATAATGCCTTCTATGAATACAACACGCTGCGCGAGGAGAACGGCGAGGAGCCGCTCTGGCTGATCCATGGCGTGTGGGTCAACGACTATGTGCAGAATTCCCACCGCGACGCCTACGATAAGGACTTTCTCGATGCGTTTATCAAGGACGGGCGCACGCTGGTCGACGTCCTGCATGGCAACAAGAAGATCTCGCTCGGGCGGGGCACGGGATCGGGCTTTTACAATAAGGATGTTTCCCGCTGGGTCATCGGCTATATTCTCGGTGTGGAGTGGGAGGATGTGACCGTCACCTACACCAACCACAAATACCCCGATCTGCCGCCCTATCAGGGCGCGTACCTCTCCGCGACGGAGGACGCCTCTGCCTTTGAGTCCATGCTGGCGCAGGTGGGCGACCGGATCATTGAATACGAGAGCCGCCGCTATAAGAGCCAGCGGCTTGTGGCGTTTTCCAACTGGCCGACCACCGATCCGTTCCTCTATCCGGAGGATATCACGACCTTTTTTATGAAGTGCGCGCAGGTGGATGTGGAGCATATCCGTGCGGAGGACGCCTTTCTTGCCGGGCAATTCGTTTCCTATCATGTCTATCCCTACTATCCCGACTATCTCAACTATATCCTCAACCCCGCGGTGATGGACCGCACGCCCATCTGGGACGGCAAGGCCGTCATCTCCCGTGTGGAGACCGGTCCCGGCACGCCCATCGGTTCCGTGCTGCGCCAATCGGACTTCTACGATGAGACCGGCGCGGCGAACACCTACCTTGCCTATCTGCGCGCCCTGCGGCGGCATCACACGATGCCCGTCGTCATCTCCGAGTTCGGCGTTTCCACCGGGCGCGGCATGGCGCAGATCGACCGGAACACCGGACGCAATCAGGGCCATATGTCCGAGCAGGAGCAGGGGCAGGCGCTCGTGGACTGCTGGGGCGACATCACCGCGGCAAACTGCGCGGGCGGCTGCGTCTTTACCTGGCAGGACGAGTGGTTCAAGCGCACCTGGAACACCATGCACGCGGTGAACCTGCAGCGCACGCCCTACTGGAGTGACTACCAGACGAACGAGCAATACTTCGGGCTTCTCTCCTTCGACCCCGGCGCGGAGGAATGCAGCGCGTATGTGGACGGCGATCTCAGCGAGTGGACGGAGGAGGATAAACTCTTCGATACCGGCACGCGCGCCCTTTCGATGAAATACGACGAGAAGTTCATCTATCTGCTCGTCTATGAAAAGGGCTTTGCGAACGGACAGAAAACGCTCTACATCCCCATCGACACCACGCCCAAGACGGGCAGCACCTACTGCGAAAACTTCGGCCTGCGCTTTGAGGACCCGGTGGACTTCGTCCTCGCCATCGACGGCAGGGACAACAGCCGCCTCCTGGTGCAGGAGCGCTACGAGGTGCTGCGCGCTATGTTTTACCACGAAACCCACGACGCGGACGCCTACCTCGACCCGCCCGACGCGGACACGCCGCTTTTCAAACCCATCGACCTGATGCTCCAGACGGCGACGCCGCTGCTCACGGGCAACTGGCAGGCAAGCACTGAGACCTACGAGACGGGCGATCTTGCCTACGGCAACGCGAACCCCGCCGCGCCGGACTACGATTCCCTCGCGGACTTCATCTTCGCGGGCGACTATGTGGAACTGAAGCTTCCCTGGCAGCTTCTGAACTTTTCAGACCCCTCGCGCATGACCATCCACGACGATTACTATGAAAACTACGGCGTGGACTACATCACCATCGACACGATGTACCTTGGTCTTACCGACGGCGCGGCGCAGGAGCGCACGCCGCTCTATCCCGCGGCGCTCAAGGGCTGGGGCAATACAGTCAGCTATCACGAGCGGCTCAAGCCCTCGTACTACATTCTGCAAAAGCTCTGGCAGTAAAACACATGAGAAAGGAAGAACGCCGGTGTTTGTTCAAATTCTGATCTACACCTATCTCGGCATCTGCGCCGGCATGATCCTCTTTAACATTGCAACGGCGCTCCTTTCGCGGCGCAGGGAGCATCGTTCCTTCTGCGACGGCATCCGCCTTGAGCTGACGGTCTCGCAGGAGCTTGACCGTCTTGCGGAGACCGGAGCGGTCAGCGAGAGGCATCTGCGCTTCATGGAGCGCAGACTGCGCCGCGTGAACGGCATGGCGGCCTTTGACGCCGCGCTGGAGCGCCTGCGCGTGAGGCGGCCAGAGCTGACCCGCTCCTATCTGACGGCGCTTAACGGTGTGATGATCACGCTGGCAGAGGATTACTGCCGCCGCGATGAGATCGAGGCGGCGTACTTCCCCTACATCATCAAGAAATACCAGCTGCTCGGCGGCGCGGACGACGCGCCGCTCAAGGAGGAGCTGCTCAAACTGCTGAACGAGCCGAGCATCTACTGCCGCGAGAACGCCATGCAGGCGCTCTACACCTCGGGCGACGCGCAGATCATCGTGCGCGCGCTGCGCATCATCGACGCGAGCAGCCTCTACTACAACCCCAAGCTCCTTGCCGACGGACTTTTGAACTTCAACGGCGACGAGACGGAGCTTTCCGAGGCGCTGTGGGCGGCGTTTGAGGATTTCAAGGTCTGGATGCAGGTGACGATCCTCAACTATTTCCGCTTTTCCTCCGGCGCGCACTGTGAACGGGTGCTCGCGCTCCTCAACGACGGCGCGCGGGACGACGAGCTGCGCTTTTCCTGCCTGCGCTATTTCGGTCGCTACCCCTATGAGCCGGTCTATCCCGATCTGCTGCGCTATGCGACGCCCTCGGAAAACGCGCGCTGGGAGTACGCCGCCATCGCCTCGTCGGTGCTGGCGAGCTATCCGGGGGAGCAGACCCTGACGACGCTCAAGCAGAACCTGTATCATCCCAACTGGTATATCCGCTTCAATGCCTCGCAGAGCCTGGAGCGGCTTGGCTGCGGCTACCGTGATCTGATCGACGTGATCGAGGGGCACGACCGCTACGCCTCCGAGATCCTGCGCTATCGCTTTGATGTGCGGGAGCTGGAGGAGCGAAAGGAGGACGCAGTATGTACGACGGTATAAAGCTGTTTCTTGAGTGGGTGGGCTATTTCTTTATCGCCTATCTGATCGGCTATTCGACCTTTTTGTTCCTCTCGGTCATCGTCGGCTCCCTCGACCTCTATAAGAGGAACCGGCAGGAGAAGTTCAAAAGCATTCTGCCCTCGGATTACTATCTGCCCATCAGCATCATCGTGCCCGCCCACAACGAGGAGATCACCGTTGTGGACACGGTGCGCTCGCTGCTTGCGCTCGACTACCGCTCCTATGAGATCATCGTGGTGGACGACGGTTCGAGCGACGCGACCTCCGAGGTGCTTGCCGAGGCGTTCGATATGCACCTTGTTCACCGGCCCATCCGCCGGCAGATCAACTGTCAGCGCGAGGAATACGTCTATGAGACACGCACACAGAAGGTACCGGTGACGCTCATCCGAAAAAAGAACGGCGGCAAGGCAGACGCGCTGAACATGGGCATCAACGCCGCAAATTTCCCGTACTTTATCTGCATGGACGCGGACTCCGTGCTGCAGTACGACTCTCTGCGCCGCATCGCCTAGCCGGTGCTGGAGGACGGCAAGGTGGTGGCGGTGGGCGGCATCGTGCGCATCTCCAACGATGTGGAGCTGGAAAACGGGCGGGTGAAGCATTACCGCCTGCCGCGCAGCATCCTCGCTTTCATGCAGGTGCTGGAGTACGACCGCTCCTTCCTCGCCTCGCGCATCCTCTTTGACCGCTTCAACGGCTCGCTCATCATTTCCGGCGCGTTCGGACTGTTCAAAAAGGACACGGTCATCGCCGTGGGCGGCTACGACAACAAGACCATGGGCGAGGATATGGAGCTGGTGGTCAAGCTGCACGAATACTGCACGGTCAACAACATCGACTATGCCATCCGCTACGCCACCGACGCCATCTGCTGGACGCAGGTGCCCGAGCGGCTGCGCGATCTGTGCAAGCAGCGAAAGCGCTGGCATCTGGGCCTGTTCCAGAGTATGTACAAGCATCGCGTCATGTTTTCCAATCACAGGTTCGGCGCGGTGAGCTTTGTATCCTATCTCTATTTCCTCATTTACGAGCTGCTCTCGCCGTTTATCGAGGTCTTCGGCGTGTTCACGATGGTGCTCGCATGGTGGTGCGACCTCATCAATGTGCCGTTCATGCTGCTCTTCTTCCTCATCTACGCCGTCTTCGGCGGGGTCCTGACGCTCACCGCCTTCTTCTCACGCATCTATACGGCGGATCTCACGCTCTCGTTCGGCGACGGCCTCAAGGCCGTCTGCCTGTGTCTCTTTGAGCTGGTGTTCCTGCGCTTTATTCTCGCATGGGTGCGCTGCACGGCCTTTATCGGCTATAGGAAGAAAAAACTCAGCTGGGGGCGCATCGAGCGCCGCAAGATCGATTTGAAATAAAGGGGGTGCCGCCTGTGCGCCGAAAAAAGCTCTTGAAAATCACGCTCTACGCTGCGCTGACGATCGGAGCGCTGCTGTGCTGTGTGCAGGATGCAAGCGCGAGGGAGACGCTTCTGATCTCGGGAAACGCCGATCTCTATCCCATCGAGTCCTACGACAGCCACAGCGACTCTTATGTGGGTCTGCTGCCGGAGCTGTACCGCCGCGTGAGCGAGCGCACGGACTACGACCTTGTCTACCTGCCGTACAGCAAAAATACCACGCAGGCGCAGCAGGCGGAGAACCGGCAGGCGGATATCATCTCCGCCTTTCCCGCCGGAACGGTGGACAACGCGTACCTGCGCCGCAGCGAGCTTTTCTGCTCACTGCCCGCGTCCGGCAAGCCGCAGAATATCTGCATCGGCTTTGCCTCCGCGCTGCCCGAGGCGCAGGCGGAGGAGATCGCGCGTGCGCTCGACGGCATCGGCGCGGCGGAGCGCCTCGGCATCCTTGCCGTCAGCGTGAAGGACGGCGGCGCGTCGCTCTATCGCACGCGCTGGCTCGTGACGCTCGCGGCGCTGGGCGTGATGATGCTCGGCGCGGGGGTCGCGCTGGGCGTCCTTGTGCGCAAAAAGCGCGCGGAGCTGAAGGCGAACGCCCTCATCGACCCGCGCTACGGCATCGGCAACGACGGGTATTATCTGAACTGCATGGAAACACTCATCCCCGCCCCGCTCAGAAACATCGTCTATGTCATCTGCATCGGCTGCGATATGCCCTCGCTCGAACGGCGCTTTGGCGAGACGGAGCGCGAGGAGATCTTCTCCCGCGCGGCGGAGTATCTGCGCCTTGGCTGCGGACGCGAGGAATACCTCGCCTGCGTGGGGCGCGGGATGTTCGCGCTCGTGTGTCAGTGCGGCAGCCGCGAGGCGGCACAGCAGCGCGCCGAGGGGCTTATCCGCGGGCTGGACGGCTACCTTGCGGGCTTCCGCGCCGAATATGCCGGCGCGTTCCGCGCGGGCATCTGCTCGCTGTCGGAAAACCCCGACTGCGGCGCCGAAGCTGCGCTCTACAATGCGCGCCAGGGCTGCGCCCTCGCGTTCCGCACGGAAACGCCCTGCGCGTTCAGCACGCGCGGTATGATCGACGAGAGCGAGCAGCTCGAGCGTCTGCGCGGCAGCATGAGCAAGGCGGTGGAAAAGGGCGAATTTGAGCCGTACCTCCAGTTCGTCGTCGATCGCACCGGCACGGTCGTCGGCGCGGAGGCCGTCTCGCGCTGGCAAAACCCGGAGGAGGGACTGCTCAAGCCCTCAAAATACATCGACCTGATGATCCGCGCCGGCACGATCACCGAGCTGGATCTCTATATGCTCCGCTGCGCGTGCGTGCAGCTCCAGACATGGAAGCGGGAGGGGCGCGGGACGCTGTGGCTCTCGTGCAACTTCACGCGCCAGTCCATCGCAGACGAAAAGATCCTCGTGCGCGTGCGCGAGATCGTCGAGCAGTACGACTTTACGCGCGACCGCCTTGTGGTGGAGCTGACGGAGGACTCCTACGCGCACGACCGCGAGGCGGCGCTGCGGACGATCGAGGGGCTGCACGCAATGGGGCTTCGCATCGTGCTGGACGATATCGGCGCGGGCTATTCCTCGCTCTCCGACCTGAGCACCTACCCAATCGACGGCGTGAAGATCGACCGCAGCATCGTGACCGAGTCCGCCTTGCCGCGTGCCCGCGCGCTGCTGGAGGGCATGATCCGTCTTTCGCACGACATGGGCATCCGCGTGCTGTGCGAGGGCGTGGAGGACAAGGCAACGTGCGACGCCGTGCTTGCGGCGGGCTGCGACTTCATTCAGGGCTTTTATTTTTCGCGCGTCCTGCCCGGGCGCGAAGCGGAATCCTTCCTGCGCAGCCTGGCGGCGCGCGACAGGGAGGAAGGATAAAGAAGGAATGAACATGGTCAACAAAAAACGAGTAGGCATGATGATGGCGGTCACGCTCCTGATCGGCGTGCTGCTCTTCTGTTCGGTCTTTTTCCTCGTCCGGCGGGCGAATCGTGAGATCACACAGCGCTCCTTTGACGAATTGACTACCGCGACACGCCAGATCGCAAAGGATTTTGTCGACACGGCGAACGCGGACCAGACCATCCTCTCCGCCATGGCGGAGCTGATCGCGGGGCATGACGAGCGTGACAATGACGCGGTGCTGCGCATCATGAAATCCTTCAGCCTCAGTGAGACCTTTGTCTCCACCGTCGCGCTGCTGCGACCCGACGGCACGCTGCTGCTGACCGACGGCGGCCTTTATCGCATCGGAGGCGACGAGTTTGTCGTCTTTTCAAAGGCAGATGCAGCCGTATGTGAAGCGCGTATGCAGGCGGTATCATCGGCGCTTGCCGCACAGGACTACAGCATTTCCTACGGCATTGCCGCGCAAAGGGTGTCAGCCGGATTGGGAGACCTTGTCCGCGAAGCGGACGAAAATATGCTGAAAGACAAACGGCGCTACTATGCCGAGCACGATCGCAGAAGGCCAAGATAACGCCAAGACGATAAAATGTCCGCATCATTCTCTCCATTTCTGTACCTCCCAAAGCATATCGATATGCCGGTGGGATTTGCGGTTGGTGTTGTTGTAATCGTCCGAGCAGAGCCAGTCGATGAGATAGCATTTGGGGATCATGTACTTCTGCAGCAGCGCCAGCGCCTTCAGCTTCCCCACGCGAATCCATTGGCAGACGGTGCGGCGGTTATAGCCTGTGAAGTCCACAGCGGCGGCCACATCCATCACATCCGGAAGCGCGGCCAGCTTGCTCTCATAGTAGCGCCGGAGCTTCTTCTCGTCTTTAGCGCACGGCGGATGGATGCGGATTTTATAGGGCCGAACCATTTCGCTTCCGTATTTGTACCAGTTCTTCGGCGCTATGTATTTTTTGGGGTTTACCTCACGGTCGTTCATCACACACCCGGTATATTCTCCACCTTGCAAACACAGCGGCAATGCAGATATCCCGCATTGCCGCTGTGATTTGTATTCTTATTTCGGAACAAGCATCAGCCCTTACTGCTTGCAATGGCCTGATCGATGAGCTTCTGCAGCGTCTGCGCCTGCTTTTGTCCGGTTATCGCGCCGACGATCGGCTCGCCTACAATGTTGCCGTTTTTGTCAACCACATATGTGGTCGGATAGGAGTACAGTCCGGAGGTAAATTCTCCGGCCTCGCTTTTCGAGTCAAACCAAATGTTTTTGTAGGATACGCCCTTCTTTGTCAGAATATCCTTGGCCTCGGCGATAGCCGTTTTGTCCCCATCCAGGGTAAAGGAGTTGATGCCGACTACCGCGCCGCCCTTTTCGGCCAGCTGCTTGTTAAGCGCTTCCAGCTCGGCAAGCTCTCCCACGCAGGGGCTGCAGGTGGTGAACCAAAAGTTTACCACGGTAACCGTGTTTTCCCCAAACAGTGTGCTGCTTTTCACCTCGTTTCCCGCAAGGTCCTTGCCGTCGAATGCGGGAAATTTCGTCAGATCGCTCTTCTCGATGGGCTTTCCGTTTTCCGCCGGAACGCTCATGTCCCCATCGGAGGGCTTGTTGCCGCAGCCGGGGAATTTTTGTTCAAGAATCGTCAGCTTTCCCTCGATCTCCCGAATCAGCTCCGCGCCTTCGTTAAGCACCTTCAGCTCGTCCGATTTGAACTGGTCCTTGGCGCCTTCAATCGTTTTGAGCAGGAAATCCCCGTAATTGCCGCCGTCCTCAATCATGGTCATGTTTTTATTGGCAGAGAGAAAGACCTTTTCCCACAGGGCGCTGTTCTGGGACAGAATCGCATTTTCCTGCTCCATCAGCTTTTGATGCAGCTCCGCCGCCTCGTCCGCTGTGGCCGGCTCCGCCGCCAAAAAGGCTGCAATTTCAGCCTTTTTGCCGCCGTCGTCTTTCTTACTATCCTTGCCCGTGCCGCAGGCGGCAAGACTGAGCACCAGCAGCGCCGCGGTCAATAGGGTTAAAATCTTTTTTGCTTTCATGGTGTTTACTCCTTTTCTGTATTGTGTATTTGTTTTTCTGTCTCCGCCTTTTCGCCGGAGGGCTCCCTTTCCTTCCCTTTACCGAAGCCGTAGCAGAAGCTCACCGCCTTGGTGGGGCAGGCCCGGATGCACATGCCGCAGCGTATGCATTCGGTGTGGTCGGGGTTTTTGGTTACATCCACATCCATCTTGCATGCCTTCGCGCACTTTCCGCAGGAAACGCACTTGTGCTTGTCCACCTTCATTCCGAAAAGTGACACTCTGTTCATCAGCGCATAAAAAGCGCCCAGCGGGCACAGCCACTTGCAAAACGGCCTGTAGAAAAGCACACTCAGCACGATCACCGTTATCAGTATCCCGAGCTTCCACGAAAAGAGCACGCCCAGGGCGGAGCGGATTCCCGAATTGACGGCGGCAAGGGGTATCGCCCCCTCCAGCACGCCCTGGGGACAGAGGTACTTACAGAAGAACGGGTCCCCCATGCCCACATCGTTTGCGATAAGCGCCGGAAGCAGGACCACCGCCAAAAGCAAAACGGCGTATTTAATGTAGGTCAGCGGCTTCAGTCTTTTGGTGGATAGCTTCCGGGTCGGGATCTTGTGCAGCAGCTCCTGAAACCATCCGAAGGGGCAGAGGAATCCGCAGATGAACCGCCCCAGCAGAACCCCCAGCAATAGGAGAAATCCTGTAATATAGTAGGAAAAGGCGAATTTCGAAGACCCCACCACCGCCTGAAACGAGCCGATGGGGCAGGCGCCCGACGCGGCCGGGCAGGAATAGCAATTGAGCCCCGGCACGCAAACGACCTTTCCCTTCCCCTGATAAATTCCGCCCTTCAGGAAATTGGGCAGATGCAGGTTGCTCAGCAGTGCCGCTCCCCCCTGCACCCATCCGCGAAAGCGGGAGAGGCCCTGCGAAATGCCCCCTCTTTTTTTACTGTGTTTACCGTTATCCAATTCCCACACACTCCAAACACAGCCGTATTGCCTTGCTCAGCACGGTATCGGCCTCCCCGCGCAGGACTCCGTAGCACAGCATTGCCCCTCCGCAGATAAGAAGCAGGATCTGAAATACGGCTTTTTTTGATCGAAACAACCCGGTCACCCCTTTCTTTTGTAACACCATTGTAGCGCATCGGATATAAAATCCCTGTTAAGAACGAAAACTTAACCAAAATTTTATCTCCATGTGGTATAATGAGACTGCTTATACCATCGACGAACCGAAAAAACACCCCAAGGAGATTTTCTATGCATATTTTAGTGGTTGAAGATGAGCGCGCATTGTGTGAGGCGATCGTTCGCAGTCTCAGGCGTCTTGCTTACAGCGTAGATTTTTGCTATGACGGAGACAAAGCCCTTGCGCTGCTGGGCGTGGAGCGGTACGACCTTGTCTTGCTGGATCTGAATCTGCCGGGGGCGGACGGGATGACGGTGCTGCGGACGCTGCGGCAAAAGGACAGAGATACGAAGGTGCTGATTTTGTCGGCGCGCAGTGCCGTTTCCGACAAGGTAGAGGGTCTGGATGCCGGTGCCAATGATTATTTGGCAAAGCCCTTTCATTTAGAGGAGTTAGCCGCCCGGATACGCAGTCTCACCCGGCGCCGATTTACGCAAAACGATGTGGTCCTCACCTGCGGGCAGGTAGCCTTTGACACCAAATCCCGTACCGCCACAGCCGGCGGGCAGGAGCTATCCCTTACCCGAAAGGAGCTTGGAATACTGGAATACCTGCTCCTGCACCAGGGCTGCCCGGTCAGTCAGGAGGAGCTGCTGGACCATGTGTGGGATAACCGTGTGGACCATTTCAGCAATTCCATCCGGGTGCATATCTCCGCGCTGCGAAAGAAGCTGCGCGCCGCCCTGGGCTTTGACCCGATCCGCAATCGCATCGGAGAGGGCTATGTTATGGAGGAAGAGAAACCGTGAAAAATCTATCCCTGCAGTGGCGCATCACCCTGATGACCGCGCTTCTTATCGGCGCCACCTGTATTTTCATGAATGTCCTGATCGGCTACTCCGGCAGGCATTACATGGATTCCATAGGCTCCCACATTACGGGCTACGAGGAAACGGGCGGAGAAGATCCGGATTTTTTCGACCCCCGGCGGGAAAGGCTTGACCAGGAGCTTACCATCGTCATTCACGGCGCGCAGGAATCCTTTATCGCTACCAACTGGTATATTACGGCGGCAGCGGCACTGCTGGGCGGTGTGCTTGCGTACTTTTTAAGCGGCCATGCCCTGAAGCCTCTGCGCACCTTTGCCGCCCAGGTGGAAAAGGTGCAGCCGAACAATCTGACGGATACAAAGATCCCCGAAGCGGTCCTGCCGGAGTTCCGGCAGTTCAGCCGGTCCTTCAATCAGATGCTTGACCGCCTTGACTCCGGCTTTGCCGCTCAGCGGCAGTTCACCGGAAACGCCGCCCATGAGCTGCGCACGCCGCTTTCCCTGATGCAGGCGCAGCTTGAGCTGTTTTCCGCAGAGCATCCCGAGGTATCCCCGGAAACGGCAGACTTTCTCCGTTTGCTGCGCGAGCAGACCGAGCGCATGACTCAGATGACAAAAACCCTCCTGGAGATGAGCGAGCTTCGGACGGTACCCTGCACCGAGCGCATAGAGATAGGGCCTATGGTAGAGGAGATCTTTACCGATCTGGCCCCCCTTGCCGAGAGGAAGAACATTACCCTCAAGGCCACCGGTGACGGCACCATGACCGGCAGCGACACACTGCTCTACCGCCTGCTCTATAATCTCACCGAAAACGCCATCCGCTACAACCGCCCTGACGGAACGGTGCATATCGCGGTAGCATATGAGGCCAGCTGCCTTCATATCACGGTGACGGATACCGGCTGCGGCATCCCCCAGCCGTACCGGGAGAGCATTTTTCAGCCCTTCTTTCGGGTGGATAAATCCCGCAGTCGGGAAAACGGCGGCGTGGGGCTGGGACTGTCTCTGGCGTGGGAGATTGTGGCCCTCCACGGCGGCGAAATTCGGGTGGCGGAAAGCTCCGAAAAGGGGACGACCATCGCCGTGAGCTTTCCCACGGACGCAAGCGCGGATTAACGGAGGTTATTCCAATAAAGCTTTAGAGGCAAGGCCAAAGGACCTTGCCTCTACTTCGTTAAATTAAAACCCGCCGCTTTTACCGCTCCGGCCGAAATCCCTGCAAAAACATCGGCATCATCAGCGCGCTGTACCGCCCCAAGGCGTACTCCCCGCCGCACAGGCACCAGTCGTACATCATTCCCCGCTCAAACATGGCGTAGGCCTTGGCGATCTCATTGGCCGTCATGTCCGTGCGAAGCTGCCCCCGGCTCTGCCCGTCCCGGATGATCTGGTACAGCAGCTTAAAATAAGTGCGGTTGCGGTCCAGCAGGTGCTTTTCCCCTCTTGTCACCAGCTGCGAGGAAAACAGCCGTGCCAGCAGCTCCAGGGACACGCTGTTGTCGATCATATTGAAAAGCTCCCGGTTCAAAAACACCAGCGTCTCCACTGCGTCAGCCTCCGGGTCGATCCGGGGCCGCAGCTCCTCGTACTTTTCATCAAACAGCACCGACAGCGACCCCAGCAGTGCGTCCTTCCCCTCAAAATAGTGGTAAAAGGAGCCCTTGGAGGTCTCCGACTCAAACACGATGTCCTCCACCGTGGTGTCCTCGTATCCCTGCTCATAAAACAGCCTCCACGCCGCCGCCACGATCCGCGCCTTCGTGTTCCGCCCCGCCTTCTTCGCCATTCCCATTCCTCCTAAACAATCGACCTTCTGTAATCTCTATAAATGTCATTGCCGGGGCGCATAGCGCCGGAAGGGTCGCCGCCCCGCACTTCTTGTACCCTGTCATTGCCAAGCCAGCGCGAACGCTGGCTGTGGCAATCCGCATCCCCTAAATCTCTCCATTTTCCACTTTCAACTTTCCTCTTATTCCTCCTGCCCCTCGTCCGGCTGCTGCACCTCCGTCTCTCTGGCCGCGCCGAAGTCCAGCTGGATCACCGCCTGCCGCACATTCACCGCGCAGCTTACGCCCAAGCCCTTCTTCCCGGCCTGCGCCGCCGCCCGGTCCAGCAGGTCCGCCAGTATCTCCCGGTTCAGCCCGCCGCCCCGCCAGTGAAACACAAAATGCGCCTGCTTCTTTCGCAGGGCCTGGCGCACCCGGTTTTCCACATCCTCGGGCCTCGTCAGGGACACAGAGCGGTAGTAGTACCCCTTTTCGTCCCCGCACGCCGGCACCGGCAGCACCAGCTTCTCGTGGTCCAGGAAAATATGCCGGTCATCCAGATTAAAATAGTCATACCGCTTCACGCCCCGCTGCAGCGAATTGTCAAAGGTGGCGTCTAAATGGTATCGTTTTCCGTCTATTGTGAGTATGTTCCAGGTATGGCGGTATCGTACCCCCCTCTCCGGATTGGCTTCGCTGAGGGCAATGATGCACTCCACCCCCACCGCGTCGCACAGGGCCTTCACCGTTTTGGCAATGCCCTCGCACACGCCGACCCCCTGGGTCATAGGCCCGATGATCTCATGGGAATAGGACTTTTTCAGCTTGTCATAGCGGACATTCTCCAAAATAAAGTCGTGAATGGCCAATTCCTTCTCCAACTGACTTTTCCCCTGCAAGGGCCGCACAAGCCGCTGCATCCGGGCGGAAATGGCCTGCTGATGGGTGCGTATCTTACTCTTTTCAAAGAGATACTCCGGAATAAGCTCCACATGGTCCGCCCCCGGATAGTACCGATAGCTGTACCCCACCACATAAAACAGCAGCGGCGTGTCCAGCTTCAGCCGCAGATATACCTCCGCCAGCCGCTCACTCTCCAGCCGGACCACCCGTATGGAGGGAGCCAGTGCCTCCAGTCCGGTTTTCATCTGCTCATAGGCCGCCTTTTCCGCCCGATCCAGCCCCTTGTAATAGTACCCGTCCATACGCCGTTCCTCTCTTCGTTCTACTCCTCATTGTACCAAAATCCGCCCCCCTGTCAACCCCGCATTTCCCACCCCGCCGCCCAGCCCTGCCCGCACTCCCCTGTAAAAACCATGTCATTGCGAGACCAGTTCGCAAACTGGTCGTGGCAATCCGCTTTCCCGTCCTTAAAAGCACTTTTCGCTGCACGCAAGCCTTTTGTCGGAAAAACCCGGAGGGTTTTTCGACAGTCGAAAGGACTGCCGCTTTCCGCAGCAGTCCCCGTATTCTGTATATTCCTTCACCCTCTCACTCCTCCGGCGGGTGTGCCCCTGTCACCGAGAAAATCACCCACTCGGCGATGTTGGTGGCGTGATCGCCGATGCGCTCGTAATACTTGGCGATCATCAGCAGGTCCAGCACCGACTCCCCGTTCTCCGGGTCCCGGGCGATACACCCGATAAGCCGCCGCTTTACCTGGCTGAAGTATTCGTCTACCTGGTCGTCCCGGGCAATGACCCGCTTGGCCAGATTTGTGTCCTGCTTCACATAGGCGTCCACGCTGTCCGTCACCATGCAGATCACCGCCTGGGCCATCTGCCGCAGCAGGTCGTCATGCTCCGCCGCCCCGTCCAAAAACGACACAATTTCCGCAATATCCTCTGCCTGGTCGCCAATGCGCTCCATGTCCGTTATCATCTTCAGCGCCGCGGAAATTTGCCGCAGATCCCTTGACACCGGCTGCTGCTGTAAGAGCAGCTTCAGGCACAGGGACTCGATGCTCCGCTCCTTTTCGTCGATCTCCGCATCCACCGGTGCTACCTTGGCAGCCAGTGTCTTGTCTCCCTCGGTCAGCGCCCGGAAGGCCAGGGCAATGACCTCCTCGCACAAAGCGCCCATCTCCGTCAGCTCCCGGTTCAGCTGGGCCAGCTGCCGGTCGAATCTGTTTCTCATTAGCCAAACCTCCCGGTGATATAGTCCTCTGTCCGCTTGTCCTGGGGATAAGCGAAGAGCTTTTCTGTCTTTCCCATCTCCACCAGCTCTCCCAGCAGGAAGAAGGCTGTGTTGTCGGAGATACGGGCCGCCTGCTGCATGTTGTGGGTCACCATCACCACGGTGTACTTGCTCTTGAGTTCAATGGCCAGATCCTCGATTTTCGAGGTGGAAATGGGGTCCAGGGCGCTGGTGGCCTCGTCCATCAGCAGCACCTCCGGCTCCACCGCCAAGGCTCGGGCGATGCACAGTCTCTGCTGCTGTCCGCCGGAGAGCCCCAGAGCGCTCTTTTTAAGCCTATCCTTCACCTCATCCCAGATGGCCGCCGACCGCAGAGACCTCTCCACGATCTCGTCCAGCTCCTTCCGTCCCCGGATGCCGTGGGTCCGGGGGCCGTAGGCCACATTGTCGTAAATGCTCATGGGGAATGGGTTGGCCTTTTGAAACACCATGCCGATGCGCCGGCGCAGCACCGTGGGGTCCACGGAAGGCTCATAGATGTTCTCCCCGTGAAAATTCACCTCGCCCTGAATTTTCACCCCCGTTATCAGGTCGTTCATGCGGTTCAGCGTCCGCAAAAAGGTGGACTTGCCGCAGCCCGAGGGCCCAATAAAGGCGGTGATCTCATGGGCCGGGATGTCCAGGGTAATATGATGCAGCGCTTGGTTGGCCCCGTACCACAGGTTCAGGTCCTTTGCCTGCAAAATGGGATCCATTTCGCTCACTCCTTTCCGTTTTTCAGTCTCCGCCCTACCCAGGCGGCAGCCAGGTTGATAATAAGTGTCAGTGCCATCAAAATGGTGGCAATGGAGAAGGCCAGAGCCGTCTCCCCGCCCTCTGTGGCGTATACATACAGCGCCACCGTCAGTGTGGCGGCGGAGGTATGCAGGGAGTCGATGAAGTTCACCAATACCATGCCGAAGCCCGCCGTATACAGCAGCGCTGCGCTCTCACTGACAATGCGCCCCACCGCCAAAATGCACCCGGTCACGATACCGTCCACGGCGTTGGGCAGCACCACGGTGCGTATCATGTGCCATTTGCCTGCGCCCAGGCCCGTGGCCCCCTCCCGGTAGGACTGGGGCACCGCCTTCAGGCTCTCCTGGGTGGTACGCACCACCGTGGGCAGGATCATCACCACCAGGGTCAGGCTCCCTGCCAGCACACCTGCCTGCAGGCCCATCTTCTGCACAAAAAATAGCATGCCCACCAAGCCGAAGATGATGGACGGTATGCCCGTCAGCGTCTCCGTGGCAAACTCGATAACACGCACCAGCCTTGCACTCCCTGCGTATTCCGTCAGATAGATGGCCGCGCCCACGCCGATGGGCAGCACAAGGGCCATAGCCACCAGGATAATATATAAGGTGTTGAGAATGTTGGGCAGGATGCCCACGGTATTTTTAATATAGCTGGTCTGGGTGGTGAGTATCTCCCAGCTCAGCCCCGGAATGCCCCGGTAAAAAATGTACCCGATGAGAAAGAGCAGCAGTCCGCAGGTAAGGGCGGCGCCCAGCCGCACCAGCACCGTCATAGTGCCGTTGTAGACCCTGCGCCGCAGGGAGAGCTTTTCGCCCATATTACGCATCCCCTTTCTTTTTGATGAGTACATTCAAAAGCACATTGATGAGCATGATAAACAGGAACAGCACCAGCCCGATGGAAAACAGGGCCTGGTGATACAGGCTTCCCACCTGGGCATAGCCCATGCCGGACACGATGCCCGTGGTCAAAAACCGCACCGGCGCAAAGATGGACGGCATATTGGACACATTGCCCGACACCATGATAATCGCCATAGCCTCGCCGATGGCCCGTCCCATGCCCAGGACGATGGCCGCCGCCACGCCGCTGCCCGCCGCCGGAAGCGTCACCTTGAAATAGGTCTCCAGCTTCGTGGCCCCCAGGGCCAGGCTGGCCTCCTCATATTCCTTGGGTACCGCCCGCAGAGCGTTCTCCGCCACATTGATGATGCTGGGCAAAATCATAATAGCCAGCACGATCATGGCCGCCAGCAGGCAGGCGCCGGAGCTGAGGGAGAAGGTCCGCTGAATGGCCGGCACCAGCACGATCATGCCCACCAGACCGTAAACCACTGACGGGATGCCCGCCAGCAGCTGCACCGCTGTGCGGATGGCCACAGCCACCTTGGGCGGGGCGATCTTGGCCAGGTATACCGCCGTCAAAAGTCCTACCGGCACGCCC
Source organism: Vescimonas fastidiosa (assembly GCF_018326305.1). Taxonomy (NCBI): domain Bacteria; kingdom Bacillati; phylum Bacillota; class Clostridia; order Eubacteriales; family Oscillospiraceae; genus Vescimonas; species Vescimonas fastidiosa. The sequence goes on from NZ_AP023415.1 coordinate 1,403,268, forward strand.
AGCACCACCGCCCCGGCGGTGCCGTATATAGAGGTAAGAATAAAGGGTAGAATGCCGAATTCCGCCCCGGTGGTGGCATTGGTGGGGTCCCAAACCCGGCCAAATAGGAAATCCGCCAGCCCGATCTGCCGAATGGCCGGCAGCCCCGAGAGGATCAGGTAAATGCTGATGAGCAGCACAAACCCCACAGTCAGCGTTCCGCAAAGAAGAAACGCCACCTGAATACCGCCCTCCACGGCCTTGTGCGCCTCTCGGGCGCCCCGCCGCTTCCGCACCGTGCCTCCCACCGTCAAACTCTCAGCCGTCATATCTTATTCTCCTTCCAACTCATAAAAACCATCTTAAAACCTGTCATTGCCAGGGGCGACCCTCGCGGTCGCCCGCCCTACCACACCTCTTGTTACGCTCCGTAGGGGCGGGGTTCTACCCCGCCCGCCCTTGCCAAGTCATCCGCATTTTTGTAGGGGCGGACGCCTCTGTCCGCCCGCCGACATCGCACCGCACCCACGGCAGGGCACGCGGGCCCTGCCCTACAAAATGTGTGGTTGTAGGGCGGGACCCATGTGTCCCGCCGACCACCGTACTACTTGTAACGCCCCCGCCGCCCGGTCTCGCGCCGCACCACTTCCCTAATACACACCGCATACGGGCGGCCACCCAGGCCGCCCGTTGCTCGGTTTATTTCTCACTTAGCTACCGGCACAGCCCCGGCGTTCTTGATGAGGTCCGCCGCCGCGGTAGAGGTGGCGAAGTCGAAGAAGGCCTGTGCGGCGGGAGAGAGGGTCGCGCCGCTCTTGGTCACCAACACGAAGGGACGCTGAATCTGATAGCTGCCGTCCAGCACGGTGGCCTCGGTGCAGGCTACGCCGCCCACGGTCACAGCCTTAACGGTGGTCTTGCCTTCCACAGCGGAGAGGGAGGCATAGCCGATGGCGTTGGGGTTGCCAGCCACGGCCTCGATAACGCCGCCGGTGGAGGTCAGCTCCTGGTCCAGCTTGCAGGCGTCCTTGGTCTTGGTGATGGACTCGAAGCCGTCTCTCGTGCCGCTGCCGGACTCACGGCCAATGCAGGAGATCGTGCCTGCGGTGCCGCCCACCTCACTCCAGTCGGTGATCTCGCCGGTGAAGATCTTGGCGATCTGCTCCACGGAGAGGTCTGTCACGGTGCTGTTTGCGTTGACGATAATGGCGATGCCGTCCAGAGCCACCACAGTGCCCTCCAGACCATTGGCCTTCTCCTCGTCCTTCAGCGCCCGGGAGGAAAGGCCGATGTCGGCGGAGCCGTTGGAGGCGGCCTCGATGCCGGAGCCGGAGCCGGTGGGGTCATAGGTCACGGTCACGCCGGTGTTGTCCAGCATAAACTGTTCCTTCAGTGCGCCGATGACCTTGTCCATGGAGGTGGAGCCGTTGGTGGAGACCTTCCCGGTCAGAGCGGTGTCGCCGCCCTTGTTGTCACTGTCCTTGCTGCCGCAGGCCGCCAAGCTCAGGGCCAGTACCGCAGCCAGTACCAAGCAAATTACTTTTTTCATTTTTGAAAACCTTCTTTCTTTTGTAATGGATATTTGCCTCTTGCTCTGGATTCATAGTAAAACTCCTGTGTTAAGTCCGAAAGAAAGATCGTGTAAAATTTACATCAAATTTTTCAAGCTCCCAAATCCCCCTCCAAAAAGGCCACCCTGCGCAAGGGGAGCTGACGGAGGGGTCGGCCCCAGCACTGCTTGTAGCATCTTCGTAGGGGCGGGATTCTTCCCCGCACCCGCCCGCTTTCCTCTCGAAATAAAAAAGCCCCCGGCAACCGCCGAGGGCCAAAATCCCATATTCCCAATTCTCACACAAACACCGCCTGCACCAGCACCATGTACACCGCCGTACCCACACCGATGGACAGCAGCACATTCCCCTTCCACAGGTGCAGCCCCGTCACCACCGCCAGGGCGATGAGCTCCGGCAGCCCGTGTGGTGCGGCGGCAATGTCCACATTCCGCAGGCAGTACACCACCAAAAGTCCCATCATGGCCGCCGGCAGCGTCCGCCCTAAATACTCCACAATCTTCGGCACCGGCCTGCTGTCCGGAAACAGCACAAAGGGCAAAAAGCGCGTGATCACCGTCCCCAGCGTCACCGCCAGCACAATGCCCAGTGCCTGCACATTCGTCAAAGTCATAGCTTTTTCCTCCCCAGCAGCAATACCACCAGCACCAAAATCATCGCCGGTATCACCAGTTTGTCCGCACCGAACACCGCCAGCGCCGCCACAGTGCATGCCATTCCGATGACACCGCTCCTGCGGTTTTCCGGATTTTTCACCTGCTCGATAAACAGCACCACAAACAGCCCCGTCAGCGCGAAGTCCAGCCCCGTGGTGTCAAATCGGATGAACTTCCCCGCCAGGGCCCCCAGCACCGAGCCGCCCACCCAGTAGATATAGTCCAAAACCGACACCGCCAGGTAAAAGTCCCGGGCCCTCACGCCCTCCGGCGGCTCCACAGAGGATACAATAGAGAAGGTCTCGTCGCTGAGTGTGTAGACCAGCGGCACCTTTGCCCAGCCCATGCCCCGGTATTTTCCCAGCATGGACACCCCGTAAAACAGGTGCCGGGCGTTCACCATCAGGCTCATGAGAAACGCCCCCACCGGGTCAAAGGCGCCCGTCAGCAGTGTGATAGCCACGAACTGCATGCTCCCGCAAAAGGCCACCGCGCTCATGAGAAACGCCCAAATAGCCCCGTACCCCTTAGCCTGCATCAGCACGCCGTAGGCCATCCCCAGCACCAGGTAGCCCGTCAAAACCGGCACCGTGTGAGGGAACGCGGCAGCCAATGTACGCCCCAGGGAGCGTCCCGTCCCGTTCATGGCCTCCACCTCCAAATTCAAAGTTCTTCGCCTATTTTACCCTGCTTTTCCTAAAAACACAATAAGGAACGCACCAATAAATCCCCCCAAAAGCGAAAAAACAAGCGCACATTTCTTGAGAAATGTGCGCCTGCGTTTCGCTATCCATTATTTGTGTTCTTCGTTTCGGTGCTTGAACACCGTCTCCGGGGCATGGATGACCACCCTTGTGTCCTCCTGCACAGACCCGGTGAGGAAGGCGTTGCCGCCCACCACGCTGCCCCGGCCAATGACCGTCTCGCCGCCCAAAATGGACGCGCCGGAGTAGATGGTCACATCGTCCTCCACCGTGGGGTGCCGCTTGCCGGGCCGGGAGTGGTGGCCATCCCGGGGAGAGAGGGCTCCCAGGGTCACGCCCTGATACAGCTTCACTCTGTCGCCTATAACCGTGGTCTCGCCCACCACAATGCCCGTGCCGTGGTCAATAAAGAAGTAGTCGCCGATCTGCGCGCCGGGGTGGATGTCGATGCCCGTGTGGCTGTGGGCGTATTCGGACATCATCCGGGGCAGAATAGGCACCTTCATCTGATACAGCTCATGGGCCACCCGGTATACCAGGATGGCAAACAACCCCGGATAAGAGAACAGTATCTCCTCCCGGGACCCCGCCGCCGGGTCCCCGTCAAAGGTAGCCTCCAGATCCAGCTGCACCTTTTGGGCGATTTTGGGCAGGCGCGTCACCATTTCCGCGGCCAGCTCCTGGGCCTGCAGCTCCTGCTCCTCGGGCAGCGCCAGGGCGATCTGGCTGAAAAGCTGCTTTTCAATGCGCTCTAAGAGCAGCGCCGCGTAGTCCTCCGGAGCCAGGCTCATAAGCGCCGCCTCCCCGTAGTACGCCGGGAAGATCAGCCGCCGGATGTCCTTGATCAGTAGGATCACCGCCTGCCGGTCGGGCAGCCGCAGCTTTTTGCCGTACAGGGGCACGGATGCCGTGGTGTAGGTTTGCGCCATGGCCTTGGCGGCGGCGCAGATATGGTTTTCACTCATCATACATTTTCACTCCCGAAACGAAATCCAAATAAAAACAGAGGGCGCCTCATGCACCCTCTGCCGATTGCTATAACACTGTGCCGCCGAGCTCAAATCTCCGGCACACCCGCAGAGCATACATGACCAAAATGGGCGCAACAACAACAGGCCATACACACGGCCTTGCAGCAGTTACACATCGCAAAGTGGTCCATACTCTGCCTCCTAAATCTATCTAATGCTGTAGTATATGGTAAAACCGGCCCAAATGCAAGAGGCAACCTGCACAAAAAAACAAACCCATCTCTTGGATAGGTATCATCGGTTGACAAGGCTGCCGAAAAAACTCCCAGTTTTTTCGGCAGCCTCCGTCCCTATTCCCTTTTCACTGCACATACTCCGCCGGGTCAATGACCTTCCCGTCCTTGCTCACGGAGAAATGCAGGTGCGGCCCCACATCCGCCTCGGCACTGGCGGTAGACCCCACCAGACCGATGATGTCCCCGGCCTTCACAGTCTTGCCCTGCTCCACCGGCGGCTCCTGCTGGAGGCAGCTGTATTGGGTCTCGTATCCGTCCTCGTGGGTAATGACCACCGTCACGCCCATGAGATCATCGTACCGCACCTCCTTCACCACGCCGTCGGCGGCGGTTTTCACCGCGTCCCCCTCCTCGGCCTTGATGTCGATGCCGCTGTGGGTCCGCCAGTCCGCCATGGTCTCGTCATACAGCAGCTCCGTCATGCTGAACACCGTCACCGTAGTCCCGTCCAGGGGCGAGCAAACCTGGGGCAGCAGCTCCTCCGGCTTCAGGGTCTCCTCCACCGGCTCGGGTGCCTGGGCCCGCTGGATGTCCTCCACCGGCTCCTGCTGCACCACCGGGGTGTCCCGGTCCTCCCGGGCCACCTCCGCCTGCTGCAACAAGGCGAGGTACCCGGCCACGCCCACCACGGCCAGGCATAGCACCAGGGCTATGTAAAAGCCCCGGCCACCGAAAAAGCTCTTGGTCTTGTCGTGATTCATTCGACTCATTGTATTCACCCTTCCTGCGGCCGCTGGGCCGCCTGCCGCAGAGGAACCGGTCTGCGGCCACCGAATTCTTGCATAAAAAATCTCACTGCCTGCAGTATGCACAGACAGTGAGATTTTTATACAATTATAAGAATTTACAACATTTTCAAAATAGCAGCCGAATGAATTTTCTCCCAGCCAAATCACCGAACGATCAGGCTCTTTCCGTCCATCTCCTCCGGGCAGGCCAGTCCCATCACATCCAGGATCGTGGGAGCGATGTCCGCCAGGCGGCCCTGGCGCAGCTCGGTGCCGGCGCCGCAGAGGATGAAGGGCACCCGGTTGGTGGTGTGGGCGGTCATGGGGCTGCCGTCGGGCTGCACCATCTGCTCGGCGTTGCCGTGGTCGGCGGTGATCATGGCGATGCCGCCCATCTCCAGGGTGGCGTCCACCACCTTGCCCACACACTCGTCCACCGTCTCCACCGCCTTGATGGCGGCAGGCAGCACGCCGGTGTGGCCCACCATGTCGCAGTTGGCAAAGTTCAGGATCACCACATCGTATTCCCCGCTCCGGATGCGCTCCACGCACTTGTCGCAGACCTCATAGGCGCTCATCTCCGGCTGCAGGTCGTAGGTGGCCACCTTGGGCGAGGGCACCAGCACCCGGTCCTCCCCGGGATACTGCTTCTCCACACCGCCGTTGAAGAAGAAGGTCACATGGGCGTACTTCTCCGTCTCGGCGATACGCAGCTGGGTCATGCCCATGGAGCTGAGATATTCACCCAGTCCGTTCTTCACAGGGATCCGGGGCCAGGCCACCAGCACATTGGGCATGGAGGCGTCGTACTCGGTGTTGCAGACATAGGTAGTGGGGAAGAACTCCCGGGGAAAGCCGTCAAACTCCGGGTCCACTATGGCCCGGGTGATCTCCCGGGCCCGGTCGGGCCGATAGTTGAAGAAGATGATGCTGTCGTTGTTGGAAATGGTGCCCTGGCTGTCGCAGACCACCGGCTCCATGAACTCATCCGTCACGCCGCTTTCATAGCTCTTTGCCACGGCGTCCACCGGGTCTTCGTTCTGCACGCCCTCGCCGTATACCATGGCGTCGTAGGCCATCTGCAGGCGCTCCCAGCGCTTGTCCCGGTCCATGGCATAGTACCGGCCCATGACGGTGGCGATCTTACCTACGCCGATCTCCGTACACTTTTTCCGGCACTGGGCCACAAAATCCTTGCCGCTGGTGGGGGACACATCCCGCCCGTCCAAAAAGGCGTGGATGTAGACCTTCTCCAGCCCCTTGTCCTTGGCCATTTTCAGCAGAGCCCACAGGTGCTCCACGGTGGAGTGTACGCCGCCGTCGGAGAGCAGGCCGTACAGATGCAGACTGGTGCCCTTTTCCAGGCAGTCGTCCATGGCCTTGTTGTAGGCGGGATTTTTGAAAAACTCGCCGCTTTCGATAGCCCGGCTGATCCGGGGCAGGTCCTGAAAGACCACCCGGCCTCCGCCGATGTTGGTGTGGCCCACCTCGCTGTTTCCCATCTGCCCGGCGGGCAGACCCACATCCAGTCCGGAGGCGGAGAGGGTGGTGTGGGCATTGTCGGCAAAGAGGCGATCCAGCACCGGGGTGTTGGCCAAATAAACAGCGTTCCCGGGGCCGGGGGTGCCCATGCCGAAGCCATCCATAATAATCAGTACAGTGGGTGTTTTATTCATAACGATTTCCTCGCTTTTCCGGCTGCTCAGCCTTGGTTGGCCGCATTGATGATCTCGATAAACTGCTCCGCTTCCAGGGACGCGCCGCCGATGAGGCCGCCGTCGATATCCAGCTCCGCCAGCAGCTCCCGGGCGTTGGACGGTTTCATGGAGCCGCCGTACTGCACGGTCACGGACCGGGCGATGCGGGCGCCGTACAGGTGGCGGATGGTGGCGCGGATAAAGGTGCAGACCTCGGCGGCCTGCTGGGCGGTGGCGGTCTTGCCGGTGCCGATGGCCCACACGGGCTCATAGGCAATGACGCACCTGCGTGCCTTCTCGGCGGGTACGCCTGCCAGAGCGGACTTCACCTGCAGGGCGATGAGCTCCATAGTCACCCCCAGCTCCCGCTGGTCCAGGGTCTCGCCCACGCAGATAATGGGGTGCAGGTCAGCCTCCAGGGCAGCGATGACCTTTTTGTTCACGGAAAAGTCTGTTTCGCCGAACATCTGCCGCCGCTCGGAGTGGCCGACGATAACATATTTTACGCCCAGATCCTTCAGCATATCCGCCGATACTTCGCCGGTATAGGCGCCGCTTTTTTCATAAAAAACATTCTGTGCGCCCACGGAGACCCGAAGATCCTTGAAGGCCTTCAAGGCGGCGGGGATATTTACGGCCGGAACGCACACCACGATGTCGCACCATTTGGTGCGGGGGAGCAGGCGTTTAAGCTCCTCGGCGAATTTCTTCGTTTCGGAGGCGGTTTTATTCATCTTCCAGTTGCCGGCGATGATGGTTTTGCGGTATCTGCGATTCATAGCTTTTTCATTTAACTCCTACTTTTTTATATTGATCTCCCCAAAAACAGGGAAATGGTTCGCCCTCGGCGCGGCTGTCCATTACTTATCCAGCAGGCACGCGACGCCGGGCAGCTCCTTGCCCTCCAAAAACTCCAGAGAGGCGCCGCCGCCGGTTGAAATATGGGTCATCTTGTCGGCATAGCCCAGCTGCTCCACGGCAGCCGCGCTGTCGCCGCCGCCGATGATGGTGATGGCGTCGGTTTTGCTCAGGGCCTCGGCAATAGCCTTGGTGCCTGCGGCGAATTTCTCAAACTCGAATACGCCCATGGGGCCGTTCCAGATGACGGTACCCGCGTCCGACACAGCCCGGGTATAGAGCTTCACGGTCTCCGGGCCGATGTCCAGGCCCTGCCACCCGTCGGGAATCTCTCCGGCAGGGACCACCCGGGTGTCGGCATCCGGGGCGAAGCGGTCGGCGATAACGGTGTCCACGGGCAGCAGCAGCTTCACACCCTTGTCCGCAGCCTTTTTTATCATGTCCCGGGCGTACTCCGTCCAGTCGCTTTCCAGAAGGGAGTCGCCGATCCTTCCGCCCTGGGCGGCGGAGAAGGTATAGGCCATGCCGCCGCCGATGATGACGGTGTCGGCGATCTCCAGAAGGTTATTGATAACGCCGATCTTGGAGGAGACCTTGCTGCCGCCTAAGATAGCCACCAGGGGACGCTTGGGGCTTGCCAATGCGCCGCCGATGATGCGCAGCTCCTTTTCAATAAGGAACCCGGATACGGCCGGCAGGTACTTGGCAACGCCTGCGGTGGAGGCGTGGGCCCGGTGAACGGCGCCGAAGGCGTCGGACACATAAATCTCCGCCAGGGAAGCCAGCTTTTCGGCAAAGCCAGGGTCGTTTTTCGTTTCGCCCTTTTCAAAGCGGGTGTTCTCCAGCAGCAGCACCTGGCCGGGCTGCAGGGCGGCAGCCTTGGCGGTAGCGTCCTCCCCCACCACATCGTGGGCGAAGAGCACCTCCTGTCCCAAAAGCTGGGACAGCCGCTCCGCCACCGGGGCCAGGGTCAGCTTTTGCAGGGATTTTTCCCATTTCTCCCGGGTAAGAGAGGCGGGGTCCTTGCCCTTCTCGCTCTGCTTTTTCACCCATTTATCAAAGTCGGGCTCGGGCTTACCCAGGTGGGAGCAGGCGATAACGGCAGCGCCGTGGTCCAGCAGGTAGCGAATGGTGGGCAGGGCCGCCACAATACGCTTGTCGCTGGTGATGGTGCCGGTCTCCTTATCCTGGGGCACATTGAAATCACAGCGCAGAAGGACTTTTTTGCCGGAAACATTCACATCGGCAACGGTCTTTTTGTTGTAATTCATATAATAATCTCCTTGATGGATTGTGATAACGGGGTGAGTGGTGCGGGGAAACAGGGGCGTCCGCCCCTACGGTATGGTTTCATGAGGGTGCGTAGGGGCGTAGCTCTCCCCCCTCGCAACAACAGGTTACTTACTATTTATATTATTTTATATTATTTTTCATTTCGCCCGTGCCCAGCAGGCCCGGGAAATGGTTTTGCCGGAGGGCCTCGTAGGTCAGAATGGCCACAGAGTTGCTGAGATTCAGGCTGCGGGCCTCCTCCCGCATGGGCAGGCGGATGCAGCGGTCATAGTGCTCCCGGCGAAAGGACTCCGGCAGCCCCGCCGTTTCCTTGCCGAAAAACAGCCAGCAGTCCGGGGAGAATTGGGCCCGGGTATAGTCCCGGGGTGCCTTGGTGGTGGCAAGCCACAGGTCGTCCTTTGCCTCCGGGTGGAGGGCAAACAGCGCCTCCAGGTTTTCATAGTCGCACACCCGGACCAGATGCCAGTAGTCCAGACCCGCCCGGCGCACGGCGCGCTCGGATATATCGAAGCCCAGGGGGCGGACCAGGTGCAGCCGGCTGCCGGTGGCGGCGCAGGTGCGGGCGATATTGCCGCAGTTTTGAGGGATCTCCGGCTCGACGAGGACGATGTTCAGCATGGGACGGCTCCTTTTTGTGCCAAATGCAGGGGCATATTTTTGCATTTTACAGATACTCTGCCTATTGTAATGCAAAGGAAATGGAAATTCAACCGCAAAATGGGATTTTTTGCGAATTATTTCTTTGAATCCAGGTTTTTTAGGGACGGAGAGTGCAAAATACCCCTGATTTTTTCAAGGGCTGCGGTGTTTTTCTCCAAGATGAAAAATTTTTTTCTTTTTTTAGGAAAAACACTGGATTTTACGAGAAATGCTGGTATAATGAAAGGGAAAACAGAACGGAAAGGAAGTGTAGTCCCATGGGATGCAGATTCGTACCGCTCCGCGTTCCCGCGGGGCTGTTTCCGCCAAACCGCTGACGCTGCGGCTTGCTCTCTCCTTCGGCGTGGCCAAGGAGGGGCGGCCTTATAAAGCGTTTGGCGGTTTTTCTTTGCATAGGAAGTATCTGCGCCGACGCTCCGTTCGTATACATCGAGAGAGAAAAGTTTTCGGATAACGAAAGAAAGTGAGTGTATTTCAAAATGATTTCTCATGGTAAGGACATCAAGATCTTCACCGGCAATGCCAACCCCGCCCTGGCAAAGGAGATCTGCCAGATCATCGGCACCAAGCTGGGCGACGCCGAGGTGACGCATTTCGCCGACGGCGAGGCCTCTGTCTCCCTGTACGAGACTGTTCGCGGCAGCGATGTCTTTCTTATCAACTCCACCTGCAAGCCCGTCAACGACAGCCTCATGGAGCTGCTCATCATGATCGATGCCTGCAAGCGCGCCTCCGCAGGCCGCGTCACCGCCGTGGTGCCCTACTTCGGCTATGCCCGGCAGGACCGCAAGGCTAAGAGCCGCGACCCCATCAGCGCCAAGCTGGTGGCCAATATGCTCACCGCCGCAGGGGCGGACCGGGTGCTGACCATGGACCTGCACGCCGCCCAGATCCAGGGCTTTTTCGACATCCCCGTGGATAACCTGCTGGGCAATCCCGTGTTCGTTGACTACTATGCCAAGAAGTTCGGCGGCGCGGTGGAGGACATGGTGGTGGTGTCTCCCGATGTGGGCAGCGTGGCCCGGAGCCGCACCTTCGCCCAGAAGCTGCACATGGGTCTGGCCATTGTGGATAAGCGTCGGCAGAAGGCCAATCACTGTGAGGTAATGAATGTCATCGGCGATGTGGCCGGGAAGGACTGCATCCTCTTTGACGACATGGTGGACACCGCCGGCTCCCTCTGCAACGCCGCCCGGGCCATCGTGGAGGTGGGCGGGGCTCGCAATGTGTACGCCTGCGCCTCTCACGGCCTGCTGGACGGCCCCGCTCTGGAGCGTATTGCCGAGAGCCCCATTCAGGAGTTGGCCCTGCTGAACACCCTGCCCGTGGCCTTCGGCGAGAGCTGCGGCAAGATCAAGTATCTGTCCGTGGCGCCCATGTTTGCCGAGGCTATCGAGCGCATTTATCAGGAGATCTCCATTGCCAAGCTCTTCAACTGAGCGTCGGGAGAAATCGGCTGGTCAAACCGGCTTATTCGTGCTATAATGGTCGGGCGAGTCATTCTCGCCCGACCAAAACTTTTGCAGGAGCGTGAGGATATGTTTTTGAGGCAGAGCGGCTTTACCTGGCTGGTGGTGGGCCTGGGCAACCCCGGCGCACGGTTTGAAAGCACCCGGCACAACATGGGCTTTTTGGCTGTGGATCGGCTGGCGGAGCAGGAAAAGCTGCGCTTTAATAAGCTGCGCTTCAAGGCCTGGACGGCGGAGTGGAAGCTGGGTGAGGAGAAGATCCTGGTGATGAAGCCCCAGACCTACATGAACCTCTCCGGAGAGTCCGTAGGCGCGGCGGCTCGATTCTATAAGATCCCGCCGGAGCATATTCTGGTGGTGTCCGACGACATTGACCTGCCCGTGGGAAAGCTGCGGCTGCGGGCCTCCGGGTCCGCCGGAGGGCACAACGGGCTTAAAAATATCATCCAGCACCTGGGCAGCGACCGTTTCCCCCGGATCAAGGTGGGCGTAGGCTCCCCCAAGCAGGCGGGCTATGAGGTGGTAGACTGGGTCATCGGTATGCCCATGGGTGAGGAGCAGAAGATCCTTCTGGACACCCTGGACCGGGCGGCCCGGGCCATTGCGGCGGTCATCACCCTGGGGATGGATAAGGCCATGAATAAATTCAACTGAGCTGGCGAAAAAACTTCGTTTTTTCTGCCAAAAGGTTTGCAGTCTGCTGCGCGCATAATTTTGAGCCCTTGGCTCAAAATTCCACACTGGCAGCCTGAGAGGAATTTTTCCCCACGCGCATGTCGCGGTGAAAAATGATCCCAATTTTTTGCCGCCTGCGGGCGGCAAACTCTGCGAGGCTTTTTGCTATAATTGTATTAAGCTATATTTCAGTTAGGTTTGATAGGATGGCTGGAAAGGAGGGGACAAGTTGAACGGACTTTTGCAGGAGCTGCTGGGTCTGGCGGAGGTAGAGCACATCCGTCGGGAGCTGGAGAGCGGCTGCCCCAGCGCTGTGATGACCGGGCTGTCCCCTGTGCATCGGGTGCTTTTATCGGCGGCGCTGAGTCGGGCCGTTAAGCGGCCCTTGGTGCTTGTGTGCGCCGACGAGCGGGAGTGCCGGCGCTTTGCCGGGGACCTGGAGGGTCTCCTGGGAGAACCGGCTCTGTGGCTGCCGGGCCGGGAGATGCATCTGCGCCCGGAGACGGTGGGAAGCCGCCAATGGGACTACCGGCGCATGGCGGCCCTGCACCGAATGCTGGTGGAAAAGCCGCCGGTGATCCTCACCACCGCCGAGGCTCTGTGTCAGCGGTGCATTCCGCCCCAGGTGCTTTCCTCGGCGGTGCGGGTTCTGGAGCCGGGTCAGCGCTATGACCCGGCGCAGCTTTGCCGGGATCTGGCGGACGCCGGCTATACCCGGTGCGACCAGGTGGAGGGACCCGGGCAGTTTGCTCTGCGGGGCGGCATATTGGATGTGTTCTCCCCGGAGGGAGAGCAGCCTGTGCGCTGCGACTTTTTTGATGATGAGATCGACGCCCTGGGGCGGTTTGACCCCGGCACCCAGCGTCGAACGGAGAATATCGACCGGGCCGTGCTGCTGCCGGCGGCAGAGGTGCTTCCCGGGTGCCGCCCGGAGGCGGCGGAGATTTTGGAAAAGGCCGCCCGGCGCTATGAAAAAAAGGATGAAACCGCCCAACTCTGTGCCACCCTGCGCGCCGATGCGGCGGCGCTGCAGGCAGGAGTCATCCCCGGCGGCGGCGACCGCTATATGGCGGCGGTGTATGAGGAGTTTTCCTGCCCGGCGGACTATCTGCCGAAGGGCGCGCTGGTGTGCATCAGTGAAAGCGGGCGGGTTGCCGAGGGGCTGAAGCAGTGGCTTTGGCAGCGGCACCAGGATATTGTGGCATCGGAGGAAAGCGGCGTGCTGGCCGGAGAATTTTCCCGGCTGCAGTGGGACCGGGAGGAGTTGGTTCACTTTTTGGGCGGCTTCCCGGTGTGCCAGATGGAGAGCCTGCCCACCAGCCGTTTTCTGTTGGAGCCCAAGGCCATGGTGCAGGTGGCGGCCAAGCAGCTGTCCGTATACGGCGGCAGCCTGGAGACCGCCGTCACCGATCTGACCCACTATCTCACCTCGGGCTACCGGGTGCTGGTGCTGTGCGGAGGTCGGGTCCGGGCGGAGAATCTGCAGCGGCTGCTGCGGGAGCGAAAAATCCCGGCGGCGCTGGATTTTTCCGGCCACGCCATGCCGAAAAAGGGGCAGGCGCTGATCGCCCTGGGCACCCTCAGCGCCGGAAGCGAATACCCGGGGCTGCAGTTGGCAGTCCTCACCGAGGGGCAGCTGACGGCCCGGGTCTCCGGCAAGGAGCCCCGGCGCAAGGCCGCACCCAAGAATGACCCCACAAGACAAAGGCTCCAGTCCTACGCCGACCTGACCCCCGGAGACCTGGTGGTGCATCAGCACCACGGCATCGGGCGTTTCGTTTCTATGATGCGTCTGCCGGTGGACGGGGTGGAGAAGGACTATATCAAGATCGCCTACGCCGGCAGCGACTGCCTGTATGTCCCGGCCACCCAGCTGGACCTGGTGAGCAAGTACATCGGCACCGGGGAGGACACCGGCCATACCAAGTTAAACAAGCTGGGCGGCACCGAGTGGGCCAAGACCACCCATCGGGCCAAGGCCGCCGCCAAAGACCTGGCCAAGGGGCTTATCGACCTGTACGCCCGGCGGCAGCGGCTGGAGGGCTTTGCCTTCTCGCCGGATTCCCCGTGGCAGCAGGAGTTTGAGGAGGCCTTCCCCTACACGGAGACCGACGACCAGCTCCGGTGCATCCGGGAGATCAAAAGCGACATGGAGCAGCCCCGGCCCATGGACCGGCTCCTGTGCGGCGATGTGGGCTACGGAAAAACGGAGGTAGCCCTCCGGGCGGTGATGAAGTGCATTTTAGACGGCAAGCAGGCGGCCATTTTGGTGCCCACCACGGTGCTGGCCCAGCAGCATTACGCCACCGCCGTAAGCCGTTTCCGCAGCTTTCCCGTAACGGTGGAGGTGCTGAGCCGTTTCCGCAGTCCCAAGCAGGTAAAGGAAATTCTGGAGCGCACAGCCCAGGGAAAGGTGGACCTGCTCATCGGCACCCATAAGCTGCTGCAAAAAAATGTTACCTTTCACGACCTGGGACTGCTGATTATCGACGAGGAGCAGCGCTTCGGCGTAACGGCCAAGGAGCAGCTCAGACAGCGCTCGGCCCAGGTGGATACCCTGACCCTCTCGGCCACCCCTATTCCCCGAACCTTGAATATGGCTCTTTCGGGCATACGGGATATGTCCGCCATCGAGGAGCCGCCCCGGGACCGCCAGCCGGTGCAGACCTATGTGCTGGAGCACGACTGGGGCATTCTGGCCGAGGCCATGCGCCGGGAGCTTGACCGGGGCGGGCAGGTATACTACCTGCATAACCGGGTGGAGAATATCGAAGCCGCCGCCGGGCGCATCCGCCAGCTCCTAGGAGACGATGTCTCCATCGGCATCGCCCACGGAAAAATGAGCGAGAGCCAGCTGAGCCGGGTGATGCAGGATATGGCGGAGGGGGACATTCAGGTCCTGGTCTGCACCACCATCATCGAAACGGGCATCGACATTCCCAATGTGAACACCCTTATCATCGAGGATGCCGACCGCATGGGTCTGAGCCAGCTCCACCAAATTCGCGGGCGCATCGGGCGCAGCCCCCGGCGGGCCTACGCTTACCTCACCTACCGTCAGGGAAAGATTTTGACGGAGGAGGCCGGCAAGCGCCTCACGGCCATACGGGAGTATGTGGAGTTCGGCTCCGGGTTCAAGATCGCCATGCGGGATCTGGAGATTCGCGGAGCAGGCAATCTGCTGGGCGCGGAGCAGTCGGGCTATATGATGAGCGTGGGCTACGATATGTATTTGAAGCTCTTAAACGACGCCGTGCTGGAGCAGCAGGGAAAGGCCGCGGAAATTCGGCCCGAATGCTCTGCCGACCTCACCGTGGCGGCCTACATCCCCGAGCACTATATCCCCCAGCCCAAGCAGCGGATGGACCTGTACCGCCGCATTGCGGCCATTCGTTCGGTGGAGGACTCCCGGGACATTCTGGACGAGCTGCTGGACCGCTTCGGCGACCCGCCCCGGGCCGTAACGACTCTTTTGGAGGTGGCTCTGCTCCGTGCGGACGCGGCCAATGTGGGCATCTGCGACATTTCCCAAAAGGGAAACCAGCTCCTCTTCCGCTTTACGGATCGGGTGGACCCGCCCAGCCTCTTGGCCCTTTGTACGATGGTGTCCTATAAGGGCCGGCTTTTGCTGCACTCCGGGAGCCAGCCCTATCTGTCCCTTTATTTGAAAGAAAAAGAAAATGCCTTGCAGGCCGCCTCGGTTCTCACCGAAAATCTGCGGCTGAAGCAGGACGAATATACGGGCAGCAAGCCCCAAACAGAAGGAGAAAAGCTATGAAAAAACTTATCATTCGCGCTCTGGCCGGACTTTTGGCCTCTGTGGTACTGGTGGCCTGTGTGTCGCTTATGGGGAATATGCCCGGCGGCAAGCGCACCGACGGCATTTTCTATGAAGCCAGCGGCATCCATCCCGACGCCACCCTCATGACCGTGAATAAGCAGCCCGTGACCGCAGAGGAGTTTCTCTACTGGCTGGCCTACGACTGCGATTATCTGTCCTCCTACATGGGCGGCAATGTGGACTTCAGCACCGCCGTGGGCGGCAATATGACCTACGGCCAGTATGCCCTGGAGGATGCCCAGCGGACGGTGACCCTTTACGCCGTGGTGCGCAACTGGGCCCAGAAGGCGGGCATTGAGCTCTCCCAGGAGTCCCAGGCCCAGCTGGACGCCCAGCGCCAGCAGTATGTGACCTATTACGGCGGCGAAGAGGGCTATGCCAAGCAGCTGGAGCTCATGGGGCTCACGGACGAGGGCTTCCAGCAGATCAACCGGGTGTATTTCCTCTATGCCCAGCTTTACAGTGCCTACTGCACCGAGGGCGGCGTCCTCTACCCCGCCCAGGAGGAGATCGACAGCTTCGCCAAGTCCCATGAATACTACACCTTCCTGCCCCTGCACTGGTCCGTTACCGGCACCGAGGACACCGACGCAGCCACTCTGGCCCAGGCGGAGGCTGCCGTAGCACGCCTGCGCAGCGCCGAGGATAAGGAGGCCACCTATCTGGAGATCGCCCAGGAGATGGCCCTGCAGGCCACCGCCGCCGGAGAGACCGCCGCTGCCGCCGACCTGGGCAGTGTCAATGCCGCCGCCCTGGCCGCCTTGGCCGAGGGAGAGGTCAGCGATGTGGTGCAGACCCAAAGCGGTTACTATGTGTTCGTGCGCAAGAGTCTGAACACCGCCGCCGTGGTGGACAAAATGTTCAACGCCACCCTGGACGATATGCGCGAGAATGCCGGCGTGCGTTACAGCAGCCGCTACTTCGACAGGCTCGATGCCGGCAAGTTCTACACCAAGCTCCTGACCCTGCGCACCCAGCTCTCCGCTGCCAACACGGACACCGGCGCCTCCGCAGACACGAATACAACGCCCCAGTCCTGAAAAGGGCCCGTTTTTATTCGTCAAAACAACGAAAGATTTGCGCATTTCTTTGCCATAAATAACAATCTTTGTTTTGCGACCCATTTTTGTATCTTTTGACCATTGACTATTGTTAAAAAAATGACTATCATGGGGTTGCTTTGAAAAATGCGCTTTCACGCATCCATTTTTAACTATAAAAAATTAGGAGGAACACATTCATGAAAGACCTGTATGTTGTCAATTGCTGCAGAACAGCCATCGGCTCCTTTGGTGGCTCCCTGAAGAATACCCCCGCTGCCGATATGGGCGCTATCGTGGTCAAGGAGGCCCTCAAGCGCGCCAATGTCGCTCCCGAGAATGTAGATGAGCTGATGTTCGGCTGCATCCTCACCGCTGCCCAGGGCCAGAATGTTGCCCGTCAGGTTTCCATCAAGGCCGGCATTCCCTACTCCGTCCCCGCTTACACCGTGGGCATGGTCTGCGGCTCCGGCATGAAGTCCGTCATCGAGGGTGCCCGTTCCATCCTGGCCGGCGATTCCGACATCGTTGTCTGCGGCGGTACCGAGAACATGAGCGCCGCTCCCTATGCCTCCCTGGACGCCCGCTGGGGTGCCCGCATGGGCGATAAGAAGCTGGTGGACACCATGATCAAGGACGGCCTGTGGGACGCCTATAACAACTATCACATGGGCACCACCGCCGAGAATATCAACGACATCTGGGGCATCACCCGCCGCGAGCAGGACGAGTTCGCCGCCGCTTCCCAGCAGAAGGCCTGTGCCGCCCGGGATTCCGGCCGCTTCGACGACGAGATCGTGGCCGTGCCCGTCAAGGTGAAGAAGGAGATCGTGGAGTTCAAGCGCGACGAGTATGTGAAGGAAGGCGTCACCGCCGACAGCATCGCCAAGCTCAAGGGCGCCTTCCCCGTAGGCCCCGAGTCCCCCAATCCCCAGGTGGTACACACCTTTGAGGTCACCGGCGCCCAGGATGCCGCTGACAAGGGCACCCAGCGTGTCACCGCTGCCAACGCCTCCGGCATCAACGACGGCGCTGCCGCCATCGTGCTGGCCTCCGGCGAGGCCGTGGCCAAGTACGGTCTGAAGCCCATGGCCAAGCTCATCGGCTGGGGCCAGGGCGGCGTGGATCCCAAGATCATGGGCGTAGGCCCCGTGGTGGCTTCCCGCAACGCTATGAAGAAGGCCGGCGTCACCATCGACGATATCGACCTGGTGGAGGCCAATGAGGCATTCGCCGCCCAGTCCATCGCCGTGGCCCGTGAGCTGCACTTCGACATGAGCAAGGTCAATGTCAACGGCGGCGCCATTGCCCTGGGTCACCCCGTGGGTGCTTCCGGTGCTCGTATCATCGTGACCCTGCTCCACGAGATGCAGAAGCGGCCCGAGGCCAAGAAGGGCCTGGCTACCCTGTGCATCGGCGGCGGCATGGGCACCGCAGTGGTGTTTGAGAAGTGCTGATCGGCTGAGGCATAACCCATAAAGCAAATTTTGGGGGTCCCGGGCTTCCGGGGCCCCCGTTTTACCCTGCCGAAAAATCCTTTGGATTTTTCCGGCAAAAGGATTGCAGCCTGCGGGCGGCAAGCTCTGCGAGGCTTTTTGAAACGCTGGGGGAGGGGAGAAGTAGTCCTAATTTTGTCGAAGGGCAAAAATATTGCACAGAGGTGTTGACAATTCCGCAGGAATGTGGTATTCTAATTCTTGCCAAAATCCGCCGGTGTGGTGGAATGGTAGACACAGGAGACTTAAAATCTCCCGGTAGCAATACCGTACCGGTTCGAGTCCGGTCACCGGCACCATCCGGTAAACTATATATCGCGGAGTAGAGCAGTTGGTAGCTCGTCGGGCTCATAACCCGGAGGTCGGAGGTTCAAGTCCTCCCTCCGCAACCAAATCCATTACCGTTGTTGATACCATATCAGCAACGGTAATTTTTTATTTCCCCTGCATCCCCCTGTCCTTTTTGGGTAAACTGTGCTATACTGGAGGCATCTTTCCGATGGAGGTCCGGGAAATGCACATTCGGGAACATTTGAAAACCGTCACTCGCCACCGTCGCCTGGTGCGGCACTACTGCTTTCGTCTGGGCCTGTATTGGCAGGGCCTCACCCATGACCTGAGCAAGTACAGCCCCACGGAGTTCTGGCGCAGCGCCAAGTATTACCAGGGCTTTCGCAGCCCCAACGACCAGGAGCGCAGCGAAACCGGTGTCAGCCTGTCCTGGCTGCACCACAAAGGCCGCAACCGCCATCACTTCGAGTACTGGATCGACTACCGCATCGGCCCCGACGGCACCGTGACCATGGGCGGCTGCAAGATGCCGAAAAAATATGTAGCGGAGATGTTCTGCGACCGCATCGCCGCCTGCCGGGTCTACCAGGGCGAAAAGTACACCGACGCCTCCGCCTACGACTACTTTCACCGCACCAAGGGTCACCTGTGGATCAATGAGGAGACCGCAGCCCTGCTGGATCGCTGGCTCCTGCTGCTGAAGGAGCAGGGAGAGGACGCCGCCCTGCGTCAGATCCGTCGGGAGCTCCGCGCCTCCCAGGTCTATTGACTCCGCCCCGGCCTTCCATAAGAAACAAGTTGTCAATAAAGCGAAAAACTACCCAAGCGGTAAGGCTGGGTGTCCCTCGCCATTCAAATCCGTGTTTTTTGAAGCCTGGTGAAAAAAATAACGACTATTTTTCTATGTTTTTCTTGCTTTTTGACATTTTTCGGTGTAAGATGTATTGGAGATTTTTTTCGGAGAGGTAGATCCATCAACATGAGCCATCCTTACAAGACCCGGGCAGGCGGCGCCACCGTCACGGTTTTCGTCCCGTACGACTGTGCCAACCACTGCCCGTTCTGCATCAATAAAAAGGAATATGCCGACTGCAGCGGCTTCAGCCTGGAGGCCATCCTTCGCAGCATTCGCACCATGGATTCCATCACCCCGGCGTGCGACTTTGTGTTCACCGGCGGCGAGCCCCTGGCGAATTTAGATGCTCTGCAGCAGATGCTGGACGCCATCCCGGCCACCCACAAGATTTATATCAACACCACCTTCCCCGTGCAGCCCCACTGCCCGGCGGAGAAAATGCTGGCCTTCACGGAGAAAAACAAGGACAAGATCACCTGCATGAATATTTCCCGCCACCTGGTGAAGTATGTGGAGGAGTCTCCGGATGAGGTCATCGCCCGCATTGCCTGCCCCACCCGCATCAACTGCGTGCTGTATAAAAACTATCCTGCGGCCAGACTGGTGGACTATGCCGAGCGCTTCCTGCCCTACGGCATCCCCATTCAGTTCCGCTACGACTACACCGAGACCACCCCGGAAAACCTCTACGAGCAGGAAAACGACCCCATCCTCCGGGACCTGAAGAAGTACTTTACCTACATGGGCCTGGACGGCTGCCGTATGCGCAACGGCTTCCACTTCCTCTATAAGGGTCTGCACATGACCTACCACAAGACCCTTCCCTACTCCACCATCACGGAAAAGGGTGAGGACGGCATCACCTACGACATTCTCTACGACATCCTCATCAAGCAAAACGGCGAGATCCACTCCGACTGGACCGGCGTCAAGATGGATGTAGAGGCCTACCGTCATGTGGTCTTTGAGCCCTACGACCTGAAGGTTCTGGACGGCACCGTAGATTATTAAGCAAAAAATTTTCCCCCGACGGAGCCATCCGCCGGGGGATTCATTCTTCATAAGCCCTGTCATTCCGAGACCAGTCCGCAGGCTGGTCGTGGGGATCCGTACTCCCCTTGCACAAGAAACAGGAATACGGCTCCTCACCGCCATGACAGGATTTTTCGCCAGTTATTCAGTCAAAAGCTGCGCGATCTGCACGGCGTTGGTGGCCGCGCCCTTGCGCACCTGGTCGCCGCAGCACCAGATGTTCAGTCCGTTGTCCGAGGTCAGGTCGTCCCGAATCCGTCCCACAAACACCGTATCCTGGTCACTGGTGTCCAGGGGCATGGGATACTTCTTATTCTTCAGGTCGTCCACCAGCCGGCAGCCGGGGGCGGCGGCGATCAGCTCCCTGGCCCGCTCCACGGAGATCTTCTCCTTGGTCCGCACCACGATGGACACACTGTGGCTGCGCACCACCGGTACCCGCACGCAGGTGCAGCTGACCTTCAGCTCCGGCAGATGCATGATCTTGCGCCCCTCGTTCTGCATCTTCATCTCCTCGGAGGTGTAGCCCTCAAAGGCCTCGCCGCCGATCTGCGGGATCACATTGTACGCGATCTGATACTGAAATACCTTGGGCTCGTAGCTCTTGCCCTCCCGCAGGGCCTCCACCTCGTTCATCAGCTCAATAGGCCCGCCTGCGCCAGCGCCGGAGGTAGCCTGGTAGCTGCTTGCCACGATGCTCTCAATGGGGCTGTCCTGGTTCAAGGCGTTGATGGCCACCAGGGACACGATGGTGGTGCAGTTGGGGTTGGCGATGATGCCCTTGTGCTTTTTGGCGTCCTCCGGGTTAATTTCCGGGATCACCAGCGGCACATCCGGGTCCAGGCGGAAGGCGCTGGAGTTGTCCACAAACACCGCCCCCGCCTTTACAATGGCCGGTGCAAACCGCTTTGCAATGTCATTTTCCGCCGCGCCCAGCACAATGTCCAGGCCCCGGAATGCCTCGTCGCAGGCCGGCTCCACGGTCAGTTCCTGGCCCTGCCACTGGATCTTCTGCCCCGCAGACCGCTCCGACGCCAGCAGATGCAGCTCCTCCACCGGAAAGCTCCGCTCCGCCAAAATCTTCATCATTTCCCGGCCCACGGCACCCGTGGCGCCCAAAATCGCTACCTTATACTTTTTCATCACAGTATCCTCCGTTTTTTATTTTACAAAGCTGTCATACAGTACCCGGATCGCTCCGGCAAAGTCCTTGTTGTCCACGCCCACGATAATGTTCAGCTCGTCGGGCCCCTGGGTGATCATGCGGATGTTGATGCCGTTTTCGCCCAAAGCGGCGAAGATCTTCCCCGAGGTGCCGGGCTTAAAGGCCATTTTCCGGCCCACCGCCGCCACAATGGCCATGTCCTCGGTGACATGGATGCTGTCGGGCTTCAGCATTTTCTGAATGTCGCCCAAAAGCTGATACTGGCAGGGCCGCAGCTTGTCCGCCGCCACCACCAGGGAAACGCTGTCAATGCCCGAGGGCAGGTACTCCAGCACCAGCTGATACTTTTCCAGCACCTCCAGAATCCGCCGCAGCACGCCCACCTCATTGCTCATGCCGTTTTTGGTGATGGTGATAACGGAGAAATTCTTCCGTCCGGCGATACCCGTAATGAAGTTTCCGTCCAGACTCTCCTCCGTCTCGTCGAAGGACTCCATGATCATGGTGCCCGGATGCTCCGGCTGATTGGTGTTGCGGATGTTCAGGGGAATATTCTTCTCCCGCACCGGGAAGATGGTTCCCTCGTGGAGCACCTGGGCTCCGATATAGCTCAGCTCCCGCAGCTCCGAGTAGGTAATGCGCTCAATGGGCAGCGGGTCCTTCACAATCCGGGGGTCCGCCATGAGGAAGCCCGACACATCCGTCCAGTTTTCATACACATCCGCGTCCAGGGCCGCCGCCGCCAGGGCGCCGGTGATGTCGCTGCCGCCCCGGGTAAAGGTCTTGATGCTGCCGTCGGGCATGGTGCCGTAAAAGCCCGGGATCACCACCCGCCTTCCGGAGGCCGTCCGGGCCAGGATCTCGTAGCTCTTCTCCTGGTCCACCGTGCCGTCCAGGTTAAACTTCAGCCACAGCTCGCTGTCCAGGAAGTCGTAGCCCAGGTAGTCCGCCATGAGCCTTGCCGCGAAATATTCGCCCCGGCTCACCAGCTCGTCCTGGCTGATGCCCGCGTCCATCTTCTTTCGCAAGGCGGCAAACTCCGTTTCCAGGTCCGTTTTCAGCCCCAGGTCGTCCCGAATCTCCATGTACCTGGAGCGGATCATGTCGAATACCGTGTCGCAGGACACCCCGTATTTAAGATGTGCATAGCACAGATACAGCAGGTCCGTCAGCTTGTGGTCGTCGGAAAACCGCTTTCCTGCGGCGGAAACGATGACCACCCGCCGGGCCGGGTCCGCCTGCACAATACTCTTCACCTTTTCAAATTGCTTGGCGTCCGCCATGGAGGAGCCGCCGAATTTCAGCACCTTTAACATTATTTTGCCTCGCTTTCATCGGAAATTGATGCAAGGTTTTCAAGTCCATTGACAAAAAGCCCTATTTTGTCCGTCAGTAAAAAACACTTGCTTTTTTCTTGGGGACAGTGTATCATATCATTATGCAAAATGCAAGAAAAAGATTGGAGAAACTTGTATGAAATATCAAAGCACCCGCAACCGCGCCCTTACGGCCTCTCCCGCTGCCGCCGTACTCCGGGGCATCGCGCCGGACGGGGGACTCTATATGCCCGAAGCCATCCCCGTTCTTAACTGGCAGTCTCTCCTGGAGGCGGACACCCTCACCCTCTCCGCCCGCATCCTCTCGGCCCTGCTGCCGGACTACCCGGATATGGACGGCCTGGTCCGCCGGGGCTACGCCGGGAAATTTGAGACGGAGGAGCTGACCCCGCTGGTAAAGGTGGGCGACCGCTATGTGCTGGAGCTGTTCCGGGGCCCCACCAGCGCCTTTAAGGATGTGGCCCTGAGCCTGCTGCCCCAGCTCATCAGTCAGGCCCGTACCCTGGAGAATATCCGGGATGAAATGCTCATTCTCACCGCCACCTCCGGTGACACGGGCAAGGCCGCCCTGGAGGGCTTCCACGATGTCCCCGGCACCAAGATCATCGTGTTCTACCCCTACGGCGGCGTCTCCGCCGTGCAGCAGGCCCAGATGGTCACCCAGGAGGGTGCCAATGTAAAGGTCTGCGCCGTCCGGGGTAATTTCGACGATACCCAGACCGGCGTAAAGCAGATCTTCGCCTCCTGTGACGAGGAGGATCTCCCCGGTCTGCGTCTCTCCTCGGCCAACTCCATCAATATCGGCCGCCTGGCCCCCCAGATCGTCTACTATTTCAAGGCCTATGCCGACCTGGTCCGCCGGGGCCGCATCCGGGTAGGCGAGCCGGTCCATTTCTGTGTCCCCACCGGCAACTTCGGCGACATCCTGGCCGGGTATTTTGCCAAGCGCATGGGCCTGCCCGTAGGCCGCCTGATCTGCGCCTCCAATCGCAACGATGTCCTTACCGACTTCCTCTCCACCGGCGTCTATGATAAGCGCCGCACCTTCTATAAGACCACCTCCCCCTCCATGGACATTTTGGTCTCCAGCAACTTAGAGCGCCTTTTGAGCCTCCTCACCGGGGACGATAGCTATGTGGCCTCCCTCATGAAGGATTTGAACGAGCAGGGCCATTATAAAGTCACGGAGGAGCTTCTCCGGAAGCTTCAATCGGAGTTCTCCTGCGGCTGCTGCGATGATGACGCCGCCGGGCGCACCATCGGAAAGGTTTGGGCCCAGGAAAAGTACCTTCTGGACCCCCACACCGCCGTGGCCTGGACCGTAGCCGATCAGTTCTCCCACACCCATCACGACGGCGCGCCGGTGGTGGTCCTCTCCACCGCCAGCCCCTATAAGTTCCCCGCCGCCGTTCTCTCCGCCCTGGGTCAGAGGGTGTCCGATGACGAATTCGCCGTCATGGACGATCTCCACGCCTGCACCGGCGTGCCTGTGCCCAAAAACCTGGCGGCTCTGCGGGAAAAGCCTGTGCGGCACCGGGATGTTATCGACCGGGAGGATATGCTCTCCTATGTTCTCCGGAAAGCTGGTGAAAAACAATGGTAACCGTCCGCGTCCCCGCCACCACCGCCAACTTAGGCCCCGGCTTCGATACCCTGGGCCTGGCTCTGGCCCTGTATAATACCCTCACCTTTGAGGAAGTGCCCGAGGGCCTCTATTTTGAGGGGGTAGAGCCGGACTACGCCACGGAGGAAAACCTGGCCGTGGTCTCCTATAAGGCCGTGCTGGCGAAGCTGGGCCTGCCCATGCCGGGCCTGCGCCTTTCCATCCGGGCGGACATCCCCATTTGCCGGGGCCTGGGCAGCAGCGCCGCCCTGATAGCCGCCGGCGCCGCCGGCGCCAACGCAAACCACGGCTCCCCTCTCACTCGGGAGGAGCTGCTGGCCGTGTGCAACGACATCGAGGGTCACCCGGATAACCTGGCCCCGGCCATTTTCGGCGGCCTGGTTGCCTCCTTTGTGGAAAACGATCGGCCCTACATCGCCCGGTACAGTCTCCACAAGAGCCTCCGCTGCACGGCCCTGATCCCGGACTTCCAGCTCTCCACCCACCTGGCCCGGAGCGTCCTGCCCAAGGAGGTCCCCTACGGTGACGCCATCTTCAATGTCTCCCGCACCGCCGTGCTGCTGCGGGCCTTGGAAAACGGCGATGCGGAGACCATCTCCGTAGCCCTCCGCGATAAGCTCCACCAGCCCTTCAGGCGCACCCTGATCCCCGGCTTCGATGCGGCGGAAAAGCTGGCCCACGACTGCGGCTGTGTGGCCTTCTTCCTCTCCGGTGCAGGCCCCACCCTCCTGTGCCTGTCGGCGGACCCGGACTTTGATGAAAAGCTGGCCTCCCGTCTCTCCCGGCTCCCGGGCCACTGGCAGCAGCTCCCCCTCCCCGTAGACCATGAGGGAATTATCGTCTCCTGACCGATACCGAATTCGCTTTTTCATTTGACAGCCCCGGTTTCTGTATGGTATACTCAGCAAAGAGGAACGCTTTTTTCGTTTCCGCAGTATTTACAAGAAAAGTTTTTCAGAAAACGGGAGGGACAACATGAAAGCAAAGCACGCTCTGTACTTAGGCCTTATCATCATCGGCGCCGCCTTTCTGCTCATCGACGCCACCGTCCTGGGCTTTATCTTCGAGGCTGCGGGCCTCGTTCTCCTGCTGATCTCCGCTCTCATGGAGTGGGCCGGTGAGCATCAGGACCCCCACCCCTAACGCCGCCCTTATTTTTTCGTAGGGGTCGGCGTCCTCGACGACCCGCTTGTATGCACTTCTTTATTTCTGCGTAGGGGCGACCCTTGCGGTCGCCCCTACGCCCCCCACGAAGCACAAAAAGCACCTCCCACCCGGGAGGTGCTTTTTGCTCTATATTACTTTATCACTTTACCGCGCCAGCAGGTACACGGCCCCGGCTGCCTGCAATAAAAGCATCGTCGGCAGACCCCACCGAAAATACCAATGCCGGGTCTTGTGGTGAAACACGGCCATGCCCAGAATGCCGCCCACGCTGCCCCCCAACAGGGGCAAAATCAGGAGCGTTTTTCCGGGATGCGCCACTGCCCTTTTTTCGCCCGGCGCTTGTCTGCGCCGTACAGGGCAAATGTCACCAAATTCAGCACCGCCAGGTACACCAAAAGTACATCTTCCATGCACCGATACGACACCGAAATGTCACCGATTGTCACCGAAAATCACCCATTATTTTCCAGCTTGCTGAGGGAGCAGGCGATCTGGGAGGCCACCCGGGCGTTGCTAAACACCAGCTGGATGTTGCTCTCCAGGCTGTCGCCGCCGGTGAGCTCCTTCACCTTGGCCAGCAGGAAGGGCGTGGTCTCCTTGCCGTGTACACCCTTGGCCTTGCACTCGGCCACAGCCTCGTCGATGGCCTTGTTAATCACAGCGGGATCCATGGAATACTGCTGGGGAATGGGGTTGGTGACCAGCATACCGCCCTCCTGACCCAGGACCTGCTTCACATGGAAGGCCTTGGCTACCTCTTCGGGGGTGTCCAGCTCATAGTCCACGCCGAAGCCGGAGGAGCGGGTATAGAAGGCAGGCAGCTCCTTGGTGCCGTAGCCGATGACGGTGACGCCCTTGGTCTCCAGGTATTCCAGGGTCAGGCCCAGGTCCAAAATAGCCTTGGCTCCGGCGCAGACCACCAGCACAGGGGTCTTGGCCAGCTCCTCCAGGTCGGCGGAAATATCCATGGTGGTCTCCGCGCCCCGATGCACGCCGCCGATGCCGCCGGTGGCAAAGACCTTGATGCCCGCCATGGCGGCGATCATCATGGTGGTGGTGACGGTGCAGGCGCCGTCCATGCCCTTGGCTACCAGCACGGGCAGGTCCCGGCGGCTGGCCTTGGTCACGGCGTGGCCGGCCTTGCCCAGGTAGTCGATCTCCTCCGGGGTCAGGCCCGCCTTCAGGCGGCCGCCGATGATGGCGATGGTGGCGGGCACAGCGCCGAAGGAGCGGATGATCTCCTCCACCTTCAGGGCCGTCTCCTTATTCTGAGGATAGGGCATACCGTGGGAGATGATGGTGCTTTCCAGGGCCACAACGGGCTTGCCCTCGTCCAGGGCCTTCTTTACCTCGGGTGCAATGTCCAGATAACGGTTCAGCATAATGAAATACCTCCTGTTTTACATTATATATTTGATAGGGTTTGTTAAAACGATTTACATATGTGCCAGCAGAGCCTGCTCGCTCATAGCGGCGCTGATGGTCTCGGCGCTGGCCATGGTGACGGTGGATGCTGCCCGGCCTGCCCGGGCGGACTTTTCCAGGTCGCTGCCCTGGAGATAGGCCCAGGCCAGAGCCGCCATAAAGGCATCGCCGCAGCCGGTGGTGCTGACGATGTTCCCCTTCAGCGCCGGGAGCTTCCGCTTTTGGCCGCTGTGGTCGGCAGCAAAGACGCCGTCGGCCCCCAGGGAGATGAATACCCGGTGCAGCCCCGTCTCCAGCAGGGCGTCCGCCGCCCGGCAGAGACTGTCATCGTCGGTGATAGGCACCCCGGAGAGAAGCTCCGTCTCCAGACGGTTAGGCTTGAGGGTGTGGAGCTTACCCAGAACAGGGCGGAGCTTTTCGGCCTTGGCGGTGGAGACCGGGTCTGCGAAGATGGGGGCCCGGCAATTCTCCGCCACCCACTGAATGCTCTCGGAGGGGAGGTTGGTATCCAGCACCACCACCTGGCTGCCGTCTAAAAGCTGGCGGCGGCTCTCCAGGACCCGGGGGGTCAGATTTTCGTAAATATCCATGTCGGACACCGCCAGCTGCATATCCCCGTCCTCATCGTTAATGAAAAGATAGGTGGAGGTGTGGCCGCCGGGAATCACCGGGGACTGGGAGATGTCGATGCCCAGCTCGCCGCACACCGCCGCCAGCTTTTGGGCGTACACATCGTCGCCAAAGGCCGTGACCAGGCGCACATCCAGTCCCATGAGGCTCATGTTGTGGGCGATGTTCCGGCCCACCCCGCCGGGGCTCATGCGCACGGTACCGGGGTTGGAGTCCTTGCCCACCAGCTTTTGATTGGGGCGGCCTCCGATGTCCATGTTCATGCCGCCTACCACGGTGACATAGGGGCTGCGGGTGACGATATACCCCTTGCCGGCGATGCAGCCCTTTTTCATCAGATTGGAAATATGCACCGCCACACTGGAGCGGGTGATGCCCGCCCGGTCTGCCAGCTCCTGCTGGGAGATGGTGGGGTCCGCCTCGATCCAGTTGAGAATCTGCCGTTCGCGCTGTGTCATGGCGTTCTCCTTTCGTAAGCAAAGCTTTGTTTTCTAAACTTGTGCTTATATTCTCACACTTCTTTCCCTTTGTCAATAGGAAATATGTTGCCAAACTGAAAAAATGTGTTTATAATGGAACATACTAACACAAATAAAGGTGGATATTACTATGGATCGAATGAGAATCGCCACCCTGTTCGCCGACCGGGATAGTCTGGACGGCAAGGATGTGGTGGTATGCGGCTGGGCACGGACCATCCGGGATATGAAGGGCTTCGGCTTTATCGAGCTGAACGACGGCTCCTGCTTCAAGAATCTGCAGGTGGTGCTGGACGCCTCCGTGCTGGAAAACTACAAGGAGATCGCCGGTCAGAATGTGGGGGCGGCCCTGGTGGTGCATGGCACGGTGGTGCTGACCCCGGAGGCCAAGCAGCCCCTGGAGGTGAAGGCCCGGTCCGTGGAGGTGGAGGGTAAGTCCGCCCCGGACTATCCCCTGCAGAAAAAGCGGCACAGCGTGGAGTTCCTGCGCAGCATCCAGCATCTGCGGCCCCGGACGAATCTCTTTTCCGCTACCTTCCGGGTGCGGTCTGTGGCGGCCTATGCGGTGCATGAGTTTTTCCAGAACCGGGGCTTTGTATATGTGCAGACCCCCATCATTACCGGCTCTGACTGCGAGGGTGCAGGGGAGATGTTCCAGGTGACCACCCTGGACCTGGAGAATCCGCCCCGGACCCAGGACGGGCAGGTGGATTACAGCCAGGATTTCTTCGGGAAAAAGACCAGCCTCACGGTCTCGGGCCAGCTGAACGCCGAGAACTTCGCCATGGCCTTTGGCGATGTATACACCTTCGGCCCCACCTTCCGGGCGGAGAACTCCAACACCCAGCGCCACGCCGCTGAGTTCTGGATGATCGAGCCGGAGATGGCCTTCTGCGACCTGGCCGGGGACATGGATGTGGCGGAGGCGATGATCAAGTATATCATCAAAAGCGTCCTGGAAAAGTGCCCCCAGGAAATTGAATTTTTCAACAGCTTTGTGGATAAGGGGCTGAAGGAGCGGCTGGAGCATGTGGCCTCCAGCGACTTCGGACGCATCAGCTACACCGAGGCGGTGGAGATCCTCAAGAAGAACAACGGCAAGTTCGACTTCAAGGTGGACTGGGGCACCGACCTGCAGACGGAGCATGAGCGGTTCCTCACCGAGCAGGTGTTTAAGCGTCCCGTGTTCGTGACGGACTATCCGGCGGAGATCAAGGCGTTTTATATGCGCATGAACGATGACGGCAAAACCGTGGCGGCGGCGGACTGCCTGGTGCCCGGCATCGGCGAGATCGTGGGCGGCAGCCAGCGCGAGGAGCGGCTGGAGATGCTGGAAAAGCGCATCCGGGACCTGGGGATGAATCCCGAGGACTACTGGTGGTACTGCGACCTGCGGCGCTACGGCACCTGCAAGCACGCGGGCTTCGGCCTGGGCTTTGAGCGGATGGTCATGTACCTCACGGGAGTGAGCAACATCCGGGATGTGGAGCTGCACCCGCGCACGGTGGGCAATGCGGATTTCTGATGAATTGAATCGGTTTGAAAAGGGGCTCTGCCGGGTGGCGGGGCTCCTTTTTTTGCGTGAAGGGAAAAGCATTTTCGGGGACGGGGTGGACGGATTGCCACAGCAGTGAATCGGTCACTGGTTTCGCAATGACATGGTTTTTTGCAAGGAGTGCGGTGCAAGTCCGGCGGCGGAGTGAGGGCACCCCGCCCTACGGAACGGTTTGTAGGGGCGGACGACTCTGTCCGCCCGACCCCGATAACGCAACACCTTGTAGGGCAGGGCCCGTGTGCCCTGCCGGGTGCGGAAAAAACCTGTCGGGCCGTCGAGGACGCCGGCCCCTACGAAAGCGTTACAAGGGGCGCAGGAAAAGAATCCCCCAGTCACGGCTTCGCCGTGCCAGCCCCCTTTAGGCAAGGGGGCCAAGGACGGGGGGGGACGGATTGCCACACCAGTGAATCGGTCACTGGTTCGCAATGACAGGGTTTTTGCAAGGAGTGCGGTGCAAGACTGGGCGGGTCGTCCGGGAGGCCGACCCCTACAACGCCATTCACCGATAGAACTTCGTAGGGGGCGATGCCCACATCGCCCCGCGTCCGTTACAAGGGGCGCGGAAGAACGGGCGGGGTAGAACCCCGCCCCTACGAAAGCGTTACAACGGGCGCAGGAAAAGTTTGTAGGGGCGGACGACTCTGTCCGCCCGCCCCCGATAACGCAACGCCTTGTAGGGCAGGGCCCGTGTGCCCTGCCGGGTGCGGAAAAAACCTGTCGGGCCGTCGAGGACGCCGGCCCCTACGGATGGGTTGCAAGAAGTGCGTAGGGGAGGGGCTCTGCCCCTCCCGCGGGCGACCGCAAGGGTCGCCCCTACGGAGCGTAACAAGAAGTGCTATGGTCGGGCCGATGTAGGCATCGGCCCCTACGAAAGCGTTACAAGAAGTGCAATGGGCGGGCGACCGCAAGGGTCGCCCCTACGGAGGGTTACAAGAGGTGCGGTGAGGTGAGGAATCCCCCAGTCACGGCTTCGCCGTGCCAGCCCCCTTTAGGCAAGGGGGCCAAGGACGGTGGGGATTATATGGGGCCACGAAGTTTTTTTGTTTTCATGCAAATTTATACTGGAAAAACAGCTTGGGATTTGCTATACTCTTCATTATAGTGGGAATAAATTTTTATCAGCCTAAAAATAAAACAACAGGAGAAAAAATGGAAAAACAAAAAAAGCGCCGGGGCGACCGCAAGGATGGACGGCTGCTGCGGGAATTGGATTCTCTGCATTTTATCACCGGCATCATCTATCCCAACCGCTGTGACAATGAGGCCTACATCTCTCTGCGGGTGGATCTGACGGCTATGAACGAATACCTGGCAAAGCGCAACGAGACGGAGACGGAGTTTCCCTACACCATGTTTCACATTGTGGTGGCGGCCCTCCTTAAAACCATCACCCTGCGGCCTAAGCTGAACCGCTTCATTGTCAACAGCAATTTCTACCAGCGCAACGAGGTATCCGCCTCCTTCGTGGTGAAAAAGCAGTTCTCCGACAAGGGTGCTGAGGCTCTGGCCTTCCTGCACAGCCGGGAGGATTTCTGCCTGCAGGATGTGCACCAGTACATCCGCAGCCAGGTGACGGAGTGCCGCAGCGATAAGGTAGACTCCTCCACGGAGAGCATGGACATTCTCAACAAGCTCCCCCGCTGGCTGGGCAAGACCGCTGTGAAGGTCCTCATGTGGCTGGATAAGCACGGCTGGGTGCCCCAGGACATGATCGCCACCGACCCCTATTACAGCTCCGTGGTGCTGTCGAACCTGGGGTCTATCAAGCTCAAGTGCGGCTACCACCATCTGACCAACTGGGGCACCTGCTCCCTGTTCTGCATCATCGGTGAAAAGGCCCTGCGGCCCTACTTCGACGAGCAGGGCCGGGCCTCCATGCGGGAGACGCTGGACCTGGGCCTGACCATTGACGAGCGTCTGGCCGACGGGTATTACTACTCCAAATCTGTCCGGCTCCTGCAATATCTGCTGGAGCATCCCTGGGAGCTGGAAAAGCCTATGAAGGAGGAAGTTCAGTATGAGTGAAGTGAAAACACCCTGGGCCGCCCACATGGGCGATGTACCCATGCACCTGGAGTATTTCGGCGGGTCTATGTTCCAGGCTCTGGAACAGGTGGCCCAGGAATACCCCAACAACATCGCCTTTGACTTTATGGGCAAGTCCACCACCTACCGCAAGATGATCCAGGAGATCGAGCGCTGTGCCAAGAGCCTGAAGGTGCTGGGCATCCGGGCCGGGGACAAGGTGACCATCGCCATGCCCAACTGCCCCCAGGCCATCTATATGTTCTACGCGGTGAATCTGGTGGGCGGCATTGCCAACATGATCCACCCCCTGTCGGCGGAAAAGGAAATTGAGTTCTACCTCAATGAGTCCGAGTCTATCACCGCCATCACCCTGGACCAGTTTTACGACAAGTTTGAGCATATCCGCCAGAACACCGGCATCGTGAACATTATCATCGCCTCCGTAAAGGATGCCCTGAGTCGGCCCGTCCGGGCGGGGTATATGCTCACGGAGGGGCGAAAGATCCAGAAAATTCCCGATGATGCGCCGGTGATACGGTGGAAGGAATTTATGGACCTCAGCCGCCACTGCTTCTATAAGAATTTCCGGGTGGACCGCAAGGCAGAGGACCCGGCGGTGATCCTCTACTCCGGCGGCACCACCGGCACCACCAAGGGCATCGTGCTGACCAACGGCAACTTCAATGCCCTGGCCAAGCAGATCATCGCCACCAACCCCATGTTCCGCCCCGGAGACCGGATGCTGGCGGCTATGCCCCTGTTCCACGGCTTCGGGCTGGGCGTGTGCGTCCACTCTATGCTGGCCAGCGGCGGCCGGTGCATCCTGATCCCCCGGTTCACCGCCAAGAGCTATGCCAAGCAGATCGTGAAGTATAAGTGCAATTTCATTGCAGGCGTGCCCACCCTGTACGAGGCGCTGCTGCGGCTGCCCAGCATGGATAACGCCGACCTCTCCAGCCTCAAGGGCGTTTTTTCCGGCGGCGACAGCCTCTCCATCGAGCTGAAGAAGAAATTCGACAAGTTCCTCTACGATCACCACGCCGTCATCCAGGTGCGGGAGGGCTACGGCACCACCGAGACCGTCACCGCCTGCTGCCTGACGCCCACCAATATGTACAAGGAGGGCTCCATCGGTCTGCCCTTCCCGGACACCTACATCAAAATCGTGAAGCCCGGCACCGACGAGGAGCTGCCCTACGGTGAGGAGGGCGAAATCCTGTTGGCCGGACCCACGGTGATGAAGGAATACATGAACCATCCCCAGGAGACCGCCCAGACCCTGCGAAAGCACGACGACGGCCTGACATGGGTGTACACCGGCGACCTGGGCACCATGGATAGTGACGGCTTCATTTACTTCCGGGGCCGGGCCAAGCGAATGATCATCTCCTCGGGCTACAATGTGTATCCCGGTCAGATCGAGAATATTTTGGACGCCCACGAGGATGTGCAGATGAGCTGTGTTATCGGTGTGCCGGACGCCTATCGGATGCAGAAGGTGAAGGCCTTTGTGATGCTGAAGCCCGGCGTGGAGAAGAACCAGGCCACCAAGGACGCACTTATGAGCTACTGCCGTAAGCACATCGCCAAGTACGCCATGCCCTACGACATTGAGTTCCGGGATGAGCTGCCCAAGACTCTGGTGGGTAAGGTCGCTTACCGGGTACTGGAGGAGGAAGAGCTTCAGCACATCCAAGCCACGCAGGCTCCCGCCGCTGACGATGCCCACGCCGCCGACGAGACACAAGAAAAACAGGGCGAGTAAAGCATTGCAGCAGAGCAGGAGGAAAAATTTTTATGGACAAAGAAATTCGGCGGCATTACACACTTTTAGTTGACTTTTTGGGACACATTCTGGGCCCGGATTATGAGGTGGCCCTTCACGAGCTGACGGAGGACTCCAACCAGATCATCGCCATCTCCAACGGCGAGCTGACGGGGCGGCATCTGGGGTCCCCCCTGAGCAACAAAATGCTGGAGTTCCTCTCGGGTCGGCTGTATGAGACCCAGGACTATGTGCTATCCTTTGAAAGCACCTCCGTCACGGGAAAGAAGATGCACTCCAACAGTATGTTCATCAAGGACCGCACCGGAAGCGTGGTGGGTCTGCTGTGCATCAACTTTGACAGCAGCCGCTACGAGGCCCTGTCGAAGCAGGTGATGGACCTGTGCAGCGTGGTGCTTACCCCCAGCGTGCCCAGCGGCACCAGCCTCATCGTGGATCAGAACGACCCCTCGGAATCCGCCCGGGAGCAGGGCTTCCCCACCTCCATCGCCGGAGCCACTGCCAGCATCGTGTCCTCGGTGGTGGCCAACTATCCGGTGGATGTGGACCGGCTCAACCAGGACGAAAAAATGGAGATCATGGAGATTTTGGACCGCAAGGGCGTGTTTTTACTGAAGGGCTCCGTGAGCTTCGTGGCCAAGGAGCTGCACAGCTCGGAGGCCAGCATTTACCGCTATCTGGGAAAACTGAACAGCCGCAGCGGGAAGTGACGGGGTTACCCTTTACAACAAATAATTCGGCGCAGCGGGCGGGGTTAAACCTGGCCCGCTGTGCTTTTTTGAGCCAGTACGGATTGCCATAGCCGGTGACTTCGGTCACCGGCTTCGCAATGACAGATTTTTGCAAGAGGTGCGGTGCAAGGCTGGGCGGGTCGTCCGGGACGCCGACCCCTACAACGCCATTCACCGATAGAACTTCGTAGGGGGCGATGCCCACATCGCCCCGCATCCGTTATAAGAGGTGTGGCAGATGCCCGGCAGCGGGGTGCGGTGCAAGCAGGGCGTGGGCAATAGCGGTTTTTTCGTGGCAAATTTTGGGTTTTTGTTGCATTTATCACTGCGGATTCTGTATTTTCTTATATAATACGGGGTAGGATAGAGAAACTAAAGGAGGCATTTGCGATGACGATTGTACACGCAAAGGATGATACTTTTGACGCGGCGGTGCTGCAAAGCGAAAAGCCGGTTTTGGTTGACTTTTGGGCTACCTGGTGCGGTCCCTGCCGGGCTTTAGGCCCCACGCTGGAGGAGATGGCCGCCAAATACGACGACTTCCAGATCGTGAAGGTGAATGTGGACGAGTGCCGGGATCTGGCGCTGCGGTACGGCATCGAGGTGATCCCCACGCTGCTGGTATTTAAGGGCGGGCAGGTGGTAAATCGCGCCGCCGGGCTCATGGGCGAGCCGGAGATTTTGGCGCTGGTGCGCGGGTAAAGCTATGTAGAGGCGGGCCGTAGGGTCCGCCTCTTTTTTGCGCGGGGAGGGCTTTTCCGGTTGACATTTGGAACGGTTTTGAGTAGAATTGGGACGATCCATTTTAACCTACGGGGGAGGTTTTACTATGAACATTGGACTTTTGGGCTGCGGCGTTGTGGGCGGCGGCATTTTAGATTTTTGCGCAGGTCGGGAGGATCTGACTGTGACCAAGGTTTTGGTGCGGCGGCCTCGGCCTGACCTGGGGGCACTGGCGGTGACGGACATCGCCGACATTGTAAACGACGAGGCTATCGGCATCGTGGCAGAGGTCATGGGCGGGCTGCACCCGGCTTACGAGTACATCTGCGCTGCGATGAAGGCGGGCAAGCATGTGGTGACGGCCAACAAGGCGGTCATCAGCGCCTACTACCCGGAGCTGACGGGTCTGGCCCGGGAATGCGGCGTTTCCCTGCGCTGCACCGCTGCCGTAGGCGGAGGCATTCCGTGGCTGACCAACCTGGAACGGTGCAAGCGACTGGACAGCATCTGCGAGCTGGGCGGCATTATGAACGGTACCACCAACTTCATTATGGACGCCATGCACGCCTCCCCGGTGTCGTTCCCGGAAATTTTGAAGCAGGCCCAGGAGCTGGGCTATGCCGAGGCGGACCCCTCCGCCGACATCGACGGCGACGATGTGCGCCGGAAGCTGACCATCTCCGCCAACATCGCCTTTGACGCGCTGGTGCAGGAGGAGGACATCCCCATGTTCGGTATCCGCACCGTCACAGACGGGGACATCCGCGCCTTTAAGGCCCACGGATTTGTCTGCAAGCTTTTGGCCACGGCCAAGGCGGCGGAGGGCGGCGTGTGCGCCTTCATCGAGCCGACCCTGGTGGACAGCCATGACCTGGAGGCCGCCGTGCCTAAGAACTTCAACCTCATCACCTATTGCGGTGAAAAGGTGGGCCGGCACAGCTTCTTCGGTCAGGGGGCCGGGCGGTATCCCACGGCCTTCAACGCCGTGGAGGACTGCCTGGACATTGTGGCCGGAAAGCCGGGGTTCTACACCCAGGCCATGAAGCCCGCCCCTGTACTCTGCGGAGGGGAGGCACACCCGTACTATGTGCGCACCGCCTGCCCGGACGCGTTTTTGCAGTCGGTGACCGTGGAGCACTGGGGGGACGGCGTGGTGACCGCCTGTGTCAGCGTGGAGGAAATGCTCCGCTGGGGCCGGGCACAGCTGGACAAGGACCCCGGGTGCTTCCTGGCCGGGATACGGTAAAATTGAATTTTGGCGTTGAGGACCGCCGGGGCGTTTGCCCCGGCGGTTGAGACTGTCGAAAAACCCTCCGGGTTTTTCCGACAAAAGGCTTGCGGTCTGCTGCGCGCATAATTTGTCCGTCTGTGACGGACAAATTCCACACTGGCAGCCCGAGTTGTATTTTCTCTCACGCACATGTCGCGAGAGAAAATGATTTTATTTCTTTGCCGCCTGCGGGCGGCAAACTCTGCGAGGCTTTTTTGACACGCTGGACCGCCGGGGCGTTTGCCCCGGCGGGTTTTTATATGGGGGAACGATGGGTGGGGCGGGCGTCCGCGAGGGTCGCCCGCCCCACCAGGAGAACGGATTGCCACAACCGGTGACATCGGTCACTGGTTTCGCAATGACAGTTTTTTTGCAAGGGGTGCGGTGTAAGGCCGACGGCGGGGTGAAGGCAAAATTTTTCACAGTTTACATAAATTATTCACACATCTTTGCTTTATTTATGGTATACTCTGAATAATAGGACTGTTCGGCGTAGGATTCCGGACAGGAGGAGGATAGATTTTTTATGATGGTCGAGAAAATCAACCAGTTATCCCTGCACAACATACACCTGCCGGGCAGCACGCCCCAAAAGGAAACGGAATTGGCCCAGGGCATGGTTCGGGTGAATCATCTATACCGCAGCGCACTGAAAATAGCCGTGGCGCAAATGGAAATCCTGGACGAGGAATTTGCCACCCTCAACGACCGCTCCCCCATCCACCACATCGAGTACCGCATCAAGACCCTGGACTCCATTGTGGAGAAGCTCCAGCGCCGGGGCCATGAGGTCACCATTGACAACATCTACGCCTATGTGCAGGATGTGGCGGGCATACGCATTATCTGCAACTACTTAGACGACATTTACTATCTGCGCAGTCTGCTGACCCGAAACGAGTCCTTCCGGGTGATTCAGGAGGTGGACTACATCAAGACCCCGAAGCCCTCCGGCTACCGCAGCCTGCACCTGATCGTGGAGGTGCCCATCGTCATCTCCGAGGGAACCCTGCACCTGCCGGTGGAGATTCAGCTCCGGACCATCGCCATGGATATGTGGGCCAGCCTGGAGCACGAGCTGCGCTACAAGTCCAGCCGGGCCTTTTCCGATGCCGATGCCAAGCGGCTGCGGCTATGCTCCGAGGCGGTTTTTGAGGTGGACCGGGAGATGCAGAACATTTACAAGGGCAAGCAGGCGGAATACGAGGAGCAGGAGCCTGCGGGAGAAGATGCGAAAGAATAAGATAATCGAATAGAAAAAATCGTCCCCGGTGGGGACGATTTTTTTGTGAGGAGGGCGGAAGGGGTCTGCTGGTCCCCTTCCGCCATGGAAAAGACGGGTTCTCCGCCTCGGCTTGCTTTTTTAATCCCGGGCAAAAGAAAAATGCCCCGGCCGACACCTCTTACACACCATAGTCGGACAAAGCACCAAAAGGCCCCCTGGGGGCTTGCTTCAGACGAATAAGTCTCCCGGCTATGCTTCTTCGCTCCGCCTGCCTTCTCATGCCGCCCGGCACAATGGCGCTTATAGGCTTCGCTCCGCAATACGGTAAAGCTGTGACACTTCACAGCGATGTGCACTCGCTGCGGGACCCTATCCCCGCAGCTCTTCTGGTGTGCGTTCCTCTGGATTCTCTGAGGTCGTCATTTACTTGTGGAAAATATAGTATCATTTTTCAGGGCGTCTGTCAACCGCCCGGAGGGATTCTAGGATAAAAAAGCACGCATCCGGAGGGGAGCCGGATGCGTGCCCGCGTAGGAAAATGCTGCGGGCCCCTGCGGCGTATGCGCTGAAGTGCGCCCCGGGAGCCCCTGTCCTCAGGCCCGGCCCCGCCGCAGCTTCAGCTGCAGCCGGTCGGCAATCATGGCGATAAACTCGGAATTGGTGGGCTTGCCCTTGGCGGAATTCACGGTATAGCCGAAATACTTCTGCAGGGTCTCCAGGTCACCCCGGTCCCAGGCCACCTCGATGGCATGACGGATGGCTCGCTCCACCCGGGACGGCGTGGTGGAAAACCGGGCGGCTACCTCCGGGTACAGGACCTTGGTAACGGCATTGATCACATCCATATCCTGCACGGCAATAAGAATCGCCTCCCGCAGGTACTGATAGCCCTTGATATGGGCGGGGACGCCGATCTCATGGATGATGGCCGTGACCTGGCCCTCCAGAGCTGGAGAAAATTCCCCCACCTCCTGCTGAGAATACGCCGCCTGGCGCATCAGCTCCAGCAGCGACTCCTCGCTGCAGGGCTTGGGCAGAAAATACCACACCCCCAGCTGCACCGCCTGGTTCACCGTGCGCTGCATGCAAAAGGCCGAGACCACAATGACCTTGGGGGCCCGGTCGCCCAGACTCTGCAGCTGCCGCAGCAGACCGAAGCCGTCCAGCTCCGGCAAAACCAGATCCAACAGCAGCAGCTGCGGATGCTTCTGCTGCACCAGGCGCAGCGCCTCCACGCCGGACCCGGTGCTGCCTACCACTTGAAACTCGCCTGTGCCTTCTATGGCACGACTCAGTACCGCTCGGTACTCCTCGCTTGCGTCCGCTAAAATAACGCTTCCTCTGTTCTCCATACTCTCCCTCGTCCTTATACTTCAAGATTTCAGCGCAGAGAATTTTCGCTTCCTCAACAGCACTCCCCTGCCTTGCATATAATTTACCATATTTCAGTGTCGTTTTCAAGATTATTTTAGCGATTATTTACGATTTTATGTTCGCAATTTTTGACAAAATTCGACAACATTTTTTTACATTTTTCACGAGATTGCATCGGCCCGGGGGGCAAAAAGGCAAGGCAAAGAGGCTCCGGGGGAGTCATTTTCTCTGTTTTCATAAAAAAGTCTCATTATACATACTTTTTTTATTGATTTTTATAGTATTTTGACAACAAATTAACAACTTCGACACTTTTTAGGGATTTGACATTTTTTGTTTTTTGTGTCATTCTTTTGGTACGGAAAACACAAGGAAGAGAATGCAAGAAGGAGATGATTCGGTATGAGCAGATTGGATATCAAGTCGCCCAGCCGGGCTGAAACTGTGGTAGAAAATCTTTACCGTGATATGGAGCGGCGCATTGCCGCCAGCCCCCCGGGCCTGTGCCCTGTGGATATGGCGCTGAGCTTCCTGCGCCTGTGCCATGCCCAGAGCTGCGGCAAGTGCGTGCCCTGCCGCATTGGCTTGGGACAGCTTTCCCTGCTCCTGGAGCAGGTGCTTTCCGGCACCGCCACCATGAGCACCCTGGTTACCATTGAAAAAACGGCGCGCACCATCGTAAACACCGCCGACTGCGCCATCGGACGGGACGCTGCCCGGCTGGTGGTAGACGGCTTGGAGGGCTTCCGGGACGACTACGAGGAGCACATTCTGCACCAGCGGTGCCTGGCGGGGCTGAAATACCCGGTGCCCTGCGTGGCCCTGTGCCCGGCAGGGGTGGATATTCCCGGCTACATGGCCCTGGTGGGCGAGGGCCGCTGCGCCGACGCGGTGCGGCTGATCCGCAAGGACAACCCCTTCCCCACCGCCTGCGCCTACATCTGCGAGCATCCCTGCGAGGCTCGGTGCCGCCGGAACATGATCGACGACGCCATCAACATCCGGGGTCTCAAGCGCTACGCCGTAGACCACGCTGGGGAGGTGCCCCAGCCGGAGTGCGCCCCGGCCACCGGCAAGAAGGTCGCCATTGTGGGCGGCGGCCCCAGCGGCCTCAGCTGCGCCTACTACCTGACCCTTATGGGCCACAAGGTCACCGTGTATGAGGAGGCCAAGCAGCTGGGCGGTATGCTCCGCTACGGCATCCCCAACTACCGTTTCCCCCGACATCTGCTGAACGCAGAGATCGAGTCCATCCTGTCTCTGGGCATCGAGGTGCATACCGGCGTCACCGTGGGCAAGGACATCTGGATCGAGGACCTGCAAAAAGAATATGACTGCCTGTACATCGCCATCGGCGCCCACCAGGACAAAAAAACCGGCATTCCCGGCGAGGACAGCATAAATGTTATGTCCGCCGTGGAGATGCTCCGGGACATCGGTGACGACATCATGCCCGACTTCTCCGGCAAGAAGGTAGTGGTCATCGGCGGCGGCAATGTGGCCATGGATGTGACCCGCAGTTCCATTCGCCTGGGGGCGGAGAAGGTCACCTGCGTGTATCGACGCCGGGTTGAGGACATGACAGCCCTGCCCGACGAGGTCACCGGAGCTATGGCCGAGGGCGCCGAAATCATGACCCTGGCTGCGCCGGTGCGCATCGAGGCGGACGAGGAGGGCGTGGCCAAGGCCCTGTGGGTCCAGCCTCAGATCATCGGCGAGGTGGACAAGGCGGGCCGTCCCCGGCCCGGCAACGCCGACCTGCCGGAGGTGCGCCTGGAGGCGGACATCATCGTGGTGGCCATCGGCCAGGGCATTGAGATCAGCGGCTTTGACGCGGCAGGCGTGCCCATTAAGCGGGGCACCTTTGTGGCCGGGCTCTCCGGCCAGGTGGGCGACATGGACAATGTGTTCGCCGGAGGCGACTGCGTCACCGGCCCCGCCACGGCCATTCGGGCCATTGCCGCCGGAAAGGTGGCTGCCGCCAATATCGACGAGCATCTGGGCTACCGCCACGAGATCACCGTGGATGTGGAGATTCCCAGTCCCAAACTCAATAACCGCGCCCCCCACGGACGCATCAACACCACCGAGCGGGAGGCCGGCCAGCGCAGGTGCGACTTTGAGGATATTGAGTGCGGCCTGACCCAGGAGGGCGCCGTCACCGAGGCCTCCCGCTGCCTGCGGTGCGACCACTTCGGCTACGGTATTTTCAAAGGAGGGCGTGTGGAAAAATGGTAAATCTTACAATCGATAAAAAGCCGGTCTCCGTGCCGGAGGGCACCACCATTCTGGAGGCTGCCCGCTCTGTGAACATCGCCATCCCCACCCTGTGCTATCTCAAGGGGATCAACGAGATCGCCGCCTGCCGGCTGTGCATGGTGGAGATCGAGGGCTTCCCCCGGCTGATCCCCTCCTGCGACAATGTGGTGGCCGAGGGCATGGTCATCCACACCAATTCCCCCCGGGCCCGGGAAGCCCGGCGGGTGAACCTGCGGCTGCTCTTGAGCCAGCACGACATTCGCTGCACCAAGTGTACCCGCAGCGGTAACTGCAAGCTGCAGACCCTCACCAACGACTACAACCTCCTGGGTGAGCACTACATCAAGGATCTGAAGCAGACCCAGGACGATTTTTCCAACCCCGTGGTACGCATTGAAAACCGCTGCGTGCGGTGTATGCGCTGCGTGCAGGTGTGCGACAAGGTACAGAGCATGAACATCTGGGATCTCATGGGCACCGGCTCCCGCACCACCATCGGCGTGGCCAATGTCCGATCCTTGGGCGACTCCGACTGCACCTTCTGCGGCCAGTGCGTGACCCACTGCCCTGTGGGCGCCCTGCAGGAGCGGGACGACACGGGCAAGGTCTTTGACGCCCTGGCCGACCCCAAGAAGATCACCGTGGTGCAGATCGCCCCGGCTGTCCGGGCCGCCTGGGCGGAATACTACCACTTAGACCCCAAGTTCGCTACGGCACAGCGGATGGTCACGGCCCTGAAGCAGATCGGCTTTGACTATGTGTTTGACACGGACTTTGCCGCCGACCTGACCATTATGGAGGAGGGCAGCGAGTTCATCCACCGCTTCACCCACCGGGACCGCTATACCTGGCCCATGTTCACCTCCTGCTGCCCGGGATGGGTGCGGTTTGTAAAGAGCCAGTTCCCCCGGTTCGTGGGCAACCTCTCCACCGCCAAGAGCCCCCAGCAGATGTTTGGCGCAGTGGCCAAGAGCTATTTTGCCGAAAAGATCGGGGTAGATCCCCACGATATTTTCGTGGTGTCGGTGATGCCCTGCATCGCCAAAAAGAGTGAGTGCGCCCAGCCCACCATGACCGACGCCTGCGGCGATGCGGATGTGGATGTGGTGCTGACCACCCGGGAGATGGTGCGTATGTTCCGGGGCGAGCAGATCCTGCCCGCCACCCTGACGGAGACGCCTTTTGACAGTCCCCTGGGTACCGGCACCGGCGCAGCGGTGATTTTCGGCTCCACCGGCGGCGTGATGGACGCGGCGCTGCGCACAGCCTACCACATGATCACCGGCAGCAACCCCGACCCGGATGCCTTCAGCGCTGTTCGGGGTATGGACGGCTGGAAGGAGGCCCGGTTTACCATTCCCGGGGCCGGCACGGTGCGCATTGCGGTGGTCAGCGGTCTGGCCAACACCCGCCACCTCATGCGGGCCCTGGAAAAGGGCGAGGTGTCCTACGACTTCGTGGAGGTGATGGCCTGTCCTGGCGGCTGCGCAGGCGGCGGCGGACAGCCCATCCACGACAACATGGAGCTGGCGGAGAGCCGGGGCAATGTGCTGTGGGCCCTGGACAAGGCGGAGCCTGTGCGCTTCTCCCACGAGAATCCGGATGTGGCGGCCCTGTATCGGGATTACCTGGGCTCACCCATGAGCCCCCGGGCCCACCACCTGCTGCACACGGATCACAACGGGTGGAAGATGCCGTCAGAAAAGTAATAGAAAAACCTCTCTTTGTCATTCCGAGGGAGCGCAGCAAGCGTGGGAATCCGTTCTTTTATCTCTAAAGTCCAAGAGGAGAACCGGATTGCAAAGCCCGGGCGCGGGCTTCAAAATGACAGGCACAATAACTGCCAAAGCCCGGCAGACTTTCAAAAAAGTCTGCCGGGCTTTATACGCTCGTGGGCAGAATGAAAAAAACCAGGTCCTTGGACCTGGTTTTTTGGAGCTTGTGGCCGGACTCGAACCGGCGACCTGCTCATTACGAGTGAGCTGCTCTACCAACTGAGCCACACAAGCATCGCTTTTCAAGCAGGGATTATTATAGCATCTTTTTCTTCCCGCGTCAACTCTCATTTTTCCGGGGACGGCGGGAAATACAGTCTGTATTCCCGGGCTTCCTTTTGATGCATTTCCCGGGCCCGTATGGTTTTACTCTTTTTTTCTCGACGGTTTTCGTCAAAATCACGGGGCTGAAAGCCCCCGTTTACCTCTGTTTTTCGCCGGAAAAGGGGCTTCGTTCTTTTTTCGGTCGATTTACATAATACCTTTGCAATTCATATTCTACGATTTGTTATCCACATTATCCACATAGTTTTCCACATACATGATTCCTTATATTTCAGCATCTTTTTCGCTATCTTCCCCTTTTAAGCACCGGAGCAGCTTTCATTTTTGGCATAATTTGAATTTACATAATTCTTTTTTCTTCCAAGAACTGACAGGGCCTTATTTTTCTATCATTTTCCCCTTGACAGAAAAAAGGAGAAGCCGGATATCGGCTTCTCCCTTTGCTGATTTTTGTGGGCATTTATTTTCCCAAACCGGGGCAGACGGCGTCCCGGCTTCCCTTTTTCACAGGGAGGCGAAGATGGCGCAGCCCTTTTTTCTCACCCAAATATACAGCAGCACGGCGGCAGCCAGCGTCAGGGCAAGGAAGGCCGCCATGTATGCCGCAAAGCCCATGTGCCGGCCCACCAGAAAATACAGGGCCGCCATCGCCGCCGCATAGGCCCAGCCGCCCAGCAGGGCGATGGCCACCGCCCCGCCCTGCTTGATGGGGGTGATCTCGCTGGTCCAGTGGAGATTGGGCATTTTCAGGCCCAAAAACAGGTTCAGCAGGGCGGAGAACACCAGGAACACCGCCGCCAGGGCCAGCACCGCTGCCATTTGCGCCGCCGGAAAATCGCACACGGCCACCAGGCACACCCCCAGCACCGCCCCGGGCACCGCCGTAAGTAGCAGGTGCATGCGGAGCTTGGCCCGGAGGACCTGCCAGGCCGTCACCGGCAGAGACTGGGCCAGCCACAGGCTTTTGCCCTCCAGAGACACGGAGGGGGCGGCCATATCGTTCATGCTGATGAGGGCGCACACCGCCGCGCACAGCAGCACCGACACCGTCTCCGTGTCCACGGGAAGCACCAGGGACACAGCTCCCAGGAAGTCCCGGCCCTTCCATATAAGGGCCACAGCGGCTACGACCATGCCCAGGATGCCCATGCCGCAGTTGAGCATATAGTTGGCGCTGGCGGTAAACCGGCGCAGCTCCCGGCTCAGCAGGGCCCGGTCGGGGCTATGCAGGCCCACGGCTCTTTCCCGGTACACCACCTTGGCCACGGCCCCGGTGGAGGTGGCCAGGCGCAGAAAGCTTCGGGCTATAAGATACCACACCAGGGCAAATAGGCCCAGGGTCGCCGCCGCCACTATGGCTATGGCCCCGGCGTCGCCCACAGCCACCCGGCCCACCAGGTACAGGGGGTATG
Source organism: Vescimonas fastidiosa (assembly GCF_018326305.1). NCBI lineage: Bacteria > Bacillati > Bacillota > Clostridia > Eubacteriales > Oscillospiraceae > Vescimonas > Vescimonas fastidiosa. The sequence continues at coordinate 1,447,631 of NZ_AP023415.1, forward strand.
CCCCGCTGCGGATGGTGTCGCCATAGAGGGCGGCGTTGGCCAGCAGCTCCCGGAGCAGATCCCCGGCCTTGGCATAGAAGAAGTAGTACGCGCCGATGAACGCCAAAGACACCAGCATGGTGATGAAGCTCTTATTTTTCAGCTTCTGACTGATCTTCGCCACCACCCAGCCCAGGACACAGGAGAGGGTCAGCACGAAAACGGACAGCAGAAGCAGCTGGATAAGGCACCCCACCACCACAGGAGCCGTGATGCCCGCCACCACCCAGTACACGATGATAGCCGGGAGCAGCACCACCCCGGAATACATAAGGCCCATGAGGTAGACGCTCACCAGCCGGGCGGCCATGACGGTGCGCACGGGGATGGGCATGGAGAGAAGCAGATCGTTATCCTTGGCCATGTAGAGGGTGGAGTAGGTGTTGAACACGCTGCCGAAGATGCCCAAAAAGGCCGCCAGCAGGGTCATGATGGTAAAGTAGAACCAGGCAAGGCCCGCATCGGCCAGGGGGGCACACAGCTGCAGGGATAAGACGGTGAACAGGCCGCCCAGCATACCCACCATGATCACCGCAAAAAACACGAAAAAGCCCACGGTGGCGGCCTTAGACCGGGCCCGGTTCTTCTTGGCGTCGTAGGTATAGCTGCGGAAGATCTCCCCCAGCTGCTTTTTTACCAAAATCTTCAGCATGTTTCCTCCTCCAGCTCCAGGAAAACCTCCTCCAGGGAATCGTCTCCCTTTACCTCCTCCATGGTGCCGGAGCGGATGAGCCTGCCGCCCTTGATGATGGCCACCTTGTCGCAGAGCTTTTCCGCTACCTCCAGCACATGGGTGGAGAAGAAGATGGCGCCGCCGCTCTCACACAGCTCCCGCATCATGCCCTTGAGAATGTGGGCGGCCTTGGGGTCCAGGCCCACGAAGGGCTCATCCATGAGAATGAGCCGGGGCTGGTGGATCCAGGCGGCGATGATGGCCAGCTTCTGCTTCATGCCGTGGGAATAGGCGGCGATGGCCTGGCCCAGGTCGTCCGTCAGGGCGAAGAGGTCTGCATACTTATGAATGCGCTCTCGGCGGGTCTGGGCATCCACGCCGTAGATGTCGGCGATGAAATGCAGGTACTTAATGCCCGTCATGTACTCGTACAGGTCGGGATTATCGGGGATGTAGGCCATCTCCCTTTTGCAGGCCAAGGGCTCTTGGCGGATGGACTTGCCGTCCACGAAAATATCCCCCCGGTCAAACTCCAGGATGCCCACCGCCGCCTTCAGCGTGGTGGTCTTGCCCGCACCGTTGTGGCCGATGAAGCCGTAGATCTCCCCGGCCCGGATGTGCAGGCTCAGGTCATCCACGGCCTTTTTCTCGCCGTAGAGCTTGGTAAGATGCTCAATTTTCAGCATAGCTTTCTCCTCCGTCTCTTAAAATTCCATGGTAAGGCCCACCTGCAGCGGGTGCAGGCGCCGGCCCAGGGTACGGGCCAGGAGCTCATAGGCCTCCGGGCCGGTGCAGTGACCGGTGCAGATATAGGCTACACCGGTGGCCTCCAGCTTTTGGGCCAGGGTCTTGACCTCCGCCTCCGACTTATTATACAGGTGGAAGCCGCCGATCATGGCCCGGACGGTTTTGCCCGGGAAGGCCGCCGCCACCTCGTTTATGATGTTGTCCGCTCCGGCGTGGGAGCAGCTATTGAAAATAACCAGACCCTCCTCCGTCTCCAGCACCAGGCTCTGCTCGTGGGAAAAATCGTCCGGCTGCCACCGGCCTCCCACACGCCGGAACATATGCTCCCGCCGGCCCGCCTGCTGAAGGCCCGGGGTGGAGTGGGGCAGGAGGGTGACTCCGGGAAAAATCTCCGTTTTTTCCCGGACATAGCGGATGCGCCGGGAATAGTCCGACAGCACCGTGGGCGGGATGCCGATATAGCGGCGGAAGAGCCAGCGCCCTGCGTAGCAGTTGGCGGCGCAGGTAGGTCCCACATAGAAGGGGGCGTGGTCGTTGCGGCGGAAGAAGGCCTCCATGCCGTTTCCGTGGTCGTAATGGGCATGGGACAGCACCGCCGCATCCACGGCGGATAGGTCCAGGCCCAGCTTCTCTGCGTTCTCCGCGAACAGCTCCGAGGCCCCGGTGTCCAGAAGGAGCTTTCGCTCCCCATATTCAATGTAAATGCACAGGCCCCACTCCCCCGGCAGGGCATCGCTCTTTCGGTTGTCTACCACCACAGTCGCACGCATGGTACTCCTCCTTTACGCCGCTTCAGGAACAATTTCAGGTGCAATGCGCTTGTAAAATTGTTTTTTCGGTTTTATTATACACTATTCTACCCGGCTGCTGTCAATATGCACTTTCCTATCTTTTCCCCTTGCGGATATAAAACGGCGCCGCCTGTCTGGGCGGCGCCGCAACGCTCATTCCTGCTCATTCAGATCCATCGTGGCATAGGCATTCAGGGAAAGGCCCCCCCGGCGGCCGGCCAGATACTCGTAGTAGCCCTGGGCGCCGATCATGGCACCGTTATCGCCGCAAAGGGCCAAAGGCGGCACGAACAGCGTGCAGCCCGCCTCCTCGCAGGCGGCCTGCAGATCGGCCCGGATGACGGAGTTGGCGGCCACACCTCCGGCGGCCACGATGGTCCTGCGTCCGCTGCGGCGGGCGGCCTCCATGGTCCGGGGCACCAGCTCGTCGCTGACGGCCCGGGCAAAGTCTCGGGCCAAGGCCGCCCGGTCCAGGGTCTCGCCCTTTTGCTGGGCGTTGTGGGCCAGGTTCACCACGGCGGTTTTGAGGCCGGAAAAGCTCATGTCCAGGTCCGCCCCGTCCACATGAGCCCGGGGCAGGTGGTAAACGCCTCCCGGAGACTGCTGTGCCAGCTCGTCCATGGGCTTGCCGCCGGGATAGGGCAGGCCCAGGACCCGGGCCGCCTTGTCGAAGCACTCACCGGCGGCGTCGTCCCGGGTGGCCCCGAGAATTTCCATATCCGTGTAGTCCTTCACATCCACGATAAGGGTGTTGCCCCCGGAGATGGCCAGGGCCAAAAAGGGCGGCTTCAGCTCCGGAAAGGCCAGGTAATTGGCGGCGATATGGCCCCGGATATGGTGTACCGGGATCAGGGGCACGCCCAGGCTGTAAGCCACGCTCTTGGCAAAGCTCACCGCCACCAGCACCGCGCCGATAAGGCCCGGGGCGTAGGTCACGGCCACCGCGTCAATGTCCTTTTTCGTCAGGCCCGCGTCGGAGAGGGCCCGATCCGTCAGGCCGGAAATGGCCTCCACATGCTTGCGGGAGGCAATCTCCGGCACCACACCGCCATAGAGGGCGTGCATATCCGCCTGGGAGAGGATGGCATCGGAGAGCACTGTGCGCCCATCCCGTACCACCGCCACGGCGGTCTCGTCGCAGGAGGATTCAAAGGCCAGGATATTCATGCTTCCGCCTCCCCGTAGGTTTTTGTAAGGATCAGCGCGTCCTCCTTGGGCAAATCATAGTAGTTCTTCCGCCGGCCCGCCTGCCGGAAGCCGAAGCTCTCATAGAGGGCAATGGCCGCGGTGTTGGAGGGGCGCACCTCCAGGGTGAGGAAGGCCAGTCGATTGCCCCGGGCGAAGTTTTCAAAAACGGACAGAAGCTGCGCCGCCACACCCCGGCGGCGATACTCCGGGAACACCGCCACATTGGTGATATAGCCCTCGTCGGCCACCACCAAAAGCCCCGCATAGCCCACCACCTTGCCGGTGTCTCCGTCCTGGGCAACCAAAAAAGCGGCGCACTGATTTTCCAGCTCCTCCGCCAGCATTTTGCGGCTCCAGGGCCGGGAAAAACAGAGCCTCTCCAGCTTTTCCAGCTCCTCCAAATGGTCTGCATGCATGGGTACGATCTTTATGTTCATCTCTTTATCCTTTCGCTTCCAGCCAGGTTTTGCCGCTGTGTGCCTGGGCGGGCAGGGGCACGGACAGGTGCACCACGCCGCTCATTTCCTCCTCCAGCAGCCGCTCCACGGCCTCCTTTTCTCCCTCCGGGCACTCCACGATCAGCTCATCGTGGACCTGCATGATGAGCTTCGCCGCCAGGCCCTCCGCCTGCAGGCGCTGCTCCACCCGCACCATAGCCAGCTTCATAATATCCGCCGCCGTGCCCTGGATGGGCATATTCAGGGCCACCCGCTCCCCAAAGGAGCGCATGTTGAAATTGGAGCTTTTCAGCTCCGGCAGCGCCCGACGCCGATGCATGAGGGTCTCTACATAGCCCTTTTCCCGGGCCGTCTCCACCACCTGCTCCATATAGCGCTTCACGCCCCGGTAGGTGTCAAAATACCGCTCCATATACTCCTTGGCCTCGGCCACGGACACGCCGATGTCCTGGGCCAGGGAAAAGGCGGAGATGCCGTACACAATGCCGAAGTTCACCGCCTTGGCCGAGGAGCGCATCCGGCTCGTTACCTCCTCCGGGGCCACATGGAACACCTTGGCCGCCGTAAGGGTGTGGAAATCCTGGCCGGACAGGAACGCCTGCTGCATGGCCTCGTCCCCGGAAATGTGGGCCAGGAGCCGCAGCTCCACCTGGGAGTAGTCCGCATCCACCAGCACATGGCCCGGGGCAGCCACGAACATACCCCGAATGCGGCTGCCCACCTCGGTGCGGGTGGGGATATTCTGCAGATTCGGCTCCGTGGAGGAGAGGCGGCCTGTGGCCGTCACCGTCATTTGGAAGCTGGTACGGATGCGGCCATCGGGCTCGATGACCTTCAGCAGGCCGTCGGCATAGGTGCTTTTCAGCTTGGCATACTGGCGGTACTGCAGGACATCGGCCACAATGGGCGCCTGCCAGCGGAGCTTTTCCAGCACATCGGCGTTGGTGGACCAGCCGGTTTTGGTCTTTTTCCCATGGGGCAGCTGCATTTTTTCAAACAGCACCGTGCCCAGCTGCTTGGGGGAGTTGATGTTGAAGGTCTCCCCGGCCTGGTCATAGATGCGCTGCTCCAGGTCCGTTATCTTCCCGGCCATGTCCCGGCCAAAAGCCGCCAGGGCCTTGCCGTCCACCAAAAAGCCCCGGCGCTCCATCCGGGCCAGCACGGCGCACAGGGGCAGCTCCACGGTCTCGTAGAGCTCCGTCATGTCCATCTCCCGCAGTCTCTTTTCCAGCACCGGATGCAACGCCGCCACCGCTGCGGTGTAGCTGAGCAGGGCCGCCTGGGCGGCAGCCCGATCCCCCAGGGGCGCGAAGGCGTCCGGCTCCAAATGGGCGGGTCCGGGCAGCTCCTCATTAAAATAGGTAACGAACAGGCGCGGGAGGTCGTAGCTCCCGGCAGTGGCGTCCGCCAGGTACGCAGCCAGCGCCGTGTCGAACACGAAGCCCTCCGTAGGCAGCGCCTGTACCAGGGCCGCCCCCATCAAATCCTTTATATTGTGGCCCACCTTGCGGATGTCGGCAGAGAACAGAGCCTTGAGCAAAGCGTGCCAGTCGCCGCCGTAGCGGTCGGCGTACAGCTCCGCCGCCAGGCAGGTGTCCCCTTCCGTCTCACACTGCACTACCAGGGCCGACAGGTCTCCCAATCCGTACACCGTGACAGCTTTCGCCTGCCGCCATAGCTGCAGCAGCTCCTCAGCCCGGGTCTGCTTCGTTACGATCTCCGCCGTGGCGGTGCAGTCCGGCTTTTCCTCCCGCTGCACGGTCCGCTTCAGGCCGTACTTTTCAATGAGCTTGGAAAACTCCAGCTTCAAAAACAGGTCATAAAGCTCCGGCTTAAAGGGCCGGCGCAGGTTGTCCTCCGGGGTGAAATCCAGGGGCACATCGGTGACGATGGTGGCCAGCCAGTAGCTGTGGCGGGCGCTCTCCTCCCCCTCGGTCAGCTTGCGGATGGCGGCGGGCTTGGCGTTTATATCCGGCAGGCGGCGATAAATCTCGTCGATGGAGCCATACGCCTGTACCAGAGCCATAGCGGTTTTCTCGCCCACGCCGGGGACCCCCGGGATATTGTCCGAGGTGTCGCCCATCAGGGCCTTCAGGTCGATCATGTGGATGGGGTCGAAGCCGTAGGCCTCCCGAAAGGTCTCGGGGGTCATGTCCTTGGTGGTGGTCTGCCCCATGCGGGTAGACACCAGCTTCACCTTGGTGTGGTCGGTAATCAGCTGCAGGCTGTCCTTATCTCCGGTAACAGCCACGCAGTCCCAGCCTGCCCTCTCACACTTGCGGCTGATGGTGCCGATCAGATCATCCGCCTCCCAGCCCACCAGCTCATAGCGGGGAATATCCATGGCGTCCAGCACCTGCTTCAGCACCGGTATCTGCATGGCCAGCTCCTCGGGCATGGCCCGGCGGGTGGCCTTGTAATTCTCGTCCGCCGTATGGCGAAAGGTAGGCTCCCGGCGGTCAAAGGTCACACACAGGGCCTCCGGCTGTTCCTCGTCCAGCAGGCGCTGCATCGTGGTCACAAAGCCGTACACCGCATGGGTAAAAAGCCCGTCCCGGGTACTCAGAGGCCGGATGCCGTAAAAGGAACGGTTGATGATGCTGTTTCCGTCAATAACCATCAGCTTCATGGGAAAGCCCTCCGTGAAAAAATCCATGTACCGTAATCATGTGCCGTTTTCTCGACAGTCTCAATTATACGCCATTTTCCCGCTTAAAACAACTAAAACTCTTGACACCGGGCCGTTTTGTGTTACACTTTCTCTTGTTGGCTCGAAGGGAGGGCTTTTTTTGCTGGAATCAATTTGGACTGTGGGCGAGCAGGTTCTCATATTATTCATACTGTCCGGCGTCGGTTTCGTGCTGGGCAAGGCGAAAATGATCGGCGACAAGTTTAGCCGGGATGCCAGCCAGCTGGTGATGTATGTGGTGTCCCCGTGCATGATGGTGGTGGCCTTTCAGCGCAGCTTTGAAAAGGATGTGTTTCATAATTTTTGCATGGCTCTTTTGCTGTCGCTGCTGATCCATCTGCTGAGCATCACCGTAGCCCAGCTTTTCCTGCGGAAGAAAACCGAACGGGCCGCCGCCCTGCGCTTCAGCGTAGTTCTCTCCAACAGCGGCTTTATGGGCTACCCCTTGCAGACGGCTCTCCTGGGCACCATCGGTATTTTCTACGGCTCCGCCTATGTCACCGTGTTCACGGTCTGCTCCTGGACCTATGGCCTGATGCAGATGTCCGGGGGTCGGGTAAAGGCATCGGCCAAGACCCTTTTGCTCAATCCCGGCGTCATCAGCGTAGTGGTGGCTATGGTACTGTACTTCGGCAGCATCTCCCTGCCCGAGGTGATCCTGGCCCCTGTAAACTATCTGGCCCAGCTGAATACGCCCCTGCCTATGGTCATTGTAGGCTACCAGCTTTCCCAGGCCAAGCTCCTCTCGGCCCTCCGGGGGCGGGACATTTGGGTGGCCATCTTCCTGCGGCTCATTGCCATGCCGCTAATGTCCCTGGGCCTGTGTCTGTCGCTTCACGCCGATCATGCGGTTTCCGTGGCCGTGCTGTGCGCGGCGGCAGCTCCCTGCGCTGCCCTGCTGAGCATCTTTGCCACCCGCTATGAGGGGGACAAGTCCCTGGCCTCCAGCCTGGTGGCCCTGGAGACTCTGCTCAGTGCCCTGACCATGCCGGTGATGGTCGGCCTGGCGGTGGCGTTTTTGTGATAAAATTTGTTTCCAATTTAATTTCTGTCAAAAACAGCCCTGCGACTGATAATGTCGCAGGGCTGTTTAATTGCATTTCATTATTACGGTATATAACATGAGAGTTCAAAGGACCCGGATATTTTTCTTCTGGCGGCAAAGGAGTGCGGTGTGAAGCCGGAACTATTCGATGATTCCCTGGACGCCTGTCGGGGCGCCAAAGCTGCCGGTATGCACGCAATCGGCGTGTACGATCCGTATTTTGATGTATCAGAAGTCGAAATGCGTAAGCTCTGTGACAGGTATATACACAGCTTCACAGAATTGGTGGAGGCGTAAGTGCAGTCATATTTATATGGGAAGGACGGCAGACCTGCGGGCCCGCCGTCCTGCTCTTTATAGGAAAAAGAAAAGACACCCTGTTGGGTGCCTTCTCTGTGTTGGCGCTACCTATTTTTCCGGGCCGTCTCCAGCCAAGTATCGTGGGCAGAAGCGAGCTTAACTTCCGTGTTCGGGATGGGAACGGGTGGACCCTCGCCCTAATCAGCACCAACTATGAAGTTTATTGCACCTTCAAAACCGAACAATGTATTATCGAGAATCAGGAAGGCTTATTGCCTGCATAAATTGTAGGTCAAGCCCTCGGGCTATTAGTACCGGTCAGCTGCGTACATTACTGCACTTCCACCTCCGGCCTATCAACCAGATCGTCTTTCTGGGCCCTTACTCCATAAAGGATGAGAGATCTCATCTTAGGGGGAGTTTCACGCTTAGATGCTTTCAGCGTTTATCTCGTCCATACATAGCTACCCAGCTATGCCCTTGGCAGGACAACTGGTGCACCAGAGGTATGTCCATCCCGGTCCTCTCGTACTAAGGACAGCTCCCTTCAAATCTCTTACGCCCGCAACAGATAGGGACCGAACTGTCTCACGACGTTCTGAACCCAGCTCGCGTGCCGCTTTAATTGGCGAACAGCCAAACCCTTGGGACCGAATACAGCCCCCAGGATGCGACGAGCCGACATCGAGGTGCCAAACCTCCCCGTCGCTGTGGACGCTTGGGGGAGATCAGCCTGTTATCCCCCAGGGTAGCTTTTATCCGTTGAGCGATGGCATTTCCACTCACATACCACCGGATCACTAACTCCAACTTTCGTTACTGCTCGACCCGTCGGTCTCGCAGTTAGGCTCGTTTATGCGTTTACACTCAATGCACGATTTCCGTCCGTGCTGAACGAACCTTTGAGCGCCTCCGTTACTCTTTTGGAGGCGACCGCCCCAGTCAAACTGCCCGTCTAACAGTGTCCCCCGACCCGATTCAGGGCCGCAGGTTAGGAAACCAGCAATCCAAGAGTGGTATCCCACCGGTGACTCCACCGAAGCTGACGCCCCGGCTTCCTAGTCTCCCACCTATCCTGTACATGAATTACCGATTCCCAGTATTAAACTGCAGTAAAGCTCCATGGGGTCTTTCCGTCTAGTTGCGGGTAACTGGCATCTTCACCAGTACTACAATTTCGCCGGGCGGGCTGTCGAGACAGTGCCCAAATCATTACGCCATTCGTGCGGGTCAGAACTTACCTGACAAGGAATTTCGCTACCTTAGGACCGTTATAGTTACGGCCGCCGTTTACCGGGGCTTCAATTCAATGCTTCGGATTGCTCCTGACATCTCCTCTTAACCTTCCGGCACCGGGCAGGCGTCAGCCCATATACGTCATCTTTCGATTTAGCATAGACCTGTGTTTTTGGTAAACAGTTGCTTGGGCCTATTCACTGCGGCCTCTTTCGAGGCTCCCCTTCTTCCGAAGTTACGGGGTCAATTTGCCGAGTTCCTTAACAACCCTTCTCCCGTTGGCCTTAGGATTCTCTCCTCATCTACCTGTGTCGGTTTGCGGTACGGGCACCTTAGCATACACCGGAGCTTTTCTCGCCTCTGAGCATCGCAGACTTCCCTACTATATTTCAGTCCCTTACGCCCAGCTCAACCAACGGCTGGGTTCTGCTATCTCAAAGTGTCCTTCCGGTTTAAGGTTCGGTGGCTACGGAATTTCTACCGTATGTGCATCGACTACGCCTTGCGGCCTCGCCTTAGCTCCCGGCTTACCTTGGGCGGACGAACCTTCCCCAAGAAACCTTAGATTTTCGGCCATTATGATTCCCACATAATTCTCGCTACTCATTCCGGCATTCTCACTCGTGTACAGTCCACCGCTCCTTTCGATGCGACTTCACCCCATACACGACGCTCCCCTACCACTGTTCTAGGAACAATCCTAAGCTTCGGTTATACGCTTAGCCCCGTTACATTTTCCGCGCAGAGTCACTCGACCAGTGATCTATTACGAACTCTTTTAATGAATGGCTGCTTCTAAGCCAACATCCTGGTTGTTTTCGCAACTCCACATCGTTTTCCACTTAGCGTATATTAGGGACCTTAGCTGTAGGTCTGGGCTGTTTCCCTTTTGACAATGAAACTTATCTCACACTGTCTGACTGCTGATCATCAATTAGCCGGCATTCTGAGTTTGATAGAGTTCAGTAAGCTTATCGCCCCCTAGCTCATTCAGTGCTTTACCTCCGGTAATCTAAATCAACGCTAGCCCTAAAGCTATTTCGGGGAGAACCAGCTATCTCCGAGTTCGATTGGAATTTCTCCGCTAACCACAAGTCATCGCCGGTCATTGCAACGAACGTGCGTTCGGTCCTCCATGAGATTTTACTCTCACTTCAACCTGCTCATGGTTAGGTCACCCGGTTTCGGGTCTATGGCAACGAACTTTATACGCCCTATTCAGACTCGCTCTCGCTTCGGCTTCGGTACTGAATACCTTAACCTTGCTCGTTACTATAACTCGCCGGACCGTTCTACAAAAAGTACCTCATCACCCTTTAACGGGCTTTGAGTGCTTGTAAGCACAAGGTTTCAGGTTCTCTTTCACTCCCCTCCCGGGGTCCTTTTCACCTTTCCCTCACGGTACTGCTCCTCTATCGGTCATCAGGTAGTATTTAGGCTTGGATGGTGGTCCACCCGTTTTCCCACGGGGTTCCTCGTGTCCCGCGGTACTCTGGATACTCGCTGTCAGCTTCCTCTTTCAAATACGGGGCTCTCACCCTCTATGGCCGGCCTTCCCATGCCGTTCTTTTAGATTCCTCTGATCGTGATGCAAGTCCTAACCCCGGAGAATAAATCCTCCGGTTTGGCCTCCTCCGCGTTCGCTCGCCACTACTAGCGGAATCTCGGTTGATGTCTTTTCCTGCCCCTACTTAGATGTTTCAGTTCAGGGCGTTCCCTTCGTACGCCTATTTGATTCAACGCACGATACTGGAGTATTGCTCCAGTGGGTTTCCCCATTCGGAAATCTCCGGATCAACGGATATTTGCTCCTCCCCGAAGCTTATCGCAGCTTGTCGCGTCCTTCATCGGCTCCTGATGCCAAGGCATTCCCCTTGCGCTCTTTATAGCTTGACCTATTAGAGATATGGTTCTCTATAGTTGAATTATGCAGGCAATCACAGATTACGCAAAATTGTTATTGTTACCCTCATCTTTCCAGATGTTGTCCACAATTAAAATCAACTTACTTTCTTTCAAGTCTCCTTGAAAGACCTCTCTGTTGCCTTGCTTTCATCACTTTAATACATTGTTCAGTTTTCAAGGTGCAATCTCCAGCCTTTGTTAAGGCCAGAAATAAGTACTCAATTTCTTTGAATACTTATTTCCGAGCTTACTCAGATTGGTGGGCCCGAGTGGGCTCGAACCACCGACCTTACGATTATCAGTCGTACGCTCTAGCCAGCTGAGCTACGGGCCCATATTTCCTTTTTGGTGGAGATAGTCGGGATCGAACCGGCGACCTCCTGCTTGCAAGGCAGGCGCTCTCCCAGCTGAGCTATATCCCCGTCCTATCTTCAAGGGTGTGTGCCCTCTAAATTAAACAACGACAAAACGAAATCTTAAACGGTCTGACCAGGATGTTACAAGTCAAGCTCTTGGCCTGCTTGAGGTCTCCTTAGAAAGGAGGTGATCCAGCCGCTCGTTCTCGAACGGCTACCTTGTTACGACTTCACCCCAATTATCGAACCCACCTTCGACCGCGCCCTCCATAATTGGTTAGGCTACGGGCTTCGGGTGTTCCCGACTCTCATGGTGTGACGGGCGGTGTGTACAAGGCCCGGGAACGTATTCACCGCGGCATGCTGATCCGCGATTACTAGCGATTCCGACTTCATGTGGGCGGGTTGCAGCCCACAATCTGAACTGGGACGGCTTTTAGGGGTTCGCTCCATCTTGCGATTTTGCATCCCTCTGTTAACCGCCATTGTATTACGTGTGTAGCCCAGGACATAAGGGGCATGATGATTTGACGTCGTCCCCACCTTCCTCCGTTTTGTCAACGGCAGTCTCGCTAGAGTGCTCTTGCGTAGCAACTAACAATAGGGGTTGCGCTCGTTGCGGGACTTAACCCAACATCTCACGACACGAGCTGACGACAACCATGCACCACCTGTCTCTACTTTCCCCGAAGGGCACCTAACATATCTCTATCTCGTTAGTAGGATGTCAAGCCCTGGTAAGGTTCTTCGCGTTGCTTCGAATTAAACCACATAATCCACCGCTTGTGCGGGCCCCCGTCAATTCCTTTGAGTTTCAACCTTGCGATCGTACTCCCCAGGTGGAATACTTATTGTGTTAACTGCGGCACGCAGGGGGTCAGTCCCCGCACACCTAGTATTCATCGTTTACAGCGTGGACTACCAGGGTATCTAATCCTGTTTGCTCCCCACGCTTTCGCGCCTCACCGTCAGTTGTCGTCCAGCAATCCGCCTTCGCCACTGGTGTTCCTCCTAATATCTACGCATTTCACCGCTACACTAGGAATTCCGATTGCCTCTCCGATACTCAAGAAGAACAGTTTCAAATGCAGTTCACGAGTTAAGCCCGTGGATTTCACATCTGACTTGCCCTCCCGGCTACACGCCCTTTACACCCAGTAAATCCGGACAACGCTTGCCACCTACGTATTACCGCGGCTGCTGGCACGTAGTTAGCCGTGGCTTATTCGTCAGGTACCGTCTTCTACTCGTCCCTGACAAAAGAAGTTTACAACCCGAAAGCCTTCTTCCTTCACGCGGCGTTGCTGGGTCAGGCTTGCGCCCATTGCCCAATATTCCCCACTGCTGCCTCCCGTAGGAGTCTGGGCCGTATCTCAGTCCCAATGTGGCCGTTCAACCTCTCAGTCCGGCTACTGATCGTCGCCTTGGTGGGCCGTTACCTCACCAACTAGCTAATCAGACGCGAGGCCATCTTTCAGCGATAAATCTTTGACATTAAGGCCATGCGACCTCAATGTGTCATGCGGTATTAGCAGTCGTTTCCAACTGTTGTCCCCCTCTGAAAGGCAGGTTCCTCACGCGTTACTCACCCGTCCGCCACTGTCCTCTGCTTCAATTGGACGAATCCTCTTTCCACAGATTCTCGTTCGACTTGCATGTGTTAAGCACGCCGCCAGCGTTCGTCCTGAGCCAGGATCAAACTCTCTATAAATGGTATCTAAACAACTCTATCGAGCTGCTCAAATCTTTACAGAGCTATTTGTCATAGCTTCAAAAAACTTTTTATACTTAGTTCCGCGGGTAATTGACTCAACCCCGCTTTCCCAAGTTTTAGTCGCACTTTTCAGTGCTCCCGTCTGGTGCTTTTCGTTTCGTTCGTTGTTTAATTTACAAGGTACACGCCCCGTGCGGAACATTTGTTATTATACTGCGTTATGCCAGCTATGTCAAGCACTAATTTCAACTTTTTTCAAGTTTTTTCTGCGCTCTCCTGCCGGCCTAACCAGCCGCCGCCTCTCGACGACTTTGCTACTTTACCACACCTCCGCCCTCCTGTCAACCCTTATTTTTACTTTTTTTAATTTCTGTCTTCACTTACGCTAATGTCACCTCCCCGGTCTTTCCTTTTTTCGGAAAGTGTGCTATGATAGCGGCGTATTGAAACCGCATTTTTTCATTGACAGCCCGGATATGATACCTATTTAATGTGTGATTGCGAGGTTTTTATGGCTGCATTTCTTTCAAACATGAGCGCCGCCCTGCCTGCGGCGCTTTGGGCGGGCCGGGTGCTGCTGCTTTTGGCAGCGGTGTGGGTGCTGCTGCGCTGCGGCCTGTCCCTGTTCGGCCAGAGGGAGGAGCCGGAGGTCTGGGGCTTTATCAGCCTCTCCAACGGCGCCCGGTACGACCTGACCCACTGGGAAAACATGATCGGCCGGATGCGCAGCGCCGATGTGCGGGTGAACTTTCCGTCGGTGTCCCGGTGTCATGCCGCTCTGTGCCGAAATGACCAGGGCCAATGGACGGTGTACCCGGTGAACCACAGCAGCGGTGTCCTGCTCAACGGTGAGCGCAAGCTGGAGAGCGCACCGGTGAAAGCCGGGGACTGCATCGCCGTGGGCGGAGTGGAGCTGTACTTCTTTCCCTCCACGGAAACGGATGAGGCTAAGGTGGCCCGTCGCCGGGCCCGGGAGCAAGAGCGACGCCGCCTCTCCCCGGTGGGGACGCTGCTGACGCTGAACCTGTTCCAGGTGCTGCTGTTTTTGCAGGTATTCTTCACCGCCCAGCCGGAAAACCGCCTGTCCGTAGCCCTGACCTTTGGGGCCCTGGCCGCCTTGGCCTGGGGGCTGTATGGGCTCTACCGGGCAGCCCAGCGCACAGCCTACGAGCTGGAGACGCTGGTGTTCCTGCTCATTAGCATAGGTGCGGCGGTAACGGCGGCCTACGACCCCGATTCCCTATTGAAGCTGGTGTGTACGGTGGTCATAGGCATGGTGCTGTTTCTGCTCATGAGCGGCGTACTGCGAAGCCTGCATATGTCCATCCGGGCCCGGTGGCCGGTGGCCGTTGCCGCCGGGGTCCTGCTGGCCTTCAATGTGGTGCTGGGCGAGCGAATCTTCGGTGCGAAAAACTGGATCTCCATCGGCCCCCTCTCCTTCCAGCCCTCAGAGCTGGTGAAGATCGCCTTCGTTTTGGTAGGCGCAGCCACCCTGGACCGCCTGTTTGCCAAGCGAAACCTGATTTTCACCATTTTGTTTTCCGCCTACTGTGTGGGGTGTCTGGCGCTGATGAGCGACTTTGGCACGGCGCTGATCTTTTTCGTGGCCTTTTTGTGTATCGCCTTTCTGCGCACCGGAGATCTGCCGTCCATTGCCATGATGGTGGCGGCGGCGGCTTTCGGCTGCGGCATCATCCTGCGCTTTAAGCCCTACATCGCAGACCGCTTCGCCGCCTGGGGACATGTGTGGGACTACGCCCAGGACATGGGCTACCAGCAAACCCGCACTATGAGCGCCATGGCCTCGGGAGGACTGTTCGGCGTGGGGCCGGAGGCAGGCTGGCTCAAATATGTGGGGGCGGCCAACACGGATCTGGTATTCGGCGTAGTGGGCGAGGAATTCGGCTTCCTGCTGGCTCTTTGCTGTGTAGCCGCAATGGTTCTGCCCATTGTGTTCACCCTCCGCTGCGCCGCTGTGGCCCGCTCCTCCTTTTACACCATTCTCTCCTGTGCCACCGCCGCTATGCTGGTGTGCCAGATGGCGCTGAATGTGCTGGGAGCGGTAGATCTTCTGCCGCTGACCGGCGTTACCTTCCCCTTTGTATCCATAGGCGGGTCCAGCATGATCTCCTGCTGGGGGCTCATGGCTTATCTCAAGGCCGCCGACACCCGGCAAAACGCCAGCTTCGCCCTGCGTGCGCCGAAGCTGGCGCCGGAGAAAAAGGCCCCGGTGCCCAAGCCCAAGGCCCCATCCCGGGATGGCTTCTTCGCCGACCGGCCCGACATCCCCGTGGATGATATCTTCGGAAAGGAGGACCGCAAATGAAACAGGTCAAGCAGCGCACACTCCTTATTTATATATTGCTCCTGCTGTTTTTGGCGGGGCTGGTCCTTTACAGCGTCCGTTATGCGGTCCTGTCCGGCCGCTGGGCCTCCTTCCCGGGCAATGCCGGAGCCTTTGACGACGGCGTGCCCGTTTTGGGTCAAATCGTTGACCGCAACGGTGAAATTTTGTTCGACGCCGCCACCGGGTCTTACAGCGACGACGGCACCCTTCGCCGGGCCACCCTCCACGCCGTAGGCGACACCGCCAGGAACATCTCCACCTCCGCCCTGCAAAACTTTGAAAAGCAGCTCCTGAACTACAACCCGGTCACCGGCATCAACGGTGGCGGCGGGCGGGTATACCTGACCCTGGACAGCCGCCTGCAAACGGCAGCCTATGAGGCCCTGGACGGTGCCAAGGGCACCATCGGCGTATACAATTATCAGACCGGAGAGATCCTCTGCATGGTCTCCACACCCGCCTTCGACCCCGCCGATCCCCCGGAAATTGCGGACGGCGACAGCCGCTACGACGGTGTGTACCTGAATCGTTTTCTCTCCTCCACCTTCACCCCGGGGTCTGTTTTCAAGGTTGTCACCGCAGCCGCCGCCCTGGAAAAGCTGGAGGGCGTGACAGACCGCACCTTCCGCTGCACCGGCAGCGTGGACATCGACGGCGATACCATCACCTGTCCCTATGTCCACGGGACCATGGATTTTTACGAGGCCATGGCCAACTCCTGCAACTGCGTTTTCGCGCAGCTGGCCGTGGAGCTGGGCGGTGAGACCATGGAGCAGTACGCCCGGGCCGCCGGGCTTCTGGAGGGGCACACCGTCAGCGGCATTGCCACCGCCGCCGGAGCCTATGCCGTCTCCACTGCCAACAGCGAGGTGGGCTGGTCCGGCGTGGGCCAGTACGAGGACCTGGTGAATCCCTGCACCCTGATGACCATGATGGGCGCCATCGCCGGCCGGGGCAGCGCCCGGGAGCCGTATCTGCTGGAAAAAGTCACCTCCCTGGGCACCGATCTCACCCATGCCACCGGCTCCGCCGGAAAAATGCAGCTCTGGACCCGGGACACCTGCGACACCCTGGCCCAAATGCTGCGCAACAATGTGACGGAGACCTACGGCCAGAGCCGCTTTGACGATTTGCCCGTGTGCGCCAAGTCCGGCACCGCCGAGGTGGGCCAGGGCAAAGCGCCCCACAGCTGGTTTGCGGGCTTTGTGGACAGTGACACGCTGCCCCTGGCCTTCGTGGCGCTGGTGGAAAACGGCGGCGGCGGCAGCGCCGTAGCCGGAAGCGCCGCCGCCCAGGTCCTGCGCACCGCCGCGGAGATATTGTAAGCCCCCGGGCTTATATCGCATTTCTTGCGATGTGTCATTGCGAGGGCGCAAAGCGCCCGTGCCAATCCGTAATCCCAGCGTGGGCACCCCTTCCGGTGCTTCGCGCCATCCCCTCTTCCCGCTTTTCTCCATAAAAAAACGGCCCCACGGGGCCGTTTTTTTGAGACTGTCGAAAAAACCTCCGGGTTTTTCCGACAAAAAGCTTGCGGTCTGCTGCGCGCATAATTTGTCCGTCACAGACGGACAAATTCCACACTGGCAGCCCGAGCTGTATTTTCTCTCACGCACATGTCGCGAGAGAAAATGATTTTATTTCTTTGCCGCCTGCGGGCGGCAAACTCTGCGAGGCTTTTTTGACACACTGAAAAAACGGCCCCGCGGGGCCGTTTTTTTGCCATACTTTTATCCTTCTGCTTTTTCCACAGTGAAGCCATACACGGCGCCGTCCCGGGCGTCGGTCATATCTGCGCCGGTGGAGGCATATTGTCCGTCAATATAGAACGCCCAGTATGTGCCGTCCGTATCATAGTCCGCAGTGATGCCGATGACCTCCTTGATATACAGGCCGTATTCGCTCTTCTCGCCGCTGATGATGTTCAGGGCCTGCAGGGCTGCGCCCACGGTCTTTTCATCGGTTTTCACGGTGAAGTCCGTTTTGGTGCCCTGGCCATCCGTCACCTCTACGGTAAAGGCCGTTGCGCCCTTACCCAGGGTCTCGCCGTCCTTCACGCCCACGGTGTTCTTTCCCGCGGCAATGGGCATGGGCTTTGCGCAGGCGCACAGGGCCAGCGCCATAACCAAGGCCAGCAAAAAGGCTATTGTTTTTCTCGTTTTTTTCAAAAATTTCACCTCCTTTTTCTCCTTCAGTATAACATACCGGCCTCCACTTGACAACTGGAAAAAACCGTGTTATAGTGTTGCCACAATCCAAGGGGTGCTGGCAGGAGCCGGCTGAGATGGGCGTATTACCGCCCGGTCCCTCGAACCTGATCCGGGTAATGCCGGCGTAGGAATGCGCGCATACTGTTTATTCGTTCCGCATTGCGACGCCTGCATGGCTCGCCATGCGGGAATTTTTTTATTGGAGGATGCAACATGAAAAACACAAAAACCAAAATGCTTTGCGAAGCCGCCATTTTCATCGCCATGGCGGAAATTCTGAGCCTTATCAAGCTCTATGAGTTTCCCAACGGTGGCTCCGTGACCCTGGAGATGCTGCCCATCGTCCTCTTCGCCGCCCGCTACGGCTGCGGCTGGGGCGCCGGCGCCGGTTTGGTATATGGTGCCATCACCTACCTCATCGGCAACAAGTTCTCCATCGATTGGACCACCATCATCTGCGACTACTTCCTGGCCTTCGTAGCCCTGGGCTTCGGCGCGGGCCTGCTGTCCCGCCGGAAGTGGAGCGTGTATTACGGCACCCTCATCGGCGGTGTGCTGCGCTTTTTGGTCCACTATCTTATCGGCGTTTTCGTCTGGGGCGTCTATATGCCTGACGAGTTCTTCGGCATGACCATGACCAGCCCCTGGTTCTACTCCCTGCTCTATAACGGCAGCTATATGCTCCCCAGCATCATCCTGTGCGTGGTGGTATTCGCCCTGCTGTATAAGCCGCTGAAGAAATACTTCACCTCCGCCGATCTTCTGGCTGCCTGACCCCCTCCCATAGGTCCGGCAGAAAAAAGCGCCCCGAAGAAAAAAAGCTGTTGACAAACAGCGTAAAACCTGTATAATAGTTTTTGTTCTTCGGGACATAGCGGGATTGTGTAAAGGTAGCACAGCGGACTCTGACTCCGTATGTGAGGGTTCGAATCCTTCTCCCGCTGCCACGCTAAGTGGGTGCAACGGAAAACCGTTGCACCCACTTTTTTTAGGCTGTCGAAGAACCCTCCGGGTTTTTCCGAGAGGCTTTTTTGACACGCTGAAAAATCCGGTGCTTTTTGAGCACCGGATTTTTGAAAGATAAATCACGCTTTCCACAGACTGTGGAGGTTGCAGTAGGCGTAGACCGCTTCGACCTCGTCGCCCTCGCAGAGAGCGAAGCAGACCTCGGGCTTCTCGCCAGGGTGCAGCTCCTTACGCTGGTTGCCCTGCTTGGTGTGGAGAGAGACCCACTCGATGTAGTGCTCCGGCAGCATGGGATGCTCCACGGAGCCGACCTTGACATGGACGATGCCGTTTCCCACTGTCCAGACAGGGACATGCTTCTCCACGGCCGCGTCGGTCGTGCCGGGGATGATCTCGCTCATCGGCTCACCGCAGCAGATGACGGGAACGCCCGTGTCCTTGACCTTGGCAATGATGTTGCCGCAATGCTTGCAAATGTAAAACTTCTGCTCCATGATGATTCTCCTTTTCTTTCTTTAATAGTTTTCTGCGTGAATTTCAAAATAGCTCTGGGGATGGTTGCAGGCGGGGCAAACCTCCGGGGCTTTCTCACCCACGACGATGTGACCGCAGTTGCGGCACTCCCACACCTTGACCTCGCTCTTGGCAAAGACCTCCGCCATCTCCACATTGTGCAGCAGGGCACGGTAGCGCTCCTCATGGTGCTTTTCGATGGCGGCGACCAGACGGAAACGCTGTGCAAGCTCGTGAAAGCCCTCCTCGTCAGCAGTCTTGGCAAAGCCGTCGTACATATCCGTCCACTCGTAATTCTCGCCCTCAGCGGCGGCGAGAAGATTCTCGGCGGTGTCGCCGATGCCGTTCAGTTCTTTGAACCACAGCTTGGCGTGTTCTTTCTCGTTGTCAGCGGTTTTAAGGAACAGCGCCGCGATCTGCTCGTAGCCTTCCTTCTTGGCCTTGGATGCAAAATAGGTGTACTTGTTGCGTGCCTCGGACTCACCGGCAAAGGCAGCCATCAGATTTTTTTCGGTTTGAGTACCTGCATATTTCGTTTCTTTCATGGTCGATGCTCCTTTCAGCTTCTTCTGCTCATATTATAACACGGATTCGTGTTATAAACAATACTTTCATTTTAAGTGATTCAATCCGTCTGTATCCCGCAGCGTGATTGCACCGCGCTTCAGCTCCACAAGCCCGTCCTCCGAGAAGCCTTTGAGCATTCGTGCCACCGCCTCCCGCGCCGAGCTGATGTGCTGGGCGATCTGCTCATGGGTCATGCGTATCGTGTCGGAGCCGGTACGCTCCGCTTCGGCCAGGAGAAAATCTGCCAGCCGCCGATCCAAACCCTTGAACATGATCTGCTGCATCGCCCACATCACATCAGAAAACCGTTTCGTTGCCAACTCATAGAGGAAGCAGCGGACATGAAGATTTTGCTCCTTGAGCGCCGCAATGATATTTGCGGGGATAATCAGAACGTCCGTATCCATTCCCGCGGTCATTTGCGTATCAAAGGTGATCTGACTGATCACACAAGAGGCAGAAAGCACGCATAATTCGCCCGGATACAGGCGGAACAGCGTTACCTCCCGCCCCTCCTCGGAGAGAAGATAGGTGCGGATCTCGCCGGAAAGGACGAACAGCATTCCGAGACATTCATTGTCGCTGCTGTGAACGAATGCACCCTTTTCATAATGACGGACAAAGGCACTTCGGCGCAGCGTTTCTTGCTCCTGTTCGGTCAATGATGACCAGAACGGAAGTTGTGTCAGTGTGCGTTCCATATCAATGGCAGCTATGATTGCCGCAACCGTGGTCACCGCAGGTGTGCCCATCCTCGCCGTGCTCATGGTCATGGTGGTCACAGTGAACATTGGGATCGTAGCCCAGATTTCCGCTGAGCAATGCGCTCACCGCTGCGTCAGCGTCCCCGCTGACACCGCCGTAGAGCTTGATGCCCGCTTCGGCGAGTGCTGCCTGCGCACCGCCGCCGATGCCTCCGCAAATCAAAGTGTCCACGCCGTGCTGCATCAGGAAGCCTGCCAGTGCGCCGTGACCGCTGCCATTGGTGTCAACGACTTCCGCATGAGTGATTTTACCGTCCCCAGCTTCATAAAGCTTGAACTGTTCGGTATGGCCGAAATGCTGAAAGATTTGACCGTTTTCATAGGTAACTGCAATTTTCATAATGGAATCTCCTTTGCAATTTTTGCCTGATTTTTCTGTGGTGCCTCTCTGCATCCGGCAGCAGCGGCCGCAGTGGGCTGCCTCCTGTCCTCCGCAGATACGGTAGTTTCCCCCGGTGATGTGCAGCGGTTTCCCGTGGACAAGGCACGCCGCGATCTTGCGCCGTGCGCTTTCGTAAATCTCCTGCACGGTAGAGCGGGAAATATCCATCTGCGCGGCACACCGTTCGTGGGTTTGCTGCTCCAAGTCAACCAGCCGGATGACCTCGTACTCGTCCAGCGTCAGCCGGATCGGCTCACTATCCCCACATCCGTCGGGGCAGAATGTCTCGACTTGTGGTGCGCCACAAATCCGACGGCATCGTGGCGGTCTTGGCATGAACACGCCCCCTTTGTTTTCGGTATATACCGATTATAACGCTTTAGACAGGAAAAAGCAATATTCTTTTCAAAAGTCGCTGCAATTTCCGTCCACATGTGGAGCTGGTTGATATTCGGAGCCGAATGCTACATGTGCGCTATGGGGATTTTCCCGTTTGTAAGCAGCGTTTGAAGTGCCGGCTGTGTTTTCCTGCTCAGCCGTCAAAACGGCGCAGAACGCAAACAAAGGCTGATTTTCACCTTTTTTCTGCCTCTGTTTAGCAGCCACTCTGTAAGGCATCGTTTGCCGTTGTTGGGTTATCCGTTATCGGGAAAATCTACGCGCCATTTAAGCAATTACAAAAAGAAGAATTACTGGATCTATAAATTATCCATCTATTTTCTTGACTTGATACGAAGGGCCTCTCTTATGCATAGATTACTTGGTGATAGACAATTTCGGATACACGGTCTCGGCAGGAGTTCATCCGCCTGACCCACTCCATTTGGTCGCTGGCTTTCAGTTTTTCCGTAATGCCCTCTGCATCTGCCATTTGCTTTACCAGCCGAAGAAAAAGCGCCTCTGCCTGCCGGTCAATGTCCGCAAGATAGGCGTTCAATTCACCGCTGGTCAGCAGGTTGGCATAGCGCACACGGCGATGCTCCTTGAGATAGCGGAGATGCCTCTGCCCCCATACCCCGATTGGCTGATCTTCCTCCGGCTCATCCTCCCCGGCAATCAGATAATAGTCTCCAACCAGCTCATATTTCAGCCCCGTGCGTTCATCTGTGATAAATCTCTCCATTCGTATAACCTCCTGTTCCTTTCTGCAACCATTGTAGCAGGAGAATTAGCAGAAATCGAATGTGCAGATAGCAAAAAAGCACCGCCTTGGAATCACTTCCAAGACGGCGCTTTTCTGTTGCGGATCAGAGCGAACGCTTCACGGCGAAACCGCCGCTGAAGAAATAGGTGTTCGTCCGAACCTTGTTTGGTGGAGGCGAGGGGAGTCGAACCCCTGTCCGAAAGCGCTTTAACAGGACCTTCTCCGGGCGCAGTTATGTTTCAACATTCCCTCCTCGCGCAGGCACACAACAGACTGCGCAATTCAGTAGAGTCATGATGCGTGGGCGGGGCAACTCTTACCCGCCGCACGGACGCCACATAAACGACGCCTTCCCCGGCCTGTGGCCTCTCCGGTTCAGACGGTCACAGCTTAAGCTGCGACGGCAACAGTATTAGTGTTGTCAGTTCATTTTTAATTGCCCGTTTTAAGGTGGCCAGGCGCCACCGCCCGCTTATCCTGCCTCCACACCCCCGTCGAAACCGGTACGCCCCCGTATATTTGCTCTCGAAAAGCCAAAGGTTTTCCGAGAATGGGGTTGGGGTCTGCCGCCTGCCGGCGACAAACTCTGCGAGGCTTTTTGTCTTACAAAGCTATATTTTCTCCTGCGTGCCGGAAAATCTACCGGCACGCAGGCAGAATACGGTTTTTTACCGCCCGTAGGGATCCGGCAGCTTCTCCGGCTCCGGGTAGTCCACGCCCTTGGTGTCCACGGTGACAGAGGCCATCACCTGGGGCTTCTTGGGCTTATTGGTCATCATGTTCCGGGGGGCCGAGGCGATGGCGTCCACCACCTCCATGCCCTCAATGACCATGCCGAAGGCGGCATACTCCCCGTCCAGATGGGGGCTGTCCTTGTGCATGATGAAGAACTGGCTCCCGGCGGAGTCCGGGGCCTGGGCCCGGGCCATACTCAAAACGCCCCGGCTGTGGCGCAGGTCGTTGTTAAAGCCGTTGGCCTTGAACTCCCCCTTGATGCAGTAGCCGGGCCCGCCCATGCCGGTGCCGTCGGGGCACCCGCCTTGGATCATGAACCCGTAAATGCAGCGGTGGAAAATGAGTCCGTCATAAAACCCCTTTTTAATCAGGGAGATGAAGTTATACACGCTCTGGGGCGCCACCTGGGGGTACAGCTCCGCCACAATCTTGCCGCCGTCCTCCATGGTAATGGTCACAATAGGATTGTTTTCCATATTTTGTCTCCTTTATCTGTTTTTCTCGCGCATGGCCCGTTCCATCTCGCGCTTGGCGTCCCGCTTAGCCACACTCTCGCGTTTGTCGTAGGTCTTTTTACCCTTGCACAGCCCCAGCTCAATTTTCACCCGGCTGTCCTTAAAATAAACCGACAGGGGTATCAGCGCGTAGCCCTGCTGCTTTTGCAGGTCATGGAGCTTGCGGATCTCCCGCTTGTGCAGCAGCAGCCGCTTGGGTCGGTCCGGGTCCTTGTTGAAGATGTTGCCCTTGTCATAGGGGGAAATATGCACCCCGTAGGCGAATACCTCCCCATCCTTGGCCTGGCAGTAGGAGTCCTTCAGATTCAGCGTCCCGGCCCGGATGCTCTTGACCTCCGTACCGAACAGCTCCACCCCGGCCTCGTATCGATCCTCCACGAAATAGTCATGGAACGCCTTGCGATTTTGGGCCGCGATCTTAATGCCTTTTTTCTCCATGGAGGACCTCCTTTCTCCGGATGTAGTAGTATACCACATTTTTTCCCCCAATGCAAGAGCGCAAGGGGTCGTCTTTCGCCGGAAATGGTTGACACCCCCTGCAAACCGTGGTAAAATCTCCATATTAAATAGGAATATTCGGCCACGGCCTGCCCTATCGTCTGTGCGCCATGTGGCGCAGGCATTTAGGCCATCGGACGCTATCGCACAGGTTCCGCCTGTGTTTTTTTATTGCATACTCGGAGGAAGAAAACCATGATCCTTGCCCTGAAAAAGAACAGTACCCCCGCCCAGGAGGAGACCCTCCTGGCCTACCTGCACCAGATGGGCGTCACGGCGGCTAAAGAGACCTGCCGGGGCTGCACCGTGCTGCTGCTGGAGGGCGCCGTGGAAAGCTTGGACGCACAGCTTCTCTCCTCCCTGCCTGCGGTGGAGGCCGTCCTGCCTCTGGACGAGCCCCTGCCCCTGTCCTCCCGGGCCGCCCATGGGGCGGACACCGTGGTCAAGGTGGGTCCCGCCCTCGTCGGCGGCGGTCACTTCTGCCTTATGGCGGGGCCCTGCGCCGTGGAGTCTCAGGCCCAGCTTCTCACCATCGCCCGCAGCGTCCGCTCCGCCGGGGCCATGGTCCTGCGGGGGGGCGCCTTCAAGCCCCGCACCTCCCCCTACGACTTCTCCGGCCTGCAAAAAGAGGGCCTGGCGCTTCTTTCCTTGGCCCGCCGGGAGACGAATCTCCCCGTGGTCTCCGAAATTATGAGCCCCAACGATCTTCCCCTGTTTGAAAAGGTTGACCTGCTCCAGGTGGGGGCTCGCAATATGCAGAACTATGCCCTCCTCCGGGCCCTGGGCCGGGTGAAAAAGCCGGTGCTGCTCAAGCGCGGCAGCGGCGCCACGCTCCGGGAGCTGCTTCTCAGCGCCGAATATATCCTCTCCGGCGGCAACGAAAATGTCATCCTCTGTGAGCGGGGCATCCGCACCTTCAGCGATGGCACCCGCAGCACCCTGGACCTCTCCGCCGTCCCCCTCCTCCACGAGATGACCCATCTGCCTGTTGTGGTAGATCCCAGCCACGCCGTGGGCCGGGCCTCCCTGGTGCCGCCTATGGCCCTGGCTGCCGCTGCCTGCGGAGCCGACGGCCTGCTCATCGAGGTCCATAACGACCCCCTCCACGCCCTGTGCGACGGGGCCCAGGCCCTTCTGCCCGAGGACTTTGCCGCCCTGGCCCGCCAAATCGCCGCACTTCGGGAGGTGACGCACCGTTGACCGCCGTACCCATCCAGGCCCTGCACCCCTATGAGGTGTGCATCGCCCCGGGCCTGCTCTCCGACCTGGGCCCCCGGGCTGCGGCCCTCCTGCCTCCCCGCCGGGCCATGCTGGTGTCCGATGACCGGGTTTATCCCCTCTACGGCCCCGCCGCCGAAGCCTCCCTGACCCGCGCAGGCTTCCGGGTCTCCCGCTTTGTTTTCCCCCACGGAGAAAAATCCAAGTCCCTCCCCACCTATACCGCCCTGGTGCAAGCCCTGTTTGACAATGACTTTACCGGCGGCGATAGTGTCATCGCCCTGGGCGGCGGCGTGGTAGGCGATCTGGCGGGCTTTGCCGCCGCCACCTACCACCGGGGCCTGCCCTACATCCAGGTGCCCACCACCCTGCTCTCGGCGGTGGACTCCTCCGTGGGCGGCAAGACCGCCGTAAACCTTCCCGGCGGCAAAAATCAGGTAGGCGCGTTTCACCAGCCCGCTCTGGTCCTCTGTGACCCGTCCCTGCTGGAAACGCTGCCGCCCGCAGAATATCAAAACGGCTGCGCCGAAATTATCAAGTGCGCCCTGCTGCAAAGCGAGCCTCTTTTCCGCGCCATCACCGAAAATCCCGTTTCCCGCCAGTGGGAGTCCGTTATCGCCGCCTGCGTGGAGATAAAGGGCGATTTCATCCAAAGCGACGAATTTGACACCGGTCGGCGGCGGCTGCTGAACCTGGGCCACACCGTAGGCCACGCCATCGAGGCCGTCTCCGGCTATACCGTCCCCCACGGCTCGGCTGTGTCTATCGGCATGGTCACCGTCACCCGGGCCGCCTGCCGCCGGGGGCTCTGCGCCCCGGAGACCCTTTCCGCTTTGGAAAATCTCCTGGCCGCCTACGGCCTGCCCACCGCCACCGACTATACGGCCCAGGCCCTGGCCGCCGCCGCCCTGGCCGATAAAAAGCGCCGGGGCGATACCCTGCCCCTGGTGCTGCCGGAGGCCATTGGGCGCTGCCGTTTGGAGCCGGTTCCCGTAGGCGAGCTTCCCGACTGGTTCCGGGACGGAGGGCTGCTATGAATCGGGTTCTCTCTCCCGGCCCCCGCACGGGCCGTGTCACTGTCCCCGGCTCCAAGTCCCGGGCCCATCGGCTCTTTCTGGCCGCCGCCCTGGGCCGCACCCCGGTGCAGCTTACCTGCCGGGGCCTGTCAGACGACCTCCTTGCCACCCTCTCCTGCCTGGAAGCCCTGGGCGCGCAGGTGGAAAACTTGAAGGGCGACCGCTTCACCCTTGTCCCCCTCTCCGCCCCTCCGGCGGGAGAAATCCTCCTGCCCTGCGGCGAGAGCGGCACCACCCTGCGCTTCCTGCTGCCCCTGGTGGGGGTTTTGGGCGCAGAAGCTGTTTTTCAGCGCCGTGGCCGCCTGCCCCGGCGTCCTCTGGAGCCGCTGCTGGCGGAGCTGACGCGCCACGGCATGACCATCCGGGCCCAAGGCGATGACCTGTTTGTACGGGGACATCTGACCCCTGGGGACTACACCCTCCCGGGCCACATCTCCTCCCAGTTCATCTCCGGTCTGCTGCTGGCCCTGCCCCTGCTGCCGGGCCATAGCACCCTCACCCTAACCTCTCCGCCCCAGTCCGCCCCCTACATTGCCCTGACGGAGCAGGTCTTGCGCCAAGGGGGCGTCAAACTGCGCCGGGGCGAAAATGCATATGCAATTCCCGGCGGCCAAGGCTACGCTCTCCCCTCTCCCCAGGTCGTGGAGGGGGACTGGTCCGCTGCCGCCCCTTTTCTGTGTATCGGGGCCCTGCGTTCGGCGGGAGTCACCGTCACCGGACTGACCCTGCCCTCCCTTCAGGGGGACAGCGTCCTCCCGGCCCTGCTGGAAAAAATGGGCGCGGTGGTGGAGACCTCTCCCCAAAGCGTCACCGTCCGGGCCGGGACGCTCCGGGCCATCACCGTGGATGCCGGGCCCATCCCCGACCTCATCCCGCCCCTGTGCGCCCTGTGCGCCGTGGCCCGGGGTGAAAGCCGCATCCGAAACGCCCGACGCCTGCGGGATAAAGAATCTGACCGTCTCCAAGGTGTGGCGGAATTATTAAACGGCTTAGGGGGCAAGCTCACCGTAGATGGCGACGATTTGCGCATTTTCGGCGTGCCCCGTCTGCAGGGCGGCACTGCCGACCCCCGGAGCGACCACCGCCTGGCCATGACTGCCGCCGTGGCGGCCTCCGCCTGCACCGGCCCCGTCACCGTTTTGGATAGCGACTGCGTGCAAAAATCCTACCCCGCCTTTTGGGCCGATTACGGCCAAATGACCATTTCCCGCTGAAAGGAGCCCTGCCATGTCCACCCTCTCCGGAGATACCCTCCGCCTGACCCTCTTTGGCCGCTCCCACGGCCCCTCCGTGGGCATGACCCTCTCGGGCCTTCCGGCCAGGGAGCCGGTGTCCCTTCCGGCGCTGCAAGACTTTTTAGGCCGCCGCGCCCCGGGCCGCAGCCCTCTCTCCACAGCCCGCCGGGAGGCGGATATACCCCGCTTTCTCTCCGGCATAAAGGACGGTGTGACCACCGGGGAGGACATCGCGGCGATTATTGAAAATACCGATGTTAAATCGAATGATTATCCATCCCTGACTACCGTCCCCCGGCCGGGCCACGCCGACTATACCTCCTATGTGAAGTATGGCCGCATAGAGCCCGGCGGTGGGCCCTTTTCCGGGCGGCTCACGGCCCCTCTGTGCGTGGCCGGGGGTCTTTGCCTGCAAATCCTCCGCCGCCGGGGCATCACCGTCCTCTCCCGAATTCTCTCCATCGGGGAGGTGGACGATCAGGGGGATTTGACCGCCCCCACCTGCGAAAAAGCTTTCCCCGTGGTGGATGACGCCCAGGGCGAGGCCATGGCCCGGGCCATTCTGCAGGCCAAGGCCCAAGGCGACAGCCTGGGCGGCGTTATCCAGTGCCGGGTGCTGGGCCTGCCCGCGGGGCTGGGCGGCCCCCTGTTTGACGGCCTGGAGAGCCGCCTCAGCGCCGCCCTGTTCGCCATCCCCGCCGTGAAGGGTGTGGACTTTGGCAGCGGATTTGATGCCGCCCGGCTCCGGGGCAGCGAAAATAACGACCCCTTCGCCTTGGAAACGGGCCGGGTCGTCACCACCACCAACCACTGCGGCGGCATTTTAGGCGGCATCTCCACGGGTATGCCCCTGGAAATCCGGGTGGCCGTGAAGCCCACCCCCTCCATCGCCCTGCCCCAGCGGAGTGTAGACCTGAAGGCCATGACCCCCACGACCCTGCAGATCACGGGCCGCCACGACCCCTGCATCGTCCCCCGGGCGGTGCCCTGTGTGGAGGCCGCCGCCGCCTTGATCCTGTGCGACGCACTGCTCTCAAACGGAAAGGAGCCTCACCATGGAACTGACTGACCTGCGCCGGGAAATTGACCGGGTGGATTCGGAAATTCTGCGGCTGCTTGCAGAGCGCATGGCCCTGTGCGACCGGGTGGCCGCCTATAAATCCGACCACGGCCTGCCCATTTTAGATGAAGCCCGGGAGGAAGAAAAGCTGGCCCGGGCCGCCGCCTCCGTCCCGGCGGATTTGTCCGGGGACGCCCGGGAGCTTTTCGCCCTCCTCCTCTCCCTGAGCCGCCGCCGTCAGGCAGCGCTGCGGAAGCGGGAGGTGGACTGATGCGCTGCGGACTGCTGGGACGGACCCTTTCTCACAGCCATTCTCCCCTGCTGCACAGCCTCCTGGGCAGCTACGACTACGCTCTTTTTGAAATTCCCCCGGAGCAGGTAGAGGATTTTCTCCGCTCCGGCCCCTGGGACGGGCTCAATGTGACCATTCCCTATAAGCGCACGGCCTATGCCCTGTGCGATTCTCTTTCCCCCGCCGCCCGGGAAGCCGGCAATGTGAACACCCTCCTCCGCCGCCCCGACGGCAGCCTCTACGGCGACAACACCGATGCCTTCGGTTTTTCCTATCTCCTGGAAAAATCCGGTATTTCCGTGGCTGGCCGGGAGGTTTTGGTCCTGGGCACCGGAGGGGCGGCTCAGACCGTTTGCTCCGTTTTGCACCGGTTGGGCGCACACATCGCCGCCGGGTATCATACTGTCCCCCCCTGCACCAAAACTCTGCGCCGAACCGTCACCGATTTTTTCCCCATATCGGCACCGAATCGGCACCAAAATGCACCGATTGTCATCAACGCGACCCCGGTGGGAATGTACCCCCATAATGGCCGATCTCCCGTAAATTTGGCCGACTTTCCCCACTGTGAGGCGGTTTTTGACCTCATCTATAATCCCCTGCGCACCGCCCTCCTTCTTCAGGCGGAAACCCTTGAAATACAAGGCTTTAACGGCCTTCCCATGCTCTGCGCTCAGGCCGCAGCCGCCGCCTCCGTCTTTACCGGAGCGCCCGTTTCCTACGAGAAGATCCGCCGGGCCGAGGATACCCTCCGCCGGAAGCTCGAGAACATTATTCTGATCGGTATGCCCGGCAGCGGCAAGACCACCTTGGCCCGGCTTCTGGCAAGGGATCTGGGCCGGGAGTGCCTGGACTGTGACGAGGAATTCCTGCGCCGCACGGGGCTCACCGCCGAGGAATTCCTTATAAAGCAAGGGGAGACAGCTTTTCGGGAAATGGAAACGGAGATCCTCCGGGACCTGGGAAAGCGCTGGGGCACGGTCCTCTCCACCGGGGGCGGCTGTGTGACAAGGCCCGAAAACCGGGCTCTCCTGCGGCAAAACGGGCGGGTACTTTGGCTGCAGCGAGACCCGGATAAGCTGGCTCTTTCGGGCCGTCCCCTGCTCCGGAACACCACGCCCCGGGCTCTGTATGAGGCCCGAAAAAATCTCTACGCGGATTTCTGCGACGAAGCTGCTTCAAACAATGCCGACCCCGCCCGGGGTCTGGCGCAGATCAAGGAGATATTGGAAAAATCATGAAATTTCTCATACTAAACGGCCCCAACCTGAATCTGCTGGGTCTGCGTGAGCCGGAAATTTATGGCCGGGACACCTACGACGACCTGGTTGCCCTGACAGAGAAAACCTGCCGGGAAGCGGGCATTTCCCCGGTTTTTTACCAGTCCAACCACGAGGGGGACCTCATCGACGCGGTGCAAAACGCAAGGCTTACCTGCGACGGCATCATCCTCAATCCCGGCGGGTACACCCACACCAGCATCGCCCTGGCCGACGCCCTCCGGGCGGTAGGTCTGCCGGCGGTGGAGGTACACATTTCCGACCCCCTGCAGCGGGAGCCTTTTCGCCGCGTCTCCTACACGGGCATGGCCTGCCTGCACACCATCCGCGGCCAGGGTATCGACGGCTACCGCCAGGCGGTGCTGTGGCTGAAGGACTTCTTATCGGGAAAGTAACACTTTTGCGGTGGACGAACGATGAAAACCGTGCTATAATGCCTGTTGCTCCCACAGACAACGGGGGCAAGCCATCGGAAGGGAGGGCTGTCCGTGAATCACAAAATCGTTTTATTTACCCTGGGCCGCGTGGTGCTGATAGAGGCGGCGCTTTTGGTGCTGCCCATGGCGGTGTCGCTGCTGTATGGGGAGCGATGCGCCCTCAGCTTCGCCCTCACCATTGTGCTGGCTGTGGTCACCGGCTCCCTGCTGTGCCTGCTGTGCAGGGGCGGACGGGGGACCAGCTCCATTAAGGACGGATTTATGATCGTGGCTCTGGCCTGGATCGTGCTGTCTGCCATCGGGGCACTGCCGTTTGTATTCTCCAAGGAGATCCCCTCCTATATCGACGCCTTTTTCGAGACGGTCAGCGGCTTTACCACCACCGGGGCCACGATACTGGCGGATGTGGAGGCGCTGAGCCGGGGCATGCTGTTTTGGCGCGGCTTTACCCACTGGATCGGCGGCATGGGCATACTGGTGTTCGTGGTGATGCTGGTGAACACCCCGGACCGCTCCATCAACATTCTCAAGGCAGAGATGCCCGGGCCCACAGTGGATAAGCTGGTGCCCAAATCCAAGGACACCGCCCGCACCCTCTACATTATCTACACGGCCCTGACGGCGCTGGAGGTCATCTTCCTGCTTTTGGGCGGCATGAGCCTGTTTGACAGCGTGGTACACGCTCTGAGCACCGCCGGCACCGGCGGCTTCGGCGCATACAATGCCAGCGCCGCCAACTTCAGCCCCTATATCCAGTGGGTGCTGACGGTGTTCATGTTTCTCTTTGCCATTAACTTCAACCTCTTTTACCTGATCCTCCTGGGGCGGATGCGGGATGTTTTCCGCAACACGGAGTTCAGGGTGTACCTGGCCATCGTACTGGTGTCGGTGGCGGTGATCACGGCGGAAATCATGCCGCTGTATCGCACCTTCTCCGACTCCCTGCGCCAGGCGGCCTTCCAGGTGGCCTCTATTATCAGCACCACGGGCTTTATTACGGCGGACTTCACCGTGTGGACGCCCCTGAGCAAGGTGCTGCTGCTGGGGCTGATGTTCGTGGGCGGCTGTGCAGGCAGCACCGCAGGCGGCCTGAAGGTCTCCCGGGTAGCCATTCTGTTTAAGATGATGCGCCGGGAGCTGCGCCACACCCTGCGGCCACGGGTGGTGGATGTGATCAAGATGGACGGGCGGCGGCTGGACGAGCGGACCGCCCACAGCGTGGCGGTGTATTTCGCCCTGTATATCCTGAGCATTGCGGCGCTGATAGTGAGCCTGTCCTTCTCCCGGTTTGACCTGGAGACAAATCTGTTCGCCGCCATCTCCTGCTTTAACAATGTGGGCCCGGGCTTCGGCATGGCGGGCCCTGTAGGGAACTACTCGCCGTATCCGCCGCTGTTTAAGCTGTTTCTGTCGGCGGGAATGCTGCTGGGCAGGCTGGAAATTTACCCCATGCTGCTGCTGTTTATGCCGGCGGCCTGGCGAAAAAGATAAGGGCAGACACAATTTATTGAGAGTGCCGAAAAAGGCTTGCCTCCTGCGGGCGGCAAACTCTGCGAGACTTTTTGGCACGCTGGCAATTTGTTTACAATTTTTTAGGTTAGGTTTAAGGTTTGTCGGGCATACTTAAGACACGGTAAGGAAAGCCGAACGCCGACCGGCCCCTGCCGTATGCCGATCTTTTTCATTTTTTCCCTTTCTCTTTTTTCAAAGCAAACGGACGGAGCATTGGCTTCGTCCGTTTGCTTTATGACTGCCGAAAAAGCCCCCACTTTCCCTTACAGAAAGTGGGGGCTTGTATTTGGGATAAGGGGGGTGAAGGGGCGATCGATTCTCTCATTTCCCCCGGCGTTTTTTGGCAAAGGCGTCCTTTTTTCGCTGGGGCATTTTCCCCTTTTGCCCCGGGTTCTCCGGGCGCTTATGGCGGAAATTCCCGCCCCGTCCCTGCTCCCGGCGCTGGGGCGCCGGTGGCTCCTCTGGCTTCTTGCCGAAGTATTTCTCCCCCTTTTGGGGGCGAATCAGGCACTTTTCCTCGTACCCGATCAGATCTGTCCGCTCCGCCTTCTCCAGAGCCTCTATGACCAAGGGCCGCAGGTCCTTGCGTCCCCACTGCAGCAGCGCCCGCTGCAGGGCCTTCTCGTGGGGGCTCCGGGCCACATAGACCTCCGTCATATCCCGGGGGTCGATGCCCGTGTAGTACATACAGGTGGAGAGGGTCCCCGGCGTGGGGTAAAAGTCCTGCACCTGCTCCGGCAGATGTCCGGTTCTGTGCAAAAACTCCGCCAGGCGCACGCTGTCCCGGAGGGTGCAGCCCGGGTGGGACGACATGAGGTAGGGCACCAGGTACTGCTCCTTGTGATCTGCCTCGTTGAGCCGCTGGTACTTGCGCCAAAACCGCTCAAACACATCGAAATGGGGCTTGCCCATATAGTCCAGCACCGAGGCAACGCAGTGCTCCGGAGCCACCTTCAGCTGGCCGCTGATGTGGTAGTCCACCAATTCCTTAAAAAACTCCTGATTCTTGTCCTGAAGCATATAGTCGTAGCGGATGCCGCTGCGAACGAACACCTTCTTTACCCCCGGCAGGGCCCGCAGCCGCCGCAAAAGCTCCGTGTATTCCGAGTGGTCCGCATCCAGATTCTTGCACGGCTCCGGGGCCAGACAGCTTCGGTTTTTACAGCAGCCGTGCTTCTTCTGCCCCGGGCAGGAGGCATGGCGGAAGTTGGCCGTAGGCCCGCCCACATCGTGGATGTAGCCCTTGAACTGCGGGTCCTTCGTAAGAATCTCCGCCTCCCGCAAAACGGACTCAATGCTCCGGGAGGTGACCATCCGCCCCTGATGAAAGGTCAGCGCGCAGAAGTTGCAGCCGCCGAAGCAGCCCCGGTTGTGGGCAATGGAAAACCGCACCTCCTCAATGGCCGGGACGGGCTCCTTATACATGGGATGCACCTCTCGCACAAAGGGCAGGTCGTAGAGCCTGTCCAGCTCCTCCCGGGGCAGGGGGCGCTGGGGCGGATTCACAATGAGAAACCGCCCCTGACAGGGCTGCACCACGCCGCAGCCCCGAATGGGGTCATTTTCATCGTACTGGAGCTTGGTGGCCAGGGCGTATGCCTTTTTATCCTCCAGGACGCTCTCGTAGGAGGGTACCGTCACAGGCCGGTATATGCATTTTTCCGCATTCTGGCTTAAAAAAGCCGTCCCCCGGACATCGGTAATATCCTCCACAGGCACTTTCTTGGAAAGGCGCCGGGCAATTTCCTTGGTGGCCGTCTCTCCCATGCCGTACACCAGCAGATCCGCCGGCGCATCAAAGAGAATGGGGCGGCGCACCTTGTCGTCCCAGTAGTCATAGTGGGCAAAGCGCCGCAGCGACGCCTCCAGCCCGCCGATGATAATAGGGGTGCCGCTTCCGAAGGCCTCCCGGGCCCGGTTGGCATACACGATGGTAGCCCGGTCCGGCCGACAGCCCATCTTACCCCCGGGGGAATAGAGGTCCTTGTCCCGGCGCCGCTTAGCCACGGTGTAGTGGGCCACCATGCTGTCCAGGTTGCCCCCGCCGATGAACACGCCAAACCGAGGCTTTCCCATGTCGGTGAAGGGGGTGCAGTCGTGCCAGTCCGGCTGGGCCAGCACCGCCACCCGGTAGCCCTCTGCCTCCAGAAGCCGGGCGATAAGGGTGCTGCCGAAGCTGGGGTGGTCGATGTAGGCGTCGGCCATCACCACCAAAAAGTCGTAGTAGTACCACTCCCGAGCCCGCATCTCCTCCCGGCTCACCGGCAGAAATTCCGTTCCTCTCATACCTGCTCTCCGTATCCTATGTAAAGGTCCATGTAGCCCTGGGGCGTCTTTTCAAACCCGTAGTGACGGAAAAAGCTCTCCGTCTCCTCATTGGGACAGTGGAGGCGGATGTGCTCCACACCCTTCTCCCGGTAGTACTGCACGGCCTGGCCCAGGGGACCGATGCCCCGGTTCAGCCCCCGCCAGGCGGGCAGCAGTCCGTAGTATCCGATCCAGCCCACGCCGGGCTCCTTCTGCGGCAGAAGCTGCACGCCCCCTGCCAGCTCACCGCCGTGCAGGACGGCAATGCCCTGACCCTCCGGGCCGATGCCCAGGGCCTTTCGCTGGGCCTCCGTCATGGGCAGATAGTACATATCGCTCTCCAGCATCCGCTCATCCTTCCACCACTTCTGCTTGGCAAAGGTGGACAGGTGCGCGTCTATCAGGTGGTGATTGTCGTCCCGGTACAGCACGGTAAACCCGTCCTCGTCATACTCCAGCAGGGAGATGGCCGTATTGTCCCCGTGGGGGGTGCTGCCCAGCTCGCTGAGAGGATAGCCCTCCAGGGTGCCCAGCACCATCCGCAGGGCCGCTCCGTGGCTGAATACCGCCACGGTCTTGCCATCGTTCTCCTTGGCAATTTTCGTCAGCGCCGGGAGAAAACGATCCAGCACCTGCCGGGCCGTCTCGCCCCCGGGCACCTGCCAGCGGTCTAAGTGCCGGTTAAAGTCTACGATGCGGGCCTCGTCCTCCATCCGCAGAGACTGCCAGGTGTGGCCCTCCCAGACGCCCATGTTCACCTCCCGCAGATTCGGATCGGTGTGCAGGGGCAGGTGTCGGGGCAGATATGCCGCCGTAGCCGTGGTGCAGGTGCGGAACAGGTCGCTGCTGTACACCGCGTCGATGGGGATGTGTGCAAGCCGCTGCTGCAAAACTGCGATCTGCTTATATCCCCGGGCGGTGATGAGGCCGTTATAATGGCCGTGGGCGATGCGATAGAGGTTCCCCTCCGCCTCCGCATGCCGTACTAAATAAATGCGGGTCATGGTGCTCTCCTTACAGTACTTGAATGGTTTTCTTCATGGTGGCCACGGCCTCCTGTGCGGCGGCGGCCATGTCCGGGGCATATTGGATGCTCTCGTCTGCGATCATGGCCCCGTGGCCGTATTCGTCAAAGGCCGGGTAGGCGTTGTCCCCGTCGCAGCAGGCCAGCAGCAGGAAGGTGTCCTTCAGCCGGCGGCGCAGGTCCTTGATGTCCAGGCTATACCCGGTCTCCGCCATAGCTCCGGCGCCAAACCGGGCCGCCTGCTCTCCGGCGGCCAAAAATACCTGACGATCTCCGGCCATGAGGTTTTGCACCGACCCGGTCCCAGCGTCCCGGGTCCGCAGCACGGCGAA
This sequence comes from Vescimonas fastidiosa, assembly GCF_018326305.1. NCBI lineage: Bacteria > Bacillati > Bacillota > Clostridia > Eubacteriales > Oscillospiraceae > Vescimonas > Vescimonas fastidiosa. The sequence goes on from NZ_AP023415.1 coordinate 1,483,183, forward strand.
CACCGCCTTATCCTCCGGAGGCGCCCAGCTCTCTGCGCTGCCGTAGGGCAGCACCGTCACGGCATCGGCGTTTACGCCGCCCCCCAGCCACGGCTCCATCCCGGCGCACCGGGCGTCTACAACGGTGTACATCCCCTGACTTTTCGCCATGTTCACCAGGTTGGAAAGCACATCCATCCCCATGAATCCTTGACGCAGGTAAGGCTCTGCCCGCAGGATCACCGCCGGCAGCAGCTCCGCCGTCTGGGAAATGGCCTGGCTCCCGTGATAGCGCAGGGCCTCGGCGTGGGCCATAGGGCAATCGCCGTACATATTTGTGAAATTATTCAAAAACTTACCGTCCAGCCGCTCCTCATCGGGGTTCAGTACCAGCGCCACCGGGGTTTTACGGCGGCGGATGCACGCTTGCAGGCGCTCTATCGACATAAAAATACTCCTTTTTTGAATAGTATTAAAAAATAAAAAGCCTCGCAGAGTTTGCCGCCCGCAGGCGGCAAAAAATTGAAATCATTTTTCACCGTGACATGTGCATGGGGAAAAATACCTCTCAGGCTGCAAGTGTGGAATTTTGCCGTCTTGCGACAAAATTATGCGCGCAGCAGACTGTAAGCCTTTTGTCGGAAAATTCCGGAGGAATTTTCGACAGTTTTTATTATACTCCCTACGGCGGAATTTGGCAACGCCCCCGCCGTATTTTCCCCATAAACCGGGAGATACTGATGGCGTAGGTCAAAGGAGTGAAAATAAAATGTGTAAAAAAGGATTTCTCTGCGGCATGGCCGTGGGTGTCGTGGTGGGCGTCACCGCCGAGCTGGTGGCCTGTCCCCGGCCCAAATGCCGCAAGACCGCTGTGGGCCAGGCTATGCAGCGCATGGGCAACGCCCTGGACAGCGCCATGGTCTCCGTGGCGAAAAAACTGGAGTGATCCCGGCGGAGGAGCCGCGGTGGGCATGGTGCTTTTCAAAAGGTGCCATGCCCACAATTTGTTTCGATTTTTACCATTTATGTATTGACAATGGGCAAATATTTGGTATAATAAATTTTGCTGTTCGCAGCAAAAAGAATATGCAGTGGTATCGAAGAGGTCATAACGAGCACGACTGGAAATCGTGTTGTCGTCAAAAGCGGCACGAGGGTTCGAATCCCTCCCACTGCGCCATGAGGAAAAGCCCCGGAAGCCCTGCGTTTCCGGGGTATTTTTTTGTTCGCTGAGGGCAAGCTCCGCAATTTTTTCCAAGCCGTAAGCAAAGCCGCCCCGGAAGGAGCGGCTTTGCTTATGTTGAAAAACGGCCGTTAGAGTTCCTTACGGGGCTCCGGAGAGCCGGCCCGATTGGAACGGAAGAGAGGGTTCAGCAGGGCGGCCGCTGCTGCAAAGATGACGGCGGGGAGAATCCAGCTCAGCCCCAGGTCGTACAGGGGCAGCGCCTCCAGGAAGGTGAGCTTGCCCACATACAGCTGCACCGTACACAGCACACTGGTGAGCAGAGCGCCCAGAGTGGCGGCCCGGCTGACGAAATCGGAGGTCTTGGGGACCACCAGGGAAATGAGAATCAGCACCAGAGCAGGAGGATACACCACATCCAGCACCGGAGCGGCGATGGAAACAATGCGGTCCAGGCCCAGGTTGGACACCACGGCGCTGAACACGCAGATGATGACCACAAACACCTTATACTTCACCTTGCCCCGGCACAGCTCGGAGAAATAAGCGGCGGCAGAGCTGGTGAGGGCGATGGCGGTGGTGACGCAGGCCAGGCCCACAACTGCGCCGAAGATAATCATGCCGCCCTTGCCCAAAAGCGCCCCAACAATGGCCATAATCAGCTCGGCACGGCCCACGGCACTGGTATACTGGCCGGAAACAGTGGCGCCCAAATAGGCAAGGCCCATATACACGGCCAGCAGCAGCACGCCTGCCAGCACGGCGCCGCCGCCTACCAGGCGCAGCTTGGACTTGCCGCCGGTATAGCCCTTATCGGTGACGCTCTGCAGCACGATGATGCCAAAGGGCAGGGCCGCCAGAGCGTCCATGGTCTGATAGCCGGACTTGATGCCGGTGACGGTGACATTGGCGATCTTGGGGGCGGTGAGGATATCGCCCAGGGGGCTGAAGATACCCTTGAGAATGATGACAAACAGGCCCACCAGCAGCAGAGGCGTGAGGATCTTGCCCACGATGTCCACCACAGCGGACTCCTTGATACACAGGGCCAAAATGACGGCAAAAAACAAAATGGAGAACAGTACCGGGGAAACGCCGGGCAGATTGGGGGCGATGGCCATTTCAAAGGTGCTGGCGGAGGTGCGGGGAATGGCCACCATGGGTCCGATGCACAGAATGATGGCACACATGAGAATCTCGGCAGGGACGCGGCCTACCCGGTGCAGCACCGCCTCGCTGCTGCCTACCCGCAGCAGGGCAAACATACCCAGCAGGGCCAGGCCGATGTCGGCGATATAGTAAGCGGAAAAGCCCGCCAGCCACTGCTGGCCGGACTCCATGCCCAAATAGGGCGGAAAAATCACATTGCCCGCGCCGAAAAACATGGAAAACAGCGCGAAGCCTACCACGATCACATCGCGGAAGAAATTGCTTTTCTTCTCTTCGTTCATACAATACTCCTCTATTATCCTCAAATCCTTATCCCTTTCCACCTTGGTCATGCAAGGCTTAAATTAAGGGTATCATTTTTTTCATGACAATGGAAATGAATGTTTTCTATTGAGTCATGACAAATATTGAACGTCGACAAATTGCTTGATGAGCTAAATGGAAAAATTGGCAGAATATTAACAGATGCAGGATTGAAAAGGTCATGAAATTGTGATATATTGAAAAATAATTTGTAGTTTTTTGTGAAAAATATACACTGAGTATTTTAGGCTTCGCTGATGGGAAAGAGAGGCAATTATGAACGACAAAAAACTGCGCGCGCTGCTGACAGCCGTGCAGTGCGGCAGTTTTGGCAAGGCTACGGCGCAGCTGGGCTACACCCAGTCGGCCATGACGCACATGGTGAATCGGCTGGAGGCCGAGCTGGGCTGCACGCTGCTGGTGCGCAGCAGTCACGGCGTGCGGCTATCGGAGGAGGGAGAGCAGCTTCTGCCCTATATGCAGGCGGTGATCGACGCGGGGGATGCCCTGCGGCGGGAGGCGGCGGCCCGGGGCAAGCTCCACGAGAACACCCTGCGCATTGGCTGCTTTGCCAGCATCGCCCGGGCAAGGCTGCCGGAGCTGCTGCGAAAATTCCGAAAAATCCACCCGGAGATCCGGGTGGATGTGCTGGTGCGGGGCTACGAGCTGGCCGCAGAGCTGGAGGAGGAAAACATCCAGCTGGCCCTGGTGGACGAGGCCTGCGGCAAGGGCTTTTACTGGACGCCCCTGACGGACGCGCCCCTGGTGGCGGTGGTACCGCCGGACTTTTCCTGGAAGGAAGATACCATACCCCTGGAGCGGCTGCTGCAGGAGCCCTTTCTCTCCTGCCCGGAGCAATACATTGAGCGGATGCTGCCCCAGGACGCGGCCCGGGTGGAGGTAACGGCCTCGGACGACGCGGCCATCCTGTCCATGGTGGCGGGGGGCCTGGGCGTATCGGTGCTGTCGGCCTTTTCCCTGGCGGGATATGAGGGACAGGTGCGGGTGATCCCCCTGGCGCAGCCCATATCCCGGCGGCTGGGCGCGGCGGTAAAATCCCCCCCGGCAGCCAACACGGCGGCCCGGTATTTCTTGTCATTTTTGAAGCGGCAGTCCGCGCTCGGGTGAGGTGAATAAGAAACCTCCCATCCATTTGGCGGATGGGAGGTTCAGCCTTTTGTCGGAAAACCCAGCGGGGTTTTCGACAGTCCCCACAAAAAGCACCCCCGTGGGGGTGCTTTTTGCGGTCTTAGCCCAGCTTTTCGCTGGAATCCTTATTCAGATGTATGGCGCCGTAGAGATTTTTGGCGCTGCAGCCGGCACGGCCACCGCCGGCACAGGCGCAGGCACAGGCACAGGCGCAGCTGCTGGCGCAGGCACAGTGGCTGCCGCCGCTGAAGCCGCCGCCGCCAAAGCCGCCACCGCGGCTGCCGCCGCCGAAGCCGCCCTTCCTGCCGCTGCTCTGGGGCGGGCGGGGCCGGGTTTTGGTACCCACGCTGCCGGGCCGGGGCCTGCCGCCGGGGCCCCGAGGGTACCACAGGCCATTGACGAACACATACCGGGTGCCGAAGCCGCCCACATAACGGCCTACGGAGGTGAGTATGGACACGATGAAGCATAGGACGGCGATCATAATGATGAAGCCGAAAATGGTGGCGATAGTGCTGCTGCGGGAGCTGTCATCATCATAATAGGAATTATCATAGCCGCCGGGAAGGTTGTCCTTGCTATACTGGCTGTCCAGGGCCGTGGGCCAGTTATCGTAGGTAACGGCCAGGGGCAGCTTTTCCCCGTAGCCCATGTCGGTGGCGGTGAGGACATGGTCGCCGCCGTAGGTATCGCCGTCGGAGGCGGTGCCGGTGACACCCGCCGGGTCATGCCAGATGAGGGTCATAGAGCCCACCCGGATGCTGTCGAACCAACCGGGGGTATACTCATAGCGGACGGTGCTGCCGTCCAGGGTATACATATACTCCTGCACCCAGGAATAGGAGAAGCTGAAAACCTCGCCCGCCCGGAAATCGTGGGTGAAGTCGATATAAACATAGCTGTTGTCATTCTGAATGTCGGCAATGTCGCCGCTGAGGGCGGTAAGCTCCCGAATGGAGCCGTTGGGAATGCCGATCTTCACGCCGCCCTGCTGGCTGTTGGTGGCGGGCAGGTCCTCCAGGGCCTGCCACTGAAAGCTGACCAGGATAGAGAGGCTGCCGTCATTGGTGTTGGGGGTGACATCCACCTGGTAGCTATGGATATAGTCATAGTCGCTGGCCCAGGCCGTCTGCACGGCGGCAGGGAGCAGAGCCGCCACCAGGAGCAGGCCCATCAGGAGGGATAAAAGCTTCTTTTTCATTGGGCTGCCTCCTTTCGGTTGCCGGTTTGGAGCTGGCAGATATGCTCCATTTTGGCACTTTCGGCACGGATGGCGGCGCACTGGGGATTTGTCCAAATGGATTCCCAGGGGTCTGTAAGCATATTGCCCAGGGACACGCCCTCCAGCCAGCTCTGGCAGGGAACCACGGTGCCGTCGGGGGTGATGGCCATGTTGCTCAGGCACGCCCCGCAGGAGGGGATAAGCTGCAGGCCCAGAGCCCGGAGCTTCTCCTCCGGGAGCCAGCCGGGGCTGGTGAAGTCCAGCTCCATGTTCAGGCCCCGGGCGGTGTCCACGGCGGTGCGGAGAATATCCTCCAGCTCGCTCTCGGAAAGGCGGGTGGCGAGACTGTCGCCGGTGGTGGCGGCGCCGGAGGGAATGAGGCCCGAGCAGGTGGCGTACCGCACGCCCAGGGAGGCGGCAAAGCGGAGGGTATCGGCAAGGTCACGATTCAGGCTGCACAGAGGGGTATTGATGGACACGATGAGCCCGGCAGCCACGGCATTTTTAATGCCCGCAACGGTGTCACCGAAGCCCTGGGCCCCTACCAGGGTGTTATGCACGGCGGCCTTGTCGCTGTAAAGGGTCACCTGGACGCTGTCGAGGCTGGCCTCGTACAGCGCCTTGCACAGCTCCGGGGTCAGGCGGCGGCCATTGGTGTTCAGCCGGGTGACGAACCACTGGGCGGCATCCACCAGCTCCACCAGGTCCTCCCGTAGCGTGGGCTCCCCACCGGTGAAGGTCACCTGGGGGATATTGGCGGCCTGAAGGCGCTTCAAAATTTCCTTCCACTGGGCGGTGTCCAGCTCCTTTACCTCGCCCATGGGCTGCCCGGCGGCATAGCAGTGCAGGCACTTTTGATTGCAGTGCCACAGGCCGTCCCGGGTCATGGCGCTGACCATCAGGTCCATGCGATGCGGGGCGGACATCTTATCCGCGTACTCACCCAGAGACAGGGGGGCTACCTCCACCTCCGGCTCCTGACCCCGGGCAATGGCCACCAGAGAGCGCAGGAGCGTGCCCATGTCCTCCCGGAGGAGGGACGCCTTCACAAAGGGATAGACCTTCTTCACCGCACGGACAGCCTGCTCCAGCATGGACTCCCAGTCATCGGCGCTGATCTCCAGGCCGGCATAGGGCTCCATGCAGTACATGAACTCGGACAGCAGCACCGCCCAGGAGAAGTTCAGCGGGACAAGCTGCGCGCCGTTGAGCAGCAGCAAAAACGGGTCCTCCGGGGACTGGGAGTGGGGCGGGATCATATGGATGCGCACCACGCCGGGGCCCGTGGGGTCCAGGGTAATATGACGCACGCAAGTTAAGTGCTTGCGGCGATAGTTGTTTTCCAAAAGGGATAAATGACTCATAGGAAACCTCCTCTCTTACTTACCATCGGTTGACAAGGGCAAACACGCCTGCCAACCGATGGTACTCCCAGTATAGCAATCCCGCGGCAAAATGGCAAGAAAAAAAGGAGCCGCCCCATCAAAGACAGAGCGGCCCAAGCGGGTGGGATATTGGAAAGCTTCCGAGACTTATGATAGCCCCCGGGGCAGAATTTGTAAATAGGAGGTTTTGTCGAGGGAAGTCGGCTTTGGTCGGATACAGACGAATCATTACAATTTTGTTAACTTTTCACAAAAATAAATATATGTCTTTTCAGATTCATAGTGATGTGGTATAATGCAAAAAAGGATGAAGGGAAACTCCTCCCCGACCCTTTTGGTACAGACACAAGCGAAAGGAGCCAAAACTATGAAGTTCACATTTACCTGCAAGAAAGTGCCCCTGAATGATTCCGTGAAAGACTACGCCGAGAAGAAGATCAGCAAGCTGGATCGGTACTTCCCGGAGGAAGCCGAGGCATTTGTGACCTTCGCCGTAGAGAAGAAAAACCGCTGCGTGGTGGAGCTGACCATTCGCAGCCAGAACGGCACACTGTTCCGTGCCCAGGAGGAGGATCGCGACGGCGATATGCGCAGCGCTATTGATGAGGCCGTGAATTTCATCGACCGCCGTATCCGCAAAAATAAGACACGCCTTGCCAAGAATCTGCGGGCCGAGGCCCTGGTGCCGGAGGTGCCGGCGGAGTTTGATGTGGCGGAGGAGCCTGCCTACGATCTGGTGCGCACCAAGCGCTTCACCGTGAAGCCCATGAGCACCGAGGAGGCCATCCTGCAGATGAACCTGCTGGACCACAGCTTCTATGTTTTCCGGGATGTGGAGACGGAGACGGTGAGCGTGGTATACCGCCGCAACAACGGTGGATATGGGCTTATCGAGACCAACTGACAGGATAAAAATTTCAAAACCGGGGCGAGAGCTCCGGTTTTTTTGTTGGAGGGACCACCTCTCCGGCACGGTACAAATCCGGGCGGTGGGGCGGGAGCGTTCCGCCGCTACAATATCCGTCTCCCCATTCCGTCTTGCAATCCCGTCTAAAATGCGGCATAATAGCCCATGGAAAGGATGTGCGCATTATGCTGCTTAAAAAAATATACTGTCGGGTGTTTCAGGCCTGCTTCGGCCTGGGGGCCCGGGTACTGCCCTGGCGCAGGCCGGAATGCATCACCGGAGTCGGCAGCCTGCAAAGACTGCCGGAGCTGCTGGCGGACGCCGGGTGCAAAAAGCCTATGATCGTGGCAAGCCGCCGCCAATGCGCCGCACCGGAATTTACTGCCATGGCGGAAAAGCTCCCGGCCTGGAGCGGCTTCCACGGCGTCACGGCCAACCCAAAAATTGAGACGGTGGAGCAGATCGTGGCCCAATTCCGGGCGGAGGGGTGCGACAGCATGGTGGCCATCGGTGGGGGCAGTCCCATGGACGCAGCCAAGGCCGCAGCGGCCCGGCTGGCCCGGCCCAACCGCTCTGTGGGGCAGCTGAAGGGGCTTTTGAAGGTCCGCAGAAAAATCGTCCCCTTTGCGGCGGTGCCCACCACAGCCGGGACCGGGTCGGAGACCACCATCGCCGCCGTGGTTACGGACGAGACCCACCACAAGTATGCGGTGAATGATCTGTGTCTGATTCCACGGTGGGCCATTTTGGACCCGACGCTGACGGTGTCTCTGCCGGCCGGCGTCACGGCGGAGACCGGCCTGGACGCCCTGACCCACGCGGTAGAGGCCTACATCGGCCGCTTTTATAACACCCGGGAGACCCGAAGCCTTGCCCGACAGGCGGTGAAGGCCATTTTTCAATATCTCCCAACCGCCTGTGCCGACGGAACCGATCTTCGGGCCCGGCAGGAGCTGCTGACGGCCTCCTACCGGGCGGGCTTTGCCTTCACCCGGGCCAGCGTGGGCAATGTACACGCCCTGGCTCACACCCTGGGCGGGCTGTACGATGTACCCCATGGCAGGGCCAACGCCGTGCTGCTGCCGGTGATGCTGGAGGCATACGGCCCGGCGGCCTGCAAGCGTCTGGCGGAGCTGGCGGATGTGCTGGGTCTGTGCCCGGCAGGGAGTCGGGCGGAGAAAGCCCGGGCATTTATTGACGCCATTTACCGCATGAACCGGGCGCTGGGCATCCCCGAACGCTTTCCCTGTATTCGGCCGGAGGACCTGCCCCAAATGGCCGCCTGGGCCGAAGCGGAGGCCAACCCCGTATACCCGGTGCCGGTGATTTTCGGCAAGGAGGACTTTATCCGCGTGGCCCGCCGGGTGATGCCGTGAGCCTTGGCAATTAAAAACGAAAAAGGGGAGGCAGCTTACGAAACGGTTCTGTTTCGTAAGCTGCCTCCCTTAGCTTTTTACGGTTTCGGTGCGCTTTATTCGGCGGCGGTTGGCACGGTATAAATATTGATGTGATTTCCCGCCGGGTCCGCCATGCGGAACATATGCCAGCCGTAGGGACGGAAGAAAGGCTCCTGGGTGACGGCCCCGGCTGCCTGCGCCCGGGGGTAGATGTCCTCCAGAGTCGGCACCTGCAGCTGGAAATGTACGGCGCCGGAGGTGGGGAACGGATTTTCCTGGGTCAGCAGCACCAGCTTTGTGCCGGCGAGATCGTACTTAACGCCCCGGTCCTCCGGCCCCTCGTCCCAGCCATAGAACGGTTGTGTCGCAAATACCTGCTCGTAAAAGGTACGGCAAGGCTCATACTGCTCCGACGACACATAGAGAAGCAGCTGAAAGTCCAGATATGACATTTTCGTATCCTCCTATTGCGGATTGCGGCGATAGGGCGCAAAGGCCTCGCAGGTATCCCGCAGCACACGGGTGCAGACCTGCTCACCCTCTTGCAGCAGCTTCGCCTCGTCTACGCCGGTCAAATGATCGTCCCGATAAACAACACGGCCATTGATCATGGTCAGCCAGACGGGGCCGGTGACGCCCAGCTTGGCAAGCATGGATGCGGGGTCATGGAGAGCACCGGCGTACTCCAGGCGCCGGGCATCGACCATGAAGAGGTCCGCCGCCTTCCCGGCGGCAAGCTGCCCCAGCTCCGGACGCCCGATCATCTCAGCGCCCCCCACAGTGGCCAGCTTCAGCATCTCATAGGGAGAGGGACAACCGCCCCGCTTTTTGCTGAGAAAGGTCTGCATCAGGTACGCCAGGCGCAGGGTATCCAGCATATTGGAGCCGTCGTTGGTGGCGCAGCCATCCACGCCGAGGCTTATGGGTATGCCGGCCTTGCGCATACCGGGAATGTCCAAAATCTCGCTGCCGCCCAGCATGGTGGGGGCCGGGCAGTGGGAAATGCCCATGTGGTTTTCCGCCAGCAGAGCGTATTCCTCCGGCAGCGTTTCCCGGCCATGGGCCAGCCAAATGTCACTGCCGACAAAGCCGATGCGGCGGCACCATTCCAGAGAGCGGACGCCGAAGCGGCGCACCATGCTGCTGTTTTCCCCCTCGCACAAATGGGTGTGCATATGGACGCCGGCGCTGCGGGCCAGGCGTATGGTCTCCAGGAAGGTGTCCTCGGTGCAGTTGATGGGCTGGCAGGGGGCCAACACGATTTGCCGCATGGAGAAAGGCTCCGGGTCGTGATAGAGCGCCAGCAGACGCTGGCAGTCGTCCAGGTACTCCGCTGTTGTCTCGCACATCTCATCGGGAATGGTGCTGCCCTTCCAGCGGGGCAGGGTGTTGGTGCCGCGGGCGGCTACAAAGCGAAAGCCCATCAGACGGGCGGCCTCCATCTGTCGGTCCACCCCCTGCTTGCCGGTGGCCGGTGTATAGCAGTACTGGTGGTCTACCGAGCAGGTGCAGCCGTGCTTAATAAGGTCTGCCATACAGGCGGCGCTGGCATAGAAAATCACATCCCCGTCGATACGGACGAAAACCTTATAGATGTCATCCAGCCACTGCATCAGCGTCAGCCCCGGGCGGTCAATCGTCATGAGGTTGCGCACAAAGGCCTGAAAAAAATGGTGGTGTGTATTAACAAGGCCGGGATAAACATACTTACCTGCGGCATCAATGATCTGGGCGTCACCGGCGGCAAGGTTGCTTCCCACCGCTTCAATGCGGCCGCCGCAGATGAGAATGTCGCTGTTGTAGAGCACCCGATCCGCCGGATCGCAGGTCACCACAGCATCCGCGTTTCGAATCAGTATCCTTTCCCTCATGACGGATCCTCTTGCGGCAGCGTGTCCCGATTTTTCATATTGCGGCGATAGGCCAGCACCTCCACCACATTCTTTTCCTCATCGCAGATCTGGAAAATCCGGTCGCCGTACCAGGTATCGGTAAGCCCCAGCAGCACCTCCACATCGTCGCGGCTCTCCAGCCACGCAAAGCAGGCGTTGACATCCTCGGCCTCAATGGTGGTCAGCGCAGGACCCTGGGGCGTATTCTCCGTCTTTTGCCGAATGTCCGTAAAGCCGCCGGCAGAGCGGAGGCGGCAGCCCCGATCCTCGGGACCCCGATCCCAGGAGGTGACCACGGGCATCTGCATGGAATCCCGGTAAAAGGCGGTGATCTTCTCCAGATCCTCCGCAAAAAGAATGGCAGTATACTCATCGGTAAAGTAGCAGCCGCCGTCATCGGCCCCCATGGGCCGATACTGCTCGGAGCGCTGGTAGACCTCCACCCAGTTGCCCACGGGGTCCTTGATGCAGAAGCTGTATTCGCCCCACGGATGAGCCTGCAGGGGGCGGATAACGGTGACCCGAGGCTCCTTTTTCAGGTTGGCGTAGCACAGCTCAATGTCCTTTGCCTCTAACCGCATTCCCGCAGGGCCCTGGGGCAGGGTGGGATGGCGGCAGATCAATTCCAGGCGGTTGTCTCCGATCTTGAACTTGCAGCCGCGATCCACCGGGCTGGTGTACCAGCCATACATCTGGGGCAGACGCAGCAGATCCCGATAAAAGGACTGCAGGGTGTCAAACTCCCAGGAATAATAAACGATCCTGTATTCTTTGCGCCACATATTTTTCCCTTTCTATAATCAGTGCATCAAAATTTCCTCTCGCACATTGCGCAGGTAGGCGTAGATCTCCACCACATTGCCGCTGGGGTCGTACATCTGGAACAGCCGCCGCGCATCAAAGTCCGTGTCACGCAGCACCCCGGCCTCCTTATAGTCCGGGCTTTGGCTGAAGCGGTCATACAGCTTGTTGACGCTGCTGGCCTCCAGGCCGATCATGGACGGGCCCAGGGTGCAGCCTGCCGGACGCCTGCGCAGCAGCAGCTGTGCATCGCCGGCCTGAAGCAGCAGCGCGTCCTCCTGCCGCTCCAGCAGCGGAAGCCCCAGCCGGTCGCAGTAGAAGCTCTGCGCCGCCGCCAAATCATCCTCATAAAGCACGCCGGTAAAGGTGCCGGTAAACATATCCGTTTTATCCACATCGCCGCCGCTGCAGAGGCTGTCGTCCTGCAGCAGATGCACCAGATTGCCTTCGGTGTCCCGGAGGGTTACCTGCCGGGCATCCTGAGAGAGGATCTCGATGTGGGGCATTTCCTCCAAAATCCGCTCCATGCACAGAGGCAGGTCGGAGCACTGGGCCAAAAACTCACTGCGTCCCTGCCGGGGGGTAAAGGGGATCTGGGTGATCTCCAGCCGTCCGCTGCCCATGTAGAAGCGGTAGCCCTTCTGATCGGGGACGATGGACCAGTTATAGTTGGGCTGCAGGCCCAGTACCTCGCGGTAGAAAAAGACACCGCTGTCATAATCCTTCAGGTGCAGGATATATCTGCATTCGTGAAATGTAATATTCATGCCTTCGATCCTTTCGACTGTGATTCCCCGGCGCTTTTCCGGCGCAGACAGGGAGCGGAGAGCGGATGGGGATAGGGGGTGCCATTGGCCGCCGGCGCCCGCATCCGCATACCGGTGAGCTTGATGCCGATCAGCGCGGCCAGATAGGGCAGCATCTGGGTCAGCTGCGTGGCGATGCCGAAGCTCTGCAGGCGCATCCGCAGCGCCTGCATCACGCCAAACAGCAGCGTGGCAAGATAGCCGCCGACGGGAGACCACTGACCGAACTGGTTGGCGGCAAAGGCCATAAAGCCGGACCCGGCGGACATATCATTGACAAACACATTGGCGGAGCTGAGGCACATGACAGCGCCTCCCATGCCGGCAAAAACACCTCCCAGAAGCACCGCACGCATTCGCAGGCGGTAGACATTGATGCCCAGGGTGGCCACGGCGGCGGGGTTTTCGCCCACGGCACGAATCCGCAGGCCCCAGGCGGTTCGATGCAGCAGATACTGCATAACCGCCACCGCCAGCAGGCCCAGATAGATGCAGGCCGGGTAGCCGCTGAGCATGGTGCCCGCTATGGGGACGCGGGAGAGCAGGGGGATATTCACGGCCTGAAAGCCCTCCACCCACGGGGAGATGCCGGTGGTGTCCCACAGGGCGCGCATCAGCATATAGGCAAAGCCCGGGCCGAAGAGGTTGAGGCCGATGCCGATCACGATCTGCTGGCCGTTGCAGTAAATGGCCAGCACCCCCAGGATCAGCGCCAAAAATGCACCGGCGGCGCAGCCGCACAGTAGCCCTACCCAGGGGCTGCCCGTATAGTAGGCGCCCACGGCGGCGAGAAAGCCGCTGAAGAGCATGGAGCCCTCAATGCCGATGTTGATGACGCCGGCCCGCTCGCTGATGGTGCAGGCCAGGGTGCCCAGTGCAATGGGTGCGGTCAGCCGGATGGCAGAGGCAAAAAAGTTGGCAAATGAGATCCAAAAATCCATTATTCAGCAGCTCCTTCCTGTTTCCGGCCCCGGCCGACACAGCTCTTGAGCCGCTGCCACAGGTGGCCCAGCACATTCCACACATCCGGAGAGGCCACCAGCATGACAATAAAGCCCTGGAGCACGGAGATCATCTCCGTTGTCACCTGGCTGGTCAGGCTCATGCTGATGGAGGCGGAGCGCAGCATTCCGAACAGGAAGGCGCTCAGCAGCACACCCACAGGCGAATTCATGGCAAGGGTGGCCACGGTAATGCCGTCCCAGCCGTATCCGGGGGAGAAGCCCATGACAAAGCGCTTATATACCGCCAGGCACTGGATGGACCCGCCCAGGGCAAACAGACCGCCGCTGATGCACATGGCGGCAATCGTCCGGCCATAGATCGGCAGTCCGGCCTGCTGCATGGCACGGGGGTTGCTGCCCATGGCCCGCAGGGAAAAGCCAAAGGGGGTCTTATACAGCATCCAGGTCACGACCACTACGCAAAAAAGCGCCACAAGAACGCCGTAGTTAAACTGCGTGCTGGGGAAAATGCGCGGCAAAATGCTGCCCTCGTTAACAACCACGGTCTCCGTGTTGCTGGCACCGGGACGCTGAAAATAGCTTTTGACGATATACTCCGTCAGCAGGGCGGCGATGGAGTTCATCATAATGGTGGCCACGGACAGTGAGGTCAGGTTTCGCCCGGCAAACAGGGTGGGCAGGAGTGCCCACAGAGCGCCGGCTGCAAAGCCCGCCAGCAGTGCCAGCAGCCAGCCCCACGGCGCCGGCAGCGGCACCGTCAGGCCCACAATAACGGAGGCCAGACCGCCCACCAGCACCTGTCCCTCACCGCCGATGTTGAAAACACCGCTCTGGAAGGCCACCGCCGCGCCGAGACCGGTCATGATCAGCGGCAGCATATATGCCAGCACATTCAGAAAGCTCTTGGTGCTGCCGAAGGAGCCGGTGAGTATGCTCCAATATACGGCCAGAGGATCCCGCCCGGTAAGCCGTATGGTCAGCCCGAACAGCACCAGCGCCAGAACCAACGAAAACAGCGACAATCGAATCCTTGTTTTTTTCACAGTGTCCCTCCTTGCGCAGATGATTTATCTCTGCCGATAAGGCTCGGGGCCGAAGGCCAGGCAGGCCTTCAGCCCCGTGTTGTGTACTTGGCGATTTACGCCGCCTTCCACACCTTTGCTTCTTCAATGGTGCTGGGAACCACGATGGTGCCGTCCTTGATGGCAGCCACCGCCGCATTGTACTTCTCCATCACATCAGCGGGGATCTGATAGGCAGAGCCGTCAAAATCCAGGTACAGGCTGTTCTCTGCCAGGCCCTTTTCGATGGCGCCGGCGGTGAACTTACCGTCAATGACATCCTGAATCGCTTCCTGGGCGCAAGCGGGGAAGTCCCGGATGGCGCTGGCAATGTTGGTCTGGGGGGCGTCTGCATTCAGGTTGCCGTCAAAGAAGATGGTCAGGAAGTTCTTCTCCTTGCCGGCATTGAGGATACCCAGGCCGCCGGCACTGGCGGTGTGGTATAGCAGGCTGGCGCCCTGCTCATGCATGGATGTGGCCAGCTCATAGCAGCCGTTGACCTCTGCCCAGCCGTTGGCATAGTCCACCAGCACCTGGCAGTCAGGGTTGGCATAGTGGGCTCCGGCAATCATACCGGCAGCGCCCAGATTGCACAGGGGGATGTCGTGGGCGCCAATAAAGCCCAGCGTATTGGTGTCGGACAGGCTGGCACCCAGGAAGCCGGCCAAAAAGCCCAGCTCCTGATCGCGCCATGTGTAGCTGCGGATGTTGTCACCCTCCACCACAGCGTCCAGGATCACAAACTTCTGCTGCGGATAGTTGGGGGCCACATTTTCCAGGCTGGAGCTCTGGCTGCCGCCCAGGCAGATGATGAGGTCGCAGTCTCCGCTGTCGGCATAGCCGGATATCAGGCCCTCGTACTCGGCGTCATCCTTGGGCTCGGAATATACCCACTGGATGCCCATGGTGCTCTCCGCCTTCTTCATGCCGTCATACAGTGCGTCGTTAAAGGACTTGTCTCCCAGTCCGCTGGAAGAGAACACAACGGCGACCTTGGTGCCTTTCTTGGAATCGTCACCTGCCGAATCCTTGTCGGACTTCCCGCAGGCCACCAGGGACAGCATTGAGCAGACCGCCAGCAGCATGGCCAGCCACTTTTTCACATTTGTAAACTTCATCTTAGTTCCTCCTTTTGCACGGTTGGTTCTAAGCTGCCGTTTAATCGGCAGCAGGATCAATAAGGGAAGGTCAGTGGGCTTCGCCCAGCATCATGCGTCCTAAGGCCTCACGGGTGGCGTTGTCTGCATCCACAAATCCCATGATCTGCCCGCGGAACAGCACCATGATCCGGTCCGAGACCTTGATCAGCTCATCCAGATCGCTGGAAATGAGCAGCACGGCGCAGCCCTGTTCCGCCGCTGCCAAAATGCGGCCCTGGATATAATCCGCCGAGGCGATATCAACGCCCCGGGTAGGCTGCGCGGCAATGAGCATCCGGCAGCCCCGGTCAAGCTCCCGGGCGACGACGATTTTTTGCTGATTGCCGCCGGAGAGGGTGCCGACCACAACCGACTCATTGGTGGCCGCAATGCTGTAATCGGCGATCTTAGCCTGCGCATCACGGCGGGCGGCCATCCAGTCCTCCAGCAGCGGGCTTTTGGCATAGGGCTTTTCGTCGTAGGCGTTCAGCAGCATATTTTCAAAGAGCCGCATACTGAGGATGAGGCCCATGCCTTGCCGGTCATCGGGAATACTGCCCACGCCGGCATCCCGAATCTGCTTGGTCGAGCGGCCGGTGATCTCCCGTCCGTCCAGGAGAATGCTGCCGGAGGAGGGGCGGCAAAGGCCCAGAAGGGCTTGCGCCAGGGGCGTCTGCCCGTTGCCCTCGATGCCCGCTACGCCCAGCACCTCGCCGGAGCGAATGGAAAAGGTGACATTTTGCACAGCGGCGCCGCCACGGCTCTGCACGCTGAGGTCCTTTACCTGCAGCACCTCTTCCGCCCCAATGGGATGGGGCCGGCGGCGCCCGGTGGGAACCGTTTTGCCCACCATCATCTGCGTCAGCTTTTCCATGCCGGTTTCCTGAGGGGTGGTGGTGCCGATGATCCGGCCCTGCCGAATCACGGTCATGCGGTCTGCAATTTGATAGACCTCCCGCAGCTTATGCGTAATGAAAATCGTGGACTTGCCCAGCTCCCGCAGACGGCGCAGCACATCAAACAACGCGTCGGACTCCTGGGGCGTCAGCAGGGCGGTGGGCTCGTCGAAAATCAAAATGTCCGCCTTACGATACAGCAGCTTGACGATCTCCACTCGCTGGCGCTGCCCGATGGTCAGCTTGTCCACCAGCGCATCAGGGTCTATGTCTAAGCCATAGGAGGCGGCCAGCTCCCGGATACTGCGTGACGCCTCCTGCTTTTTCAGCCGTCCGCATCTGGTCCTGACCTCCTGCCCCAGGGTAATGTTTTCCGCCACCGTCAGGTGCGGAATCAGCATCAGCTCCTGGTGTACCATACCGATGCCGTGGGCAATGGCGTCCGCGGGGCTCTTCAGCACCACAGGCTCGCCGGAAAGGAACAGCTGCCCCTCATCGGGCTGCTCGATGCCGTAGAGCATTTTCATCAGTGTGCTCTTTCCCGCACCGTTTTCCCCCAGAAAGGCGTGCACCTCACCGCGGCGCAAGCTGAAATTAATATGATCGCCGGCCTGTACAACACCGTTATAGCACTTGCACAGGTCAACACACTGTAAAACAACGGGGGCCTCGGTGGCGGTTTGCGCGTGTTCGGCTATCATAGGCTCCTCCTTTCAGGGTCGCTCCCTCCATGGGTCGATACGGACAAGCAGTCCGGTTCTTTTCCATGGGTGGTATTTTGCGTGAACTCATTATACGCCTGCACCCGTAGAATTTGAAGAACAAATAAGCGATGTAAAGCCATCGGTAAGACCGATGGCTTTCAGGTAAAAACAGGGTTTTTGGGAGGTTAATTTAGAATGTCGGAGGTTGCTTTTTAACAAGAATGATGCTAAAATCAGAAAAATGTCCCGCAATTACCATTCCAGCGGTGTCGGTTGGGGCAAACAGTGGCGTGAGGTCTCCGTCTGCGGCAGCAGCGCAAGTATGAGGTGAAAACGATGACATTGAAGCAAATACTATATGTCCGGGCCGTCAGCAAGGCAGGCTCTATCGGCAAGGCAGCAGAGTCGCTGTTCATCTCCCAATCCAGTCTATCCGAGTCGATCCGAAATTTGGAGCGGGAATATGGCATGGTTCTTTTTGAGCGAACCAGCAAGGGCATATCGCTGACGCGCCAGGGAGAGGCATTCCTGAAGGATACACAGCTGCTGACAAATATCTACCAGGATTTGGATGACAAGTATAAAAACCACAAGGGGGAGTGCGAGTATTTTTGCGTATCCTCCCTGCACCATGTCTCCGGAATCGATGCCTTTGAGCATATTGTATGCCAGCCTAAGAATCAGAAATATCATCTGGGCTATTTTGAGGGCAACATGGATCAGGTGCTGCAGGATGTGGAAACCAATCGCTCCGACATCGGCGTGCTGTTTTTCACCAGCGACAGCCGCAGCGCCATCATCAAGGCATGTAATCGGCGGAATATATTTTTTCAGCATCTGAAATATGATCTGCTGCATATTTACATCC